>JAIVJJ010000020.1 GCA_020200095.1 Acidobacteriota bacterium | reverse complement strand
GCGTTAATGTCGGCGGAAACTTTATACATTCCATAAGTCGGCGGCGTGATGATAACTTCATCGATATCAGGCTGACAAAAAATACGGAAAAGCAAATCAATCGCTTCGTCGCTGCCGTTGCCGACGAAAATTTTAGCTGGTTCGGTGTTGTTCCGACGAGCAATTTTTTCCTTGATTTCGGTTTGCAGAGGGTCTGGATAGCGATTGTAATTTTGCTCCAAAGGCGAGCCGAAACTATTCTCATTGGCGTCGAGAAAAGTTTGCGCCGCGCCGCTAAATTCCTTTCTGGCTGAAGAATAAGGCGTCAGGCGTTTGACGTTTTCCCGAACTAATTTTTCCAAATCAAAATTCATACGTTTAGCTATGAACAAACAAAAAAAGACACAAACCAAAATTTACGCATAGGCTATTCAAAAAAATTTATGTTCACTCGTGTTTTTTTGCAGCCAATTTTTCTAAGCGAATTGAAACAGCGCTTTTGTGCGCGTGCAAACCCTCCGCTTCCGCCATACATTCAATGGTTCGCCCCAAATTTCTGATGCCGTCTTCGGTTAATCTCTGAAACGTAATCTTCTTCGTAAAGCTGTCGAGCGAAACTCCGCTAAACGCTTTGGCATAACCGTTTGTCGGCAAAGTGTGATTTGTTCCCGAAGCGTAATCACCCGCGCTTTCGCACGAGTAATTACCGATAAAAACCGAACCCGCATTTATAATTTTATCGGCAATTTCTTCGGCATTTTCGTAAGCTAAAATCAAATGTTCGGCGGCGTATTCGTTCAAGAGTTCGACGGCTTCCGTTAAATTTCCCGTTAAAATTGCCTTTGAATTTTCCAGAGCTTTTGCCGCAATTTCACGGCGCGGAAGTTCCGAAAGCTGTTTTTCGAGTTCGGCGAATGTTTCGTCAATTACCTTTTCGCTCGTGGTCACCAGAAGAACCTGACTGTCAACCCCGTGTTCTGCCTGCGATAATAAATCAGCCGCAACAAATGCCGGAATGCAAGTTTCGTCAGCTAAAATCGCCACTTCGGAAGGTCCGGCAGGCATATCAATCGCTGTTCCCGATTTGAAAACCTGTTGTTTGGCTTCGGTCACGAATTGGTTGCCGGGACCAAAAATTTTATAACAACGCGGAACGCTTTGTGAAATTTTTCGATGTTTGCTTTTGCAGTTTGAATCGCATTTTTCAATTCGCTGGAAACTCGTTTTTCGGCTTCGGCAAATTCTTCTTCCGAGACCGAAAAAATGTCCAGAGCAACTTTGTCAAAGTGACGGGCGCAGTGCCGCAGAGCGTCGTCGCCGTGCAGTTTAACGTCCTGCAAAATATTCGCAACGGTTCTTTCCAAAAACTTTATGTCGAGCGTCGGGCGAGCCAAAATTTCCGCCCAATTTTCTTTTTTTGGATAACGAATTGTTTTCATATATTTTATAAGAAGCTGCCTAAAAAATGGAACGCGAACTTTAGTTCGCACTGATTACCGAGTTTTTTTGCGAACTAAAGTTCGCGTTCCGGCGATTTATTCAATCATCTGGTCAATTGACAAAACTAAAATTCCTTCCGCACCTTTTGCTTTGAGTTGTTCGACGATTTCCCAAAAATCATTTTCGTTAATCACGGAATGAATCGAACTCCAGCCCGTTTCTGCCAGAGGCATTACGGTCGGACTTTTAATGCCGGGCAAAAGCGCCGTTATTTCTTGCAATTTGTCGTTCGGCGCGTTGAGTAAGATGTATCTGTTTTGCCGGGCAGCTCTGACGGCTTTGAGCCGAAAAAGAAGTTTGTCTAAAATTGTCTGCAATTCTCCGTTTAAGTTTGAACGTGAAATGAGAATTGCTTCTGAAATTAACACCGTTTCGACTTCGCGCAAACCGTTTGTAAAAAGCGTGCTGCCCGAACTTACTAGATCGCAAACCGCGTCGGCAAGCCCGATTCCCGGCGCAATTTCCACCGAACCGCTAATCGTGTGTATTTCGGCTTTGATGTTGTTTTCAGCTAAAAATCGGCTTAAAACATTCGGATAACTGGTTGCGATGCGTTTATTGTTCAGATTTGCGATTGTTTGATAATCGAAAGATTTGGGAACAGCCAGAGAAAGACGGCATTTGCCAAAACCGAGTTTTTCAATCATCACGCAGTTTTTTTGTGTTTCCGCCAGTACATTTTCGCCCACAATACCGATGTCCGCCACGCCGTCCGAGACGTATTCGGGAATATCGTCGTCGCGCAAAAAGAAAATTTCGAGCGGAAAATTTTCGGCTTCAGTGCGGAGTTTTCCAAGCCCGTCGTTGAAACCGATTCCGCAGGTTTTCAATAAGTTTATCGAATCCGCGCTTAAACGACCTGATTTCTGTAATGCGATTTTTAATTTAGTTTCGTTCATTTTAAACACAAAAACGGCTAAAACTTTTTTAAAGTTTCACGCCCAAAATTTTAATTTACGATAAAAAAAGTAAGATTAATCGGCGCGATTGTGTTCGCGCCAATGATGAAAGGTGTGATGTGTATGAATCGGGTAAATCATATCTGAAACGCTTGTATTTCTATTTTCAACACATCAGGGAAAATTTTGCAAGCGCTCCTAAAGGTTGCGGTTTTTTCGACTTCGTAAAAAATTATGAAAAGAACGGCGATGGCAGACAGGCTTTGGACATTCGACTTTGAACTTCTTAAACTAAAAATATGGCGGAAAAGGAAAACGATTTATCAAATTCCAGAAAGCAGACCTTTACGGGACTGGCGCGAAAATTAAGCCGTCTTCCGAATGAAAAGAAAATTGCCGCGCTGGAAACGAGCGCATCTCTGGCGGGCGTCAGTTTGCGCGTCAGCCGCGAGTTTGTCGAAGCCGTGCCGAAAGCGGCGCGATTTTTATCGGCGGAAGATTTACGCGCGTGGGGCGAAATGGGCAGGCGTCTAGCAATGGCAAACGCTGATTTAGGCGCGAAATTCTTTGCCGACAGCGTAAACGATTTGAAGAAAATTCCCGTGAAAGCACGTTCGCTCGTTTTTCAAATCTGCACGCGCCAGCTTGTTTTATCGAGTTCGATTTCTTTGGAAACCTTTCAGCTCGTTCCGACTTTAGCGAAAGAAATCAACGATGATGAACTTTTTACTGAGATTTTGCAGCTTGCTTCTGAAATAGCTAATCGTTCTGCAAAACATAGTGCTGATTTTCTGCAAAAAACTCCGGAAGTTGCCGAAACCTTGATAAATTTCGGTCAAGAAAAACGCAAAGTTGCAAAGTCCGTCGTTGCTCTGGCTTCGCATTTCGCCAATCGAACGGGCGGTATGACCGCCGATTTGTGGCAGATTTTGCCCGGTGCGCTCGAAAAACTTTCCGCCGAGCAAGCCATTTTACTAACCGAAAAAGCAGTTGATTTTCTCGAATTCGGCGGCAGCGTAACTCTTAATTTCACAAACACGAGCGGCGAAGTTTTGCGGCGCGTCCCGGAGGTTTTTTTGGATTGGCGCGATTGTTTGTTGAAGATTGCGAAAAGCGGTAATGCGATTTTGATTTCTTTTATCCGTTCCAGCCCGACATTTTTCGCGGGCGTCTTAACCTTACGAAAAAAACAGGAAGTTGTGTTAATCGCGCGAAAAGTTTTGCAATTGGTCAAAAGAATTGCCGAAACAGATGCGGAATCGGCGCTTGCCGCGTTTCGTTCAAGCGCGACGGCTTTGAGAAAAGTTTCGCTCGCGCAGTTTGAAGAATGGGTTGAAACTGGTTTAAAGAAAAACGCGGGTGAAACGGTAAAAATTCGGCGCAGCTATTTCGCGCTCGAAACGCGCAACAGCAACTCGCTTTTGCAGGAAGCACGCGAAGGCTTGCCGCTTGAAACCGTTCAGACTGTTTTGCGAATTTACGTTGAAGGTTTGACTGGAAAAGAAGTTGAAATCGCGCCGCTCACGGCAATGCCGCAGGAATCGCGCATCGGTGATGGTAAGACGATTTATTTGCCGTCAAATGTTGCCGAATTCGGGAATGACGAAATGGATTTCCGGCTTTACAAAGTTTTAGCGGCACACGGCGCCGGACAAATCGAATTCGGCACATACGAGCGTGATACAAACAATTTGAAAGCCGCTTTTGCTGAACTCGCCGCGTTTTACGAAGCAACTGTCGTACATCTCGATGCTTTTTCTCTGGCAGGTTATATCGAAGACGTGCAGCAAGGTGAAAAGGCTTTACCAATTGAAGAAGAAGCGGAAAGAGCGAAAAAGAAACGCAAAAAACTGCCTAAGGATTCCGATTACAAAACGGTTTTGCAAATTTTCCCCGAACCGAATTTAGCGAAAAAGATTTTCGCCACAATGGAAAACGCGCGGATTGATAATCGCCTGCGCAAAACGTATCGCGGTTTGCGGAAAGATTTGGATTTGATGCAAGCATTTTTAAAAGAAAAACGTCCATACATTTTTGATTTGCCGATGTACCAAGTTCCGTTTGAACTATTGTTTCAAGTAACTCTGTGTGGCGGTGCAACCGAAGATTCGCGCCGGTTTTACGGGCAAATTGTTTCTGAAATAGAAACGGTCGTTGAATCTTACTTGTCAGAAAAATCAGCGACGGTTGCCGACGCTTTGATGGCGACGAGCCGCATTTACACGCTTTTTCAAAACATCAAACTCGAACAAAATCAAGAGCAGCAAACCGAAGAGTCGGAGGAAAAAGCCGAATACCAATATGAAGACAAAAACTCAAACGAATCGGTTTTAGAATCGCAAATCAAACGCGAAGAACCCGCCAAAAAGCAGCAAGACGTGCGCGATTTGTTCAACGCATGGAATAGTTTGGACGAAGAAGGCGAGCCAGACGACTTGCAAGGTGCAGAGGCTTGGACGGCGGGCGAAATGCCAGAACAGCCTTTAGAAATGGGCGATTTGGCTTTTTCGTATGACGAATGGGACAAAGATTTGGCGGATTTCCGAACGGGCTGGTGCCGCGTCATCGAGAAAAAAGTGCGGCAAGGCGACCGAAATTTTGTTGAACTTGCGCGTTCGCGCTATCGCGGCGTGATTTCTTCTGTGCGTCATCAATTTCAATTGATGAAACCGGAAAATTTGACGAAAACTAACCGCGAACTTGATGGTGAAGATTACGACTTGAACGCGCTGGTTGATTACGTGATTGACAAACGCGCTGACGGACGGCAATCAGAAAATATTTATACGAAACGCCTTAGAAAACAGCGCGACGTTGCCGTTTCAATTTTGCTTGACCAATCTTCTTCGACGGCGCGGACAATTACGCGCAATCCTTTACAGCCTTACACTCATCCGGGCAGGCGCATTATCGAAATCGAAAAAGAAGGTCTTGTGCTGATGAGCGAAGCCCTCGAAGCCGTCGGTGATGTTTATTCGATAAACGGTTTCACATCCGAAGGCAGACGCAACGTGAAATTTTACGTCGTCAAAGATTTTAACGAAAAGTATTCGGAAGAAATTGAACGACGCATCGGCGGAATAACATTTCAAAACAACACTCGCTTAGGCGCGGCGATTCGTCACGCTGCGGCGAAATTACTGCGCCAAGAATCGCGCACAAAACTTCTTATAATTTTAACCGACGGCAGACCTTACGACCATGATTACGGCGACGCGCGCTACGCCCGCGAGGACGTGCGCGAAGCCTTGACCGAGGCAAAAATCAGCGGTATCACGCCGTTTTGCATAACGGTTGACCGCGATTCGGAATTTGAATTAAAAGATTTATACGGTGATGTCGGTTATACGATTATTGACGATGTGCTTTCTTTGCCGGAGAGAATGCCGAATATATATCGGAGGTTGACGAGTTAAAAGAAAGTAGAACATTTTTCATATGTTATTGTAGGAATGTCTTTCGCATCAGTTTCGCCCTTTTGTCTTTATACTCCTCATATTCATAAAAAAACATTTGTGAAACTAAAAGGAAAAACAATAAAATTCTACCGATAAATTAAAGCGAATAATCAGTAAATTTTCATTAACTAATTATTCGCTTTGTTCCAGAAGAAATTTCAAATTTTATCTTCGCGTTAATTCGGGCGGAAGCTGTTTATCAACCGCTGGACGCTCTTTCAAATCGGCGATTTCCCACATTGTCAAAAAGATTGTGCGCGTGATTTTTTCCATCTTCGCGTAATCAATCTTATCGGCGTGGTCGCTCGCTTGATGATAATCTTCGTGAACGCCGTCGAACCAAAAGACAATCGGAATGCCGTTGATCGCATAATTATAATGGTCTGAGCGGAAAAAGAACTGGTTCGTATCCTTCGGGTCGTCGTATTTGTAGTTGTAATTTAATTTGAGAAACGAATCGTTCACAGATTTGGTAACTTCGCCCAATTTTGAACTCATCATTTCCGAGCCAATAACATAAACTTCCGATTCACCGGAAAGGTCTTTGTTTTTCGGATTAGTGTCGCCTGCTTTTTTGCTACGCCCAATCATATCAATATTAAGCTGCGCGACAACATTTTTGATATTAACGGTCGGGAATTTGTTAAAATACTCGCTGCCCCAAAGTCCTTTTTCCTCGCCTGCGTGCCAGACGAGAAGAATTGAGCGTTTCGGTTTTTTAGGTGATTTCGCCAACGCTTCGGCAATTGATAAAACCGCTACGGTGCCGGAGCCGTCATCGTCCGCGCCGTTCCAAATTTTATCTTCGCCCTTTGCGTTCAGATTTATTCCGTCGTGGTCGTAGTGCGCTCCGATGGCGACCATTTCGGCTTTTAACTGCGGGTGGCTGCCTTCCCAGAGTGCGACGACGTTTTGCGTGTAAACGGTTTCGGTTTTGGTCAATGCGCCCACCTCCGAACTTTTTTTAATCTCGAACGCGGAAGCCGAGGTCATATCCTTTGCTTCGCCTTGGAAAATTGCCTCGCCGACTTTTTGTGAAACGAGCATTGTCGGCAACGGCTTTGCCGAATCTTCGCGCAATTTTTCGGGATACATTCCGCCGCGCGACAAAGAGCGTTTCCTCTGTTCCCAATTTTGCTGAGTTTGAGGCGACGCCACCAAAATTATCCCGACGGCGCCTTTTTCCCGCGCATAAGTCATCGGGTCAGCCCAATCCGCGCCTTTTTTACCCTCCAAATCTTTCGGCGTGATGGCGCTCGGAAAAGGCGTTAAAAATCCTCGACTCAAATTGCCCGCGATAACCAGAATTTTGCCTCGCGCATCAACGCCCGCCAGCGCATCAATGCCTTTGGATTTCACGAACCAACCGTCTTTGGCGAAAACGAGCGGCGCGTGTGCCGTTCCGTTTCCGGCAAGGCGAAGATAATCTTCGCCGAATGTGAATCTCTGCCCGCCGATTTCGAGCCTTGCTTGTTCCGGGTCAATCACGTCGCTCGATAAAGCAATTTTTTGGAAAAAAGTTCCGTCATCGCCCGCTGGTTTAAAGCCCCAGCGCGAAAGCATAGTCGCCATAAATTTCGCCGTTATATCCAGCCCGCGCGAAGGCGTATTGCGTCCTTCCATTTCGTCCGACGCGACAAAATACAGATAATCTTTAAGTTGCGAGGCGGTAATTGATTCGGCAGCGTTTCGCGCCGCCGATTTTTCTTTCGTCGCGGTTTGCGCCAAAGCCGACGATTGAAAAACGAATGTAAATAATAAGAAAAGTGCTAATAGATTTTTTTTCATTTTTACTCCAAATTAGAAAGATGTCAGGTGTTAGATTTTAGATGTTAGTTAGAATCAATATCTAACATCTGACATCTAACAGCTAACGCCTGATTTACTCGTTTTTATACAAGGTTAGTTGAAATTGTTTTATTTCCGGTTGCTATGATTGAGATTTTGTTCTGATTGGCAAGTTTAACCATTTCTTCTTTGTCGAAAATGAGAGTTTTTTGCGCGGTCAAACAAAGGCAAGTCGCTCCGGCTTCAATCATTTTTTCAATTGTCGGAGCGCCGACAACCGGAACGTCGAAGCGCATATCTTGATTCGGTTTTGCAACTTTAACGACCGTTAATTTTCCTCTCACAAGTTCTCCGGCGCGTTTTATTACGGCGTCCGTTCCTTCCATTGCTTCGATTGCGACACACGCTTTTGCGCGGACAACGATTGTTTGACCTAAATCGAGCCGCGCAATTTCATTTGCTATCTTTAAGCCGTATTCAATGTTTCCGCGCTCGATTTCGTCGGGTTTGCGTTTTGTAAGAATTCCTTCTTGTGCAAGTTGGTCTTGAATAAAATATGTCGAATCAATTAGTTCGATTCCTTCTTTTGCCATTTCACCAGCAACGCCGCCGATAAGCGCGTCGGTGTTTCGCTGCGGCAAATTCCAAAGCATTTTTACCATTCGCAAATCTGGAAGTGCGCCCGAAAATATTTGCACGTGCTTAACTTGTCCAGCCATTATCGCTTTTTCAACGCCTTCCTTTTTGAAAAACGAAATCATTCGTCCGAGTTGACCGATACCAACCCAGACAACTTTTTCGGCAATTTCTTCGATACGTTTATCGGTTTCTTCCCGAATGGCGACAACTGCCAGAGACGCGCCCTGTTTTTTTGCGCCTTCAAGGACGAGAAAAGGAAATCTGCCGTTTCCGGCAATCAAACCGAATTTCATATATCAGTGGTCAGTGGTCAGTTGTCAGTTGTCAGTTGAAGCAGAATTCTCTGACAACTGACAACCGAGAACCAACAACTGATTTTTACTCTCCGAATGCTTGCAAAACTTCGTCGGCGTGTTGTTCAATGTTTACGTCATTGAAGATTTTCTTGATTTTGCCTTGCTCGTCAATCAAAAATGTCTTTCGCAAGACGCCTGTATAAATTTTTCCCGCAAATTCTTTGTCGCCATAGCTTCCGTAAGATTTAGCAACAGAATAATTGGTGTCGGCTAAAAGCGTAAAAGGCAGATTAAATTTCGAGCTAAATTTCTGATGTGATTTCTCATCGTCAGCCGAAACGCCCAAAATTTTTATATTTCTTTCGTCAAAAGTGTCGTTTGCATCACGAAACGAACATGCTTCAATCGTTCAGCCCGGCGTGTCGTCTTTCGGATAAAAATATAAAACCACTCGCTGTCCGCGCAAATCGGAAAGTTTTACCGTTTCGCCGTTTTGGTCTTTGACGGTAAAATCAGGTGCGGCATCGCCTTCTTTAAGCATGAATTTCTCCAAAGTTGTGTAAAATAAAATTGCGCTGAAATTGTAACACGGCAAACAAAAAAAGATGAAAACGATGACCGAATCAAAAGCCTTGAGCAAACTAAACAAACTAAAATCGAAATATCGAGAGTTTGTAAAAACGAATTATGAATATAAGGCGCAGGATTGCCAAACTTGCCCGACGAAAGGCGCATGCTGCCTTGATGCACATTTCGTCAATGTTCACATTACAAAGCTTGAAGCGGTTGCGATTCGTCAAACTTTGGAAAAACTAAGCGTTGAAAAACAAATTGAAATTTACAAGCGAACTAAAGAAACAGTAGCAAAATACGATTTAAAGACTGACGGCGATACCTTTGCAAAAACCTTCGCGTGTCCGCTTTTTGAAAAGGGCGTTGGTTGTCTTGTTCATAAAGACGCGAAACCCGCGCCCTGCATTTCACACGCCTGTTACGAAAACCGCGAAGATTTACCACCGGACGAATTGCAGGAAGAAATCGAAAATCAAATCGAAAGATTGAACAAAAAAACTTACCGATACGCCTGGACGCGGCTTTCGCTTCCTGTCTATCTTGTTCTGCTAAATCCTTTTGCGAAAAATTCCGAAAGCAAATAAATCTCTGCGGTCTCTGCGCCTCTGCGTGAAATAAATCTTTTCTCATGCAGAGGCATAGAGACCGCAGGTAAAATCAAAATTGTTCTATTGAAAATAAAATCGCGCAAAGTAATAAACAATCGGCGCGTTAAACAGCAAGCTGTCCAATCTGTCCAGCAAACCGCCGTGTCCTGGCAAAATACTCGCCGCATCTTTCGCGCCCGCGCCGCGCTTCATCGCGCTTTCCGCCAAGTCGCCCGCGCAGCTGATAACCGCCATCACAATTGCGAGCGGTAGCGAAATTTTATAAGGCAATTCGGGAAAGAACCAGAAGGTTGAAAGTGCGGCAAAACCAATTGCTAATAAAATTCCGCCGATAAAACCTTCCCAAGTTTTGTTCGGCGAAATCTTAGGAGTCATTTTATGTTTGCCGAAATTTTTTCCGATAAAATACGCGCCCACGTCAGAACCCATCGCAACGAGAAAAAAGTAGCCGAGAAGTTTGCTCGAAAGAAGCGGCGAATTTTCAAATCCGACGCGCATCGAAACAAGAAATCCCCCCAAAAACACGACATATAAAACGCCCAGGACCGTGACGCCGATACCGGTAAGCATCTTTGAAAAATCTTTCTGAAACCGAAACATCTGTGTGACGAGAACGACAATTAAAAAAAGCGCGACGGTTAAAAGTAATAAATCCGGCGCTTTTGAGGGCGCATCAAAAAGAAAAGCGACAAAAAACGCCGCTGCGCCCAAATATGCAATCGAAGCGTCGGCTTTGAGTTCGAGTTTTTTCGTTAAAGAAAAAAATTCAAACAATCCCGCTGTGAAAGCGGCAGCAGCGATAATTACAAAAAGCCAATCAGCCTGTGGCAATTGCGGCAAAAAATAGGGCAGAACGATTGATAAAATCAAAGCGGGAAGCGCAAACAGCGCGGTGGTAAGTCTGCTTTTCATAAAAAGTAGCGAGTAATAGAAGACAGAAGACAGAATCCAGAATGAACGGATTTTTTACTGCTTCTGACTACTTGTTTGCAATTCCTCCGAAGCGGCGTTCGCGTTTTTGAAAATCCAAAATAGCTTCAAAAATATCTTTGCGGCGAAAATCGGGAAAAAGCGTTTCTGTAACATAAATTTCACTATATGCGAGCTGCCACAACAAAAAATTTGAGATGCGGTATTCTCCGCTTGTCCGAATCAGTAAATCAACCTCCGGCAAATTGTGCGTATAGAGATTTTCCTCAATATCGGTTTCACTCAAATCTTCAATTGATTTTCCTTTCTGTCGTAAATTTTTAACGGCTTTTTGGCAAGCCTCGACAATTTCGGCGCGTCCGCCGTAATTAAGCGCAACACTTAAAATCGTTCCCGCGTTTTTGCTTGTAATTTCCGTTGCCGCGGCGATTTCTTTTTGCACATCTTCAGATAAACCTTCAATTTTTCCAATTGCCTGAAATTTAATGTTTCGGCGGTGAACTTCCTTCAGCTCGCTTCGCAAATAGCGTTTGAGCATCTGCATCAAACCGGAAACTTCCCGTTGCGGGCGTTTCCAATTTTCGGTAGAAAAAGCGTAAAGCGTAACAGCTTTGAGTTCCAGTCGTGCGCTTGTGTCAACAATAGCGCGAACCGATTCCGCGCCTGCGCGATGCCCGAAAATTCGCGGCTTTCCTCTAGCTCGCGCCCAGCGTCCGTTGCCGTCCATTATTACCGCAACGTGCTGTGGAAGCCGAGCGAAATCTATTTGCGAAAGCAGTTCGGCATCCTTTGAATTCGGGCTAATAACTTCAGCAAAGTTTTTTAACATTTTTTGAACGAAACGCGGATTTAGAAAATTATGAGTTTCGAGTTCTGAATTTTGAATGAAACTAGAAACTCGAACTCATAATTCAAAACTCAAAACTTATAAAATCAGTATTCCATTACCCTTTCCTCAATTTTAACAATTGCTTCTCGATTTATCTTGCCGTAAATGTGCGGGTAAATTTCGGCTTTTGTAGAAGCCTCCTCAACAAGTTTCGCCGTTAAAAGTTTCGGTTCGATCTGAAGAATCAAAACTCTTTTCGCATCTTTATAATATCTTTGCAAAACTGTTTCGATTTGCTCGGCAAAGCTGCAATGAACGAAGCCTTCTGCCCGCAAACTTTCGGCTTCGTAAAACTTTTCGTCTTTGAATTTTACCCAGGCTTCGGGTAAAACGATGTGGTAAATTTTCATTCCGAATCTTCAACTGCTTTCTGTAACTCCAAAAATCTTTCACGCACGAATGGATTGAGTTTCTCGGCAAAATCGGCAGTTAAATTTTTTATTTTTATTAATTCCTGCACGTCTGCCAAATCTTTCAAACGATGCGGCGCGGTAATTCCTGAAGCGAGTTTTAGCTCGACTAATTTTTCCAAGGTTAAAGTCTTTACGCCGTCAATCTCAACCACATTTTCTTTTGGGTTTGGAAACCGAACCGGTTTCGGCTTTCCATCGCCGGGAAATTCGCCCGTCGTGATTATTTCAACAGTTACGTTTTCTTCGGTTGTTCTGAATTTTCTCGTCGCGCCTTCAAATGCCGGGCGATAGCCTTTTCCGACTAGCTCATTTCTAAACTTTTCCAGACCTTCTTCGGTCAAAAGTAAATCAATGTCTTCGGTGAAACGCCGATAGCCGTGATTATTAAGCGCGACTGCGCCAATGACGTTGTAATCAATTTCCCTTTTTTCGAGGTCATTCGTTATGCGCCGCAGCGTTTTATTCAAAATTCCTTCGCCCATAAAAAATCGCAAGCCTTCCTGATACGCCAAAACAGGTGAAGCTATAATTTGTTGGAAATCCGTTGTCATTTGTAATCAACTTTCAGCAACGTCAAGCCGTGTGCGGGAGCAGTTTTTCCTGCCAAATCTCTATCGCCGCTGACGATTGCCGCCCAAATTGTATCAGAATCTTTCTCACCGCGCCCGACTTCGAGCAGCGTTCCGACAATAGAACGAACCATATAACGCAAAAATCCGTTGGCGGAAATGCGAAATTCGATAACGACTGCATTGGCGCGAGCGTCCCAAAACGAATCAATCGCAAATTCCTTAACTGTTCTGACACGGTTTTCCACGTCCGAACGAGCGGCGGAAAATGCCGTCCAATCGTGTTCACCCAAAAATAAACGTGCCGTTTCATTCATTTTCGCAACATCCAAAAAACGTGCTTCATGATGCGCGTAACGCAACCAAAACGGCGATATTACGGGCGCATTTACTACTCTGTAGACATAAGTTTTAACTTTCGCGGAAAAACGCGCGTGGAAATTGTCGTCCGTTTCTTCGACCTGCAAAACGCGCACGTCGCGCCCGACATTTCCGTTAATTGCAAGGCGAAGTTTATCAGTTGTAAAAAATCTGTTTAAATGAACATTGGCGATTTGACCTTCAGCGTGAACACCCGCGTCCGTCCGTCCCGAACCGATGACTTTAACTTCCGCTTCTTCAAACATTCCGATTGCGCGTTCGAGTTCGCCCTGAACGGTGCGTAAATTATTTTGAACTTGCCAGCCGTGAAAATCCGTGCCGTCATATTGTAAAAGTAAGCGAAAATTCATTTAGCTATTGTTACTGATTTTTCCGCTTCCGGGTTTGATAGCAATTTCGCCCTGCTTGCACATCGGACAATTTTCAGGTTTGTAGCTTGGAACTTCCAAAGACGCCAATGCAATTCTCTGAACGCCAACGTCGGCTTTTCCGTTTGAACGGTCAATAATCGAAGCAGCAGCCGAAACTTTCGCGCCTCGCGATTCCAATGCTTCGATACATTCGCGCGTCGAACCACCGGTTGTGATAACGTCTTCAACAACTAAAATTTTTTCGTTCTCTTTCACCGAAAAACCGCGCCGCAAAGTCATCACGCCGTTTTCTCTTTCAGTCCAGGCGAATCGGACGTTTGAGGCTTGCGCGACGGCAAAACCGATAATCAAACCGCCGATTGCGGGCGAAGCAACCATATCAAATTGCTCGCCGGAAAATTTTTCCGCAATCGCTTGCCCAAACTTTGCCGCATCAATTGGATACTGCAAAGCCAGAGCGCATTGCAGGTATTTCGCGCTGTGCAAGCCGCTCGATAAAATGAAATGCCCTTCAAGAAGCGCGTTTGTTTGTTTGAAATGTTTTAGAATTTCCGTTTGAGTTATCATTTACGAATGGTAAATGGTAAATACGAATTCTCGAAATCGGCAATTTACCATTAATCGTTTACCGTTTATAGCTTATCTAGCTTGCAGTTTCGCTTTTTCACGTTGCATCTGAATGATGAAATGGTCGAGTTAATTGAAATTGATTTTGAAAGACGCGAGCTTGCGAAAATTGATTTTGTTGTATTTGATTTGGAAACAACCGGTGCGAAAGCTCCGCCGTGCCGCGTGACGGAAATCGGCGCGTATCGCGTAAAAAACGGCAAAATTATCGAAGAATTCCAAACGCTCGTCAATCCCGAAACCACGATTCCGATTTTTATTTCCCAATTAACCGGCATCACGAATCAAATGGTGAAATATGCACCTAAATTTGAGGAAGTGGCAGCAGATTTTTTGGACTTTATTGGCGATTCGGTTCTTGTCGCGCACAATGCGCAATTTGATATGCGTTTTCTAAATTATGAAATAGGTAGAATCTTTACGGATTATCGCGTGAGAAATCCGCATCTTTGCACGGTTCGTTTATCGCGCCGACTGTTTCCGCATATTGAAAATCATCGGCTAAAGACGCTCGCCAATTATTTTTCGGTTTCACTGGTCAACCATCACCGCGCCGCGCCCGACGCTCACGCAACCGCGCATATTTTTGTAAATTTATTGGAGAAATTGCAGAATTTAGGTGTGCGGGATTTAGCAACCGCCAGAAAATTTAAGTTTTAGGAGGATGTTTAGTGGTGAAGTATGAGTGATGAACGATTAATAGTCGGTTCTTTCACTCACCGTTCATCCCTTATACTTCACCACTAATAACATATGTTAGACGAATTGAATTTACCACCGACCAATCAACAAAACTTAGACATTCGCTCGACGCCGCGCGATGAAATGAATCTTTTCCCGCTCGATACTTTCAAATACGAACACGCCGGACGTGAGATTTGGATTGATTTTGAAATCCCTGAATTTACGGCGATTTGTCCGTTTTCGGACTTTCCCGATTTTGCGATTATCAAATTAAAATATGTCCCGAACGAACGATGTATCGAGTTGAAAAGTCTCAAACTTTATATCAATTCATTTCGGAATATAAAGGTTTTTCACGAGCATGTCGTTAACATCATCTTAGAAGATTTCGTCAAGGCTTGCGACCCGCTGAGAGTCGAGATTGAAGGCGATTTTCACGTGCGGGGAAATATCAAGACGGTTGTTCGCGCCAATTATACGAGACAGGGAGAAGAGGAGAAAGGGAGAAGAGGAGACGGATAAAAGATTTGCTATTTATAATTTGAACTGTAAATTCGAGAACCAAGAATCTCCTCTTCTCAATCAATGACCCGCTGCCATCACATTCGGTTGCGTAACGTGATGTTTGCGACAGGCATTTTCGATAAGTTTGTTTAGTTTATTTTCAATCTGACTTTCCTGTTCCAATCCAGCGTTAGTAACTTCGGAAACAATTAAAAACTTAGCTTTTTCCAAAAGAGTTTGTTCGCGAAAGGAAAGTTTTTTCTCGCGGCTTAGAAAGGAGAGTTTTTTCAAAACGTCAACTGCTTGGAAAACGTCGCCGGATTGCAGTTTCTCGCTGTATTCGCGCGAACGCATTTTCCAATCGCTGGAAACTTCCTCAAAATCAGCGGCTAAATCATTTATCAAAAGTTTGTATTGTTTTGATGTAATTACAGGTCTTAGCCCGACTGTTTCGGCATTTGCCATCGGAACGAAAATCGTTGAGTTATCGCTCAAAACCCGCAGCAAATAAAACATCATTAAATTATCGCCGATTTTTTTGTTTTCGATATCTTCAACCAGACAGACGCCTTGACTCGGATAGGAAACTTTTTGTCCGACACTCAGTTCCATTTTGATTATCTCCTTTCCTTAAAGTTAAACGATGAGAAAGAATCAATTAAAACCGATTCGCCCCAGAGCCAAATTGTTTTGAGGTGTTACAACTATATCACAAAAGCGGCGGAGTTGAAAGAAGATCAAGAAAAACTGTCTGTCAGGGTTTTCGCGGAAGTTCGATTGAAAAAGTAGTACCTTCGGAAACGGTCGAGGCGACGGAAACTTCGCCGCCGTGAAGCAGCGCCAGATGTTTGACGATTGCCAAACCCAAACCTGTTCCGCCGATTTCACGCGAGCGGGCGCGGTCTGTGCGGTAAAAGCGTTCAAAAATTCGCTGTAGATGTTCGCCGGAAATTCCTTCACCCGTATCGGAAACGAAAATTACGTCTTTTGTCTGATTTCCGGTATGCTTTACGCTAACGCTTCCCGCATCACGATTAAACTTGATGGCGTTTTCAACTAAGTTCGTTAGCATTTGCTCAAGTCTTACCGCATCGGCAAAAACAAACGCGTCTTTTGAAACTTGGTTTATCAATTTGATTTGGCGTTCGTCGGCTTTGGCGGAAAGGTTTGTAAAAACTTCTTCGATGTGAAAGACAAGATTTACGTTTTTAAGTTCGAGCGAAATGTTCCCCAATTCGATTGATGAAAGCTCTAAAATATCGTCAATCAAATGATGCATTCTTTGCGCGTTTTTGCGGATTACGCCTAAAAATCGTTGATTGTTTTCTTCATCATCAATCGCGCCGTCTTCCAAAGTTTCGACAAAAGCAAGAATCGAAGTCAGAGGTGTGCGCAGTTCATGAGAGATATTTG
>JAIVJJ010000379.1 GCA_020200095.1 Acidobacteriota bacterium | reverse complement strand
GCGATTTAAATCATCAAACATTTGTCAACGAACAATATTTACTTGATTTGGAACGCGAAGCGTTTTTATCGTTGTGCGGCGAGCGTAAAACGCAGGAACGAATTGCGGCAATGCTCAAAACAGGAAAACCTTTGCGAAATTAGGAGCGAAAAATGAATGACCAATTGAACAATTTAACCGGCGAACTCGAAGAAATTTCTCAAAACATCCAAAAAACATTCGGCAATCTTTCAGCCGAACAAATCAATTGGCGACCAGGCGCAGACAGTTGGAGCATCGGACAATGTTTCGAGCATTTGATAAAGACAAACGAATTGTTTTATGCCGAACTCGACAAGATTGCCGCCAGCGCGAGAAAAAATTCATTCTGGGAAAATTGGTCGCCGCTTTCTTCGTTTGGCGGAAATCTTTTGATTAAGTCTTTGAGTTCGGACAAAAGGAAATTTAAAGCGCCAACGCCGAAAATCGTTCCGCCGAGCGAAATTGACGCGAACATTGTCGAAGTTTTTGCGGCTCATCAAGCGGAAGTAATCGAAAAAATTAAACAGACGGCAAACACCGACTGGCAAAAAACAGTTATCACGTCGCCTTTTCTAAAAGTGATGACATATAAACTGGCGGACGGTTTTCGCATTGTTGTCGAACACGAACGGCGGCATTTTCGCCAAGCCGAAAGAGTTTTGCAGTCGGAAGGATTTCCGAAATGAATCGTTGCGGCTGGGCGAAAAATGATTTAGCAATTACGATGCGGAATGGGGCGTTCCAACACTTGATGATAAAAGGCTCTTTGAATTTTTGATTTTGGAAGGCGCGCAGGCGGGTTTGAGTTGGGATACGATTTTGCGAAAACGTGAAAATTACCGCGCGGCTTTTGACGGTTTTGACGCGGAAAAAATTGCGCGTTACGACGAAAAAAAGATTGCCGAACTTTTACAAAATGAAGGGATTGTTCGCAACCGATTGAAAATTATTTCCACAATTCAAAACGCGAAAAGTTTTTTGAAAGTGCGGGAAGAATTTGGAAGTTTTGATAATTATATTTGGCTTTTCGTTGACGGCGAGCCGATTAAAAACGTTTGGAAAAGTTTACGGGAAGTTCCGGTGAAAACTTTTGTTTCCGACGCGATAAGCAAAGATTTGAAAAGGCGTGGTTTCAATTTTGTCGGCTCAACAATTATTTATGCGTTTATGCAGGCTTGCGGACTTGTGAATGACCATTTGGTTTCGTGTTTTCGGTTTGAGGAATTTTGAAAGTGAATTATCCGATAACGCCTGCGATTCGCATTTTGCGCGAGAAAAAAATTGAGTTTGAACCGCACATTTTTGAATACGTCGAAAAAGGCGGAACAAAACATTCATCTGAAGTTTTGAACGCCCGCGAACACGCGGTTATAAAAACTTTAATCTTTGAAACAAATGAGAAAAAGCCTTTGATTGTTTTGATGCACGGCAATTTGCAGGTTTCGACAAAAGAGTTGGCGCGGACGTTGAACGTAAAATCGGTCGCGCCTGTTTCGCCCGAGAAAGCGCAGAAATTGACAGGTTATTTAGTCGGCGGAACTTCGCCTTTCAGCACGAAAACAGAGATGCCGATTTATGTCGAAAAGACAATTTTTGATTTGGAGAAAATCTATATAAACGGCGGAAAGCGCGGGTTTTTAATTGAAATCGAGCCGAACGCTTTAAGCAATGTTTTGAAAATAGAAACTATTGTAGTCGGGATAAAAAGTTAGCAATGAAGAGCAGTTAAAAGGTAAAATCATTTACAGAAATTAAGAAAATCGGGCGCGTGTTTTGGGTGCGATTGTAGAAAAATAAAATTTATGACAACACCGTTTTTTGCTGCCGTTGGCGGCGGGCATACAACCGAAATTCTGCTGACGCTTTTTATTATGCTGGCGGCGGCGAAAATTACGGCTGAAATTTTTGAACGGCTCAAACAACCTGCCGTCGTCGGTGAAATTCTGGCAGGTGTTATTATCGGCGGAAGCGTTTTGGGTTGGGTTGCGCCTTCTGAATTTACAAATACCTTAGCGGAAATCGGCGTTGTCTTTTTGCTTTTCACGGTCGGGCTGGAGACGAAGCCGTCGGCTATTTTTAAGGTCGGGAAATTAGCGGCGATTGTCGCGGTTCTCGGTGTAATTGTGCCGTTTGTTTGCGGTTATCTGCTGATGCTCGCGTGGGGCGAATCGAATGTTCAAGCCCTTTTTATCGGAACGGCTCTCGTGGCAACCTCAATCGGCATCACTGCGCGGGTGCTTTCGGCAATGGGCTTGCTCGACGCCCCGACGAGCCGGATTATTTTGGGCGCGGCGGTGATTGACGATATTTTAGGGCTTCTGATTCTGGCAATCGTTTCGAGCGTTGCGGCAGGGAAAATTGATTACGTCGAAATTATTACGACTGCCGCGCTCGCCATCGGTTTTACCGCGTTTGTCGCGCTCGTCGGCGCAAAAGTTTTGACCAATCTCGCGCCGACAATTGAACGTCTGCGTATCGGTGATTCGTTCTTTGTGTTTGGTTTGGTGTTGTGTCTGGGATTGTCGGTGGCTGCCGCTTATATCGGCGTGGCGGCAATTATCGGCGCGTTTCTGGCGGGAATGGCTTTAGCAGAAGCGAGCGAGGAAAACCCGAAGATGCACAGGCAGACAAGCGCAGTTACGGAATTTCTCGTGCCGTTCTTTCTCGTCAATATCGGAATGCAGCTAAAACTCGATGTTTTTCGAGACGGTTCGACAATCTTGCTGGCAATTATTTTAACGGTTGTAGCAGTGGCAACTAAATTAGTCGGGTGCGGACTAGGCGCGATGAGTTTGGGCTGGCGACGCGCCGGACAAGTCGGGATGGGAATGACTCCGCGCGGTGAAGTCGGCATCGTCGTCGCCCAAATTGGTTTGAGCCTCGCTGTTATCAACGATTCGCTTTACGGCGTCGTCCTGTTTATGGCGGTCGCCACGACAATGATTGCGCCGCCGTTTCTCAAATGGTTATTTGCGACCGAAGATGCCGCTAAAGACAATATTGATTCAGACGACGCGGGCGGAATTGTCGCGCAAGGCGATTTTTGCAAAATCGGGTAGAGCGAAAATTTAACAAAAAAGAATGTTAATTGACGAATTTATGCCGATTTATGGTTTTGACTTTGCGCGATATGACAAAATTTGATTTTGTCGTTTTGGACGAAAAACCAAACGAAGAAATTTTGTTTGGTCTGGTCGGAAAGTTTTGGAAGCCGACAGGCGATTTGCAGAAAATAAAAGCGGAAGATTTTCTTGCTTTTGATAAAAGCGGCTATGCGAAAGCCGTTTGGAATTTTGCGCTGGCTGAAACTGCCGCGCAAGAAACTCGTTTGACGACCGAAACGAGAGCGCAATGCACGGACGAAGCGAGTCGTTCGCGGTTTAGCTTTTATTGGACTTTTATAAAACCTTTTAGCGGCTGGATTCGTCAAGAAGCGCTGCGGCTTGCAAAACAAAAAGCCGAAGTTGTTTCTTAATTTTTGTGTAAATGAGTTTATACACGCATTGGGCATGTTTCAATTGCCGAAAAAGTTTCGCGAAAGACGCGAGCGACACACCGCGCAAATGTTCCGATTGTGCGAAACCGATGATTGATATGGGCGCTTATTTTGAGCCGCCCAGAAAGTTAAATAAAAAACGCTGGGAAGTGATGAAGGTTTTGGCTGATTACGGTTACAAATTCAACTCGAAAGACAGCCAGATTTACATCCAAAACCGAATTTTGCAGGCGAAAAATCCGCGCGTCGCGGATGTAATTGAGAGAATTGAATTGGAAAAGCGGAGAAAGCAAAGGGAGTCTTGAAATGAAAATTATAAATGCAGCGCCGAAAATATTTGCCGCAATTTTACTACTGTTGTGTGCCGCGTTTATCGCGCGGGCGCAAATTACGGCGATTCGCGCGGGTAAAATCGTTGACCCTGAAACAGGAGCGGTTTCCAGCAATCAGATAATTTTGATTGAAGGGCGAAATATACAGGCTATCGGCGCGACCGTAAAGATTCCGGCGGGCGCGACCGTTATTGATTTATCCAAACAGATTGTTTTGCCTGGCTTGTTCGACGCGCACACTCATTTGTGTATGAATATGCAGCACAAACGGCACGCCGGAAGCTACTATTTCACGACGCTGCGCGATTCGACGGGAACACGAGCCATCCAAGGCGTTGCCAATGCGCGTTCGATGCTTGAATACGGTTTTACAACGGTGCGTGACATCGGAAACGCTGGAAATTACGCTGATACAGATTTGCGACAAGCGATTGAACAGGAACTTGTTCCAGGTCCGACCATCATCAATGCCGGACGCATTATCGCGCCTTACGGCGGACAATTTCAGATGCAGCCCGACAAACGAGATTTAGGAAATCCCGAATATTTTTACGCCGACACGCGCGACGAACTGAAAAAAGCCGTCCGCGAAAACATTCATTACGGAGCGCGGGTTATCAAATTAGTCGTTGACGACCAACCATACATTTATTCGGTTGACGACATTAAATTTGTCATCGAAGAAGCGCGGCTCGCCGGATTGAAAGTCGCCGCGCATTGCTGGACGGCGAAGGGAGCGCGTAATGCGGCGGAAGCGGGCGTTAATTCAATCGAACACGGCGTAGAATTAAACGACGAAACACTGGCAATTGCCAAACGCAACAACGTCGCGCTCGTGCCGACTCCGTTCACTGAAATTGACGCCCGCGAAGGCGGAAATCCAGGTGGCAACAAAGAAGTTGAGCAACGCTGGTTTGCCGACCCGGTGAAACGTGCTTACAAAGCGGGTGTCACGCTCGTTTTCGGTCCCGACGTAATTTTCTCGACGAAAGAATATCCGCGCGGGCGTTTGTCAATCGAAACAATTGATAATTGGAAAGAAGCCGGAATTCCGCCGCTCACGATTTTGCAGGCTTTAACAACAAACGCCGCAAAATTACTCGGTGTGGAAAAGACCCGCGGCTTTCTTAAAGTCGGAATGAGAGCCGACATTATCGCTGTTAAAGATAATCC
>JAIVJJ010000134.1 GCA_020200095.1 Acidobacteriota bacterium | reverse complement strand
CAAGGTTGATTCCAATCTTTAGCTGTACGCAAGAGCCAAGTCTCCTACTTAATAGTTTTTTGGCGAAAACTAATCGTAGGCTTGGCTCTTGATCTTTTTCAAAGTATTAGCGGATGAGCACCTAGTTTTGAGTCCCTGAAAAATTCTGGTCGTGACGTTCTCTAACTTCGTCGGCATCGCGCTTAACTTCTCAAATAGTCCCGCGTCTTTGCCGATGGTGAAGTTCCATTCGTTGCCGTCAATGCGAGTTGACGCAATCATGCCTTCGTCGCCTGCTTGCGTTTCTTGCCATGCGGTCAAATCCGGCACGCGCACAAATCGCAATTCGTCTCGCGCGGCTTTGTCGGCAAACAGCAAGCTGGTGTAAGTCGTCGCGCCTTTGAAAACTTGCGCGTCTCCGAAGTGAACGACGTGCGACAAGTGTTTGCCTTCCGACAACACACGGCGCACGGGCGCGCCGTATTGCGCGTTGAAAAACTTGTGCGGCACGATATAACCAAGTCGCCCGCTCTCTTTCAACAGCCGCAAGGCCTGTTCGATGAACACAACGTAAATGTCATAGTTGCCTTTGCTCGCGGCTTTGTAATTATTCTTGAAGTAACTAACGGAAAGCGGCGTCGTCTCTTGCAAAGTCTGAATGCGAATGTAAGGCGGGTTGCCGACAATCGCATCGAAGCCACCTTGCTTCATCACTTCGGGAAACGCTTGCGCGAAATCCAACGGATAGAGTTTGCGTTCTTCGCCCGCTGCAAACAATTGCCCGTCGAGAATGTCCCAACCAATCAGCGAATTGCCGTGAACGATGTTCTTATCAAGCGACGGCAGCATCGTTTCCCGAAACTCCAGTTGATGACCTTTCGCGCTCGCCGTCGTTTCATCTTCCAAGAGTTTGAGGAACAGCGAAAGCTGCGCGACTTCGACGGCTTGCGCGTCCAAGTCAACGCCGTAGATATTGTTCGTCAGAATCGCTTTCCGTTGCTTGAGCGACAAACGTAAACTGCCGTCCGCGTTCTCAACACACCCTGCCTTTAACGCTCGCTTGGCGTGACCGGGTTCGTTGTAATAAGCCGTGTGGCGGCGCAATAGTTCGTCATACACGCCGAGCAGGAAACTTCCCGAACCGCACGCGATGTCGGCAAAGCGCATCTTGGCAATTTCTTCCGGCGTGCTTGAAGCGATCTGTTTGCCGATTGTCTCCGCGACGATGTAGCGCACGATGTATTCCGGCGTGTAATAAACGCCGCCCGCTTTCCTGACTTCCGGCTTTTCTTCAACGCGCGCACGCTTGTCCGTCGTGACAATCACCTTGCCCAAGAAACGCTCGTAGATGCTGCCCAAGATGTGCACGGGCAGCGTGTTGAAATCATAAGGCGAGTTGGTATGCGCCAGACGCTCGCGCACCGATGCGAAAACCTTTTCGTCAACCTTGAAAGTCGCATCGTCAATAATCGCGTGACGCTTGAAAATGATGCCGTTGTAGATGCGGTCAAGACGCTGCGATTCGCTCACGAAGTCACCCCACGCCGAACCGCGCTCACCCAAGCGTTCAACGATCACTTCCGGCTCAATCAACTTATCTTCGAGAAAGCGCATGAACACGATGCGGTCAAGCGTGCGCTGCGTGGCTTCTGTCAAATCATCGCCGGTAAGTTGCGGATTGCGTACTTTGAACGAACGCGCGAGTTCTTCGCGTAGCTCGTCGAGTTCGGCAAGGAAATCTTCATCAACCGACTTGTAACCGCCGCCGACAGATGCGCGCTGCGAGGCTTTGCCCGTCGGTTTTGGCAGACTTGCGGCGAATGTTTCGAGCGCGCCGCCCGTCACGGCTTCGCGCGAAAACAAGTAGTAAATCTCTCTGAACTTTTCCGCGTCGGCGTATTCCGTGTAATGAAACTTTTTGATGACGCGGTGAAGCGCGGTTTGCACGTCCGGCTTGTAGCGGCAATCGAGCAAGCGGAACTGCGCGAAGTCGGTGAGAATCGAAACGGGCGTTTGCGCGTTCCAACCGTAGCGGATGGTCTGAAAATAATCGTCGGCATTGTCGATGTGGCGCGCGGGCTTTTTGGCTTCGACAAAGAACCGCACGTCGCGGAAATTCGCCGCGAGAAAAGCATAATCGGCTTTCTTAATTCTGCCCTTCACATCTACGTTGCGCTCAACTTTCACTTCCTGCTCATAAGGGTTAGTTTGGTGTTCGTGATTCACGTCCCACCCGAGCGCGACCCAAAACTTATCGATAAAGTCCTTACGCACATCTTGTTCCGAGTAAGCGCGCGAGAGGTATGCTTTTTCATGCTTCTGAAAGTCAGTAACAAGTTTACCAACGCGCGCCAGCGCCACATCGAAGTTTTGCTGTGTCATGTGAGATAAATTCCATGCTTAACTGATCGCAAGTCATTTTCGAGCCTCAAATTCTGACATCCGAGGCCCTGCTACTTTCAACAAATGTACGACCAAACATCGGTGTCAATGACGCGAACCGCCATTATTCAACGCTCCGCTGCGACGGACGGTCGCGGTCTTCGCGGACTTGGCGTAAAAACTCATCAACAGCAAAGTCGGCGGTTAACTGAGGGTCACCCGCGAAATCTTCAAGCGAAGTGAAAGGCTTGACGCCCTGCGCGGCGGCGCGGCGGAGAAGTTCGGCGAGAGCTTGCGCCGTCTCGCGTTCGCGCCCCGCGTTCGTCTGCGTCTTGGTGTTTATCTTCATCCTCATGCGCTCCCTTCCGTCCGGTCATGCGGCATTAGCGACGGGCGGAGAGAGTTGCATATCTTCAAACGCCGTGATCCGCGCGGTTGACTGTTCGCCCGTCGCTTCACGAAACAGCACGTTGTAATTCGCGGCGGAGTTGAACGGCGGATCGAGATAGACCAGATCAACCGTCTCGTCCGCAATCTCGTCACGCAGCACGCGCAGGTTGTCGCTGTAGAAAAGTTCGTTCGTCCGAGTCATATCTCAAGCTGGACGTCACTCGCACACAGGGCGTCGCCGGCTGGCAGATTAACTGCCGACACTCTCATTTACAAGTTGATGATGTTCAGTGATTCTAAGCGTTAATGGGTGTCGATTCAGTACAGGACAAAAAATGATCTTTGAAACTGCATAAAAGGCCACTGTGCCGCTATCCTTGACAAGATTTGTCGCCACACATTTCTTGAAAGGACACGCGCACAATGGCCGACATTCGCCG
>JAIVJJ010000378.1 GCA_020200095.1 Acidobacteriota bacterium | reverse complement strand
GGTTTGGACATCGCGGGCGGGTCGCGGTTTTTATTGACGGAAATAATCTTTTTCACGCGGCGCGTTTTCATAATATAGACGTTGATTACAATAAACTTCTGCGTGTTCTTCTTGGAGATGGAAGATTGCTCCGCGCCTTTTTTTACACTGGTGTTGACGCGGGCGCGGAACGGCAACAAGGTTTTTTGTTATGGATGCGACGCAACGGTTTCCGCGTCGTGCAAAAGGAATTAAAAACTTTTTACGACGGAACGCGCAAAGCAAATCTTGACGTAGAAATTGCGGTTGATATGCTGAGTCTTGCCGGTCGGTATGACACAGCAGTTTTGGTTTCGGGCGACGAAGATTTTGTTTATGCTTTGAATGCAGTGGCTTATAAAGGCTGCCGCGTCGAAGTAGCGGGTTTTCGTTCAAATACCGCGCCGCGCTTGATTGACGTTGCTGATTTTTTCATTGATTTAGGCGATATTGCCGAACTTGTCCGAAAAGACCTTTCACAGAGTGGACAGTATGATATACCTTCATTCATTCCGCCCGAAGAAATGCCGGCGCCTGAAATTTTACATGAAAACTCAAATGGTAATTTTCCGCAAACGTCAAACAAAGTTCGCTTTGAGCCGGATTATTCCGAAGATGAAACGGAAAATTATTCCGAAATGGTGCGAATAATAGACGACAAATAATAGTATTTAGTTACCAATTCGTCGGTTAAGCCATTGTTTGACCTTAAAATTGTTCTACTTGAAAAAGCAGATTATGTTCCAATGACTGACAACCGAACTCCCCACTGCTGACCACCATTATTATGAAACTTTTTACTGTTGAAGAAGCTAACGATTTATTGCCTTCCATTCATCCGAAATTAGAAAAAATCAGAGCGCGATATGAGAAAATTGCATCTTTTCGCGATCAGGTAAAAGCGGCGGCGAAAGCCGCTGAGTCAGGCGGCGGCGGTATGGAAAATGCTTCTTTTTACGTTGGGTCGCTTTATGAAATCGGTAAGCTTACGACCGAGCTTCACAATCTCGGCGTTGAACTAAAAGATTACTCGCGCGGTTTAATTGATTTTCCGAGTCTTAAAAACGGTCGCGTCGTTTTGCTCTGCTGGCAACTTGGCGAAGGTGATAAAATTGAATGGTGGCACGATACTGAAGCCGGTTTTGCTGGAAGACAACCGCTTTAGATTGTGGATTTTGCATTTCGGATTTTGGATCGAATAAGAAAAAGTAAACATTGATTATTTGAGTTTATTTAAGAAAAAATCTAAGCAATTTTTATTATCTCAACAAATTATCGTTATATCCATTTTTAATCCAAAATCCAAAATCAAAAAAATCTTTATTTCTCTTAGATTACTGTTGACTAGTTAAAGTAACTTCTGATAATATCACCGAAGTTTTTGTTCCTATCAAGGGTTTCCCTAATTTCCAAGAATACTTTTCTAATTTTAGTTGTTTTTTCAAAATTATGAATTGCCCTGTTTGTAATCGAAATAATGCCATCACGTTATCAATTTGTCCGAGTTGCGGAGCAATGATTAACGATTCGGTGCGTGAGGACCTTAAAACAAAAGTTTCTACCGCCGCAAAATCCACAAGCTTTGAAATAAAAGGAAATTTTCCGATGTCAAACCAAATAAAACCACCGGCTAAAAGTGTTTATCCGCAGAAACCGGTTATTGCAGACCCCAAAATTGTCGCCAAACCTGAAACTGTAGAAATCGCTTCTGCTCCGACAAGTCCGACATTAATTGAATTTCACAGCAAAAACGCCGCCGTACCGGAATGGCGTTTGCAATTACAAAATACTGTTCGCCAACGTCAAGAACGAAGTACGCCAGAAACGAAAAAATCAGATTCGCTACCGATTCAGAAAACAAAATTGGTTACCAGCGGGGCAACAGCATTAAAAACCGAACTCGTCGAGAAAATCGAAGAACCGGAAACAGTTCAGTCGGATAATCCAACTTTGTCGAGTGCATTGCAGCGCATTCAACAATCTCGGCAGAAATTTTTAGTTGAACAAGAAAAGCCTAAGCCTATATCCGTTAAGTCCGCTCCTGCGCCAAATAAAAATTATCCTTTTTACATTGCTGGTAAAACACAGGACGAAACCCCGAAAAAGGCGCAGGTCAATGCTCCGCCAAATTTTACTGCCCAATCAAAACCTGCCACTTCTTTGAAAAATAACAATCAAGATTTTGACACGAATAAACTACCGGCTTTGCCAAGTTCGGCAAGAATTTCGACAAGTTTTGAAAAGCGTCCGGCGAATTTTGTTGAAGGAAAAAAAATTATTGGAGACAACAAAAAAACTGAAGAAAAAATACAAATTAAAGAAAAGGTAAAATTTGAAGAAAAAAGAAAAATTGAAAACAAAGTAATTGAACCTGAAAAAGTTATCAATTCAGAAGCTACCGAACTTGAAGAAACTGACGATTGCGCACCGTTTGCAATGCGTTTTAACGCCGGGCTTTTTGATTTGATAATCGGTTTATTTGCAACGCTGCTGCTTTTTTTGCCGTTTATGCTTTCAGGCGGAAGCTGGTTCACGCTTGCCGGTTTTACAATGTTTCTCGCAACGTGCGCGGTTGTAATGTTTATTTATTTAACGATGGCAATCGGTATGTACGGAAAAACTTTCGGTATGCGTCTTTTTTCATTGGAAGTAATTGACATCGAAGGAGAAAATTATCCTACTCTGTTTCAAGCCGCAGTTAGCTCATTTCTTTATATCGGATCGCTTGCCCTCGGCGGCATCGGATTTATAACCTTGTTTTTTAATGAGGAAAAACGCGCCGTTCACGACCTTGCTTCGGGAACGATTGTTGTCAAGGAATTTTAAGGATTAGTCTAAGGTCTAAAATCCAAAGTCCAAAGTCGAATACAAAAGACCTTGGACTTTGGATTTTAGACCTTAGACTATTTCAAAGGTGAACGAAAAAACTCTCGAAAAAATATGTGCCGAACTCAAACCCGAATTGCTCGGACAAAAGTTCGGCAAAATTTTTCCGCTTTCGCGCTTTCGCCTTGTCGTTGACTTTCGTCTGTCCAATTCAAAATATCTTTTTATAAATGTTGAACCTTCAGAGCCGGGTCTTTACCTTATTGTACGTCGTTTGCGCGATTTAGAAAGACAAGCAAAAAATCCTTCACCTTTTATTCTTTTGTTGCGAAACAAATTATCCAATGCAGTTCTGCAA
>JAIVJJ010000377.1 GCA_020200095.1 Acidobacteriota bacterium | reverse complement strand
CACCAACACACAAAGGCGAATCAGTTTATCCAAATCCCGAAAGGCTCGACGCCAAATGAAACAATCTCGAAACTTGTTTCCGAAGGCGTTTTGCCGAGCGAAATGCCAACGCAAATTTATCTGCGTTCTTTCGGCGATGCAAGCCTAATTAAAGCGGGCGAGTATCAATTCGATTCGCCAATTACGCCTTTACAGGTTTTGCACGAACTCGAAAAAGGTGAAGAACGCACGACAAAACTCACAATCCCCGAAGGCTTCACACGCTTTGACATTGCCAAACGAATTGCCGAAAAATTTCCGCAAAATCCGCCCGTCACCGATAAAGCAATTCTCGCTTTAATGGACGATACAAGTTTGATAAAGGATTTTGATCCGCAAGCGAAAAATCTTGAAGGCTATATGTTTCCGACGACATACAGTTTTCCGCGCGACGTGAAACCAGAAGAGATAATTCAAAAAATGGTCGAACAATTCAAAAAAACCTGGAAACCGGAATGGAATCAAAAAGCTCGTGCGCTCGGCAGAACGCCGCGCGAGATTGTAACAATCGGCTCTTTGATTGAAACCGAATCGAAAGTTGATTCAGAACGCCGCATTGTCGCTTCCGTCATTTACAATCGCTTGTCGAAAAGCATTCCGCTCGGCATTGACCAGACTGCCGTATATATCGCCAAAATGCAAAATCGCTGGGACGGCACGATAAACAAAAGCGATTTGGAAGTTGACTCGCCCTATAACACGCGCAAATACGGCGGCATTCCGCCGGGACCAATTTCTTCCGTGTCGGAAAGCGCGCTCGAAGCTGCGCTAAATCCGGTGCAAACCGATTATATTTATTACGTTTTGAACATCAAGAAAAACGACGGCTCGCATCATTTTTATTCTTCGGCAAGCGATTTTGAACGCGGCAAAGCAGCATATCAAATCTGGCTCGAACAGCAGCGACGCGAAAAACGCGAAGAACAAAATGATTGACGCGGCTACGGTTTATGTTGATTGCTAATTATTTTGATTACATTGTTTTTCCTTTCGTTTCAATTCTTCTCTTTTGGCAAATCTCAATTCTTTTGCGTATGCTTATAAAAACTTTGCAAAGGAAAACCAAATTGCCGTAAATGATAAAACTCCTCGCACTCGACCTCGACGGAACACTTCTTAATTCGCGCGGCGAAATTTCCGAAAAAAATCTCGAAGCAATTCAACAAGCCGAAGAAAAAGGCGTGTTGGTGACGATTGCAACGGGCAGACGTTTTCGTGATGCACGTCCGGTTGGTTTGCAGCTTAATTTAAACGCGCCTTTGATTTGTCATAACGGCGCACTTTTGAAATATGCAGATACGCTTGAAACTGTTGCCGTTTCACTTTTGCCGAACGAAACTTTACACGAGATTTTACGCGTCGGACGGGAATTTGGTGCGAACGCGCTTTTGAGCGCAGACCCGTACGGGAAAGGAACTTTGCTTTACGAAACTGTTTCCGCCGAAAATATTCCGCTGCAAAAATATATTGAATGGTCAAAACGTCTGCATGGCGACGAAGCCGAAGAAGCAGTTCATCATGTAGGAAATCTCGAAGATGTTTTGGACAAAAACGAAACTGTTCACGTTTCGTTTTCGGGAAGTTGTGCGCCAATGGCTCATTTAGAAATGATTTTGCAAAACGAATTGAGCGACGCGGCAAACGTTTTGACAACTGTTTATCCGCGCCTTGATTTTACGCTGATTGACATTTTACCGTCCGACGCTTCAAAAGGAATTGGCGTTGAAAAATTAACTTTATTTAATAAACTTTCGTCCGAAAATGTTATGGTTATCGGCGATAATTTTAACGATTTGGAAATGCTCGAATACGCCGGAACTGCCGTTGTAATGGGAAATGCCGATCCGATTTTGCTTGAGCGCGAGGAATTTCATACAACTTTGAGCAATGATGAAAGCGGCGTTGCTTTGGCAATCAAAAAATTTATCTTGCAATGATTATTCTTGAAACAAAAAGGCTGATTTTGCGAACCTGGAAGTTTGATGATGCCGAAGACGCGCTGAAAATTTGGGGCAATTCGGATGTGATGAAATATATAGGAAAGCCTTTTGAAAATCTTGATGTGGCGAAAAAGGCAATGCAAAACGCAATTTCAGCGCAAGAAAAACACAGAATTTGCCTTTGGGCAGTTGTGGCTAAAGAAAACCAAACAATTATCGGCGCGTGCGGCTTTCATCCGGTTGAAGATAAAGTTTTAGAAATCGCTTATCATTTTATTCCAGAAGTTTGGGGAAAAGGTTTTGCTTCGGAAACTGTCCAAGGGTGCATCGAATTCGCTTTTACAAAACTTAACATAAAAAAAATTGTCGGTTTTACAGATGTTGAAAATCTCGGCTCACAAAAGGTTTTAGAGAAAAACGGATTTGAGTTTGTCGAAATAGTGACAGGACAGCAGTTATCGAAACAAATAAAGGAACTATTAAGTTTGAGCTTTTAGAAGACGAAGCGCCGCGGGCGACGGAAAATTTTCGGCTTTTGGCGGAAAAGGGTTTTTACGATGGCTTAATTTTTCATCGCGTGATTAAAAATTTTATGGTTCAAGGCGGCGACCCGCTCGGCGAAGGTTACGGTGGTGAATCGGCTTGGGGTGGAAAGTTTAACGACGAAATTAATAAAACATCATCGCTTTATCAAGGCACTTATAACAAGGGGACGGTGGCAATGGCGAATTCGGGACCGAATACAAACGGGTCGCAGTTTTTTATTATGCATATGGATTATCCGCTGCCGCCGCTCTACACAAAATTCGGACAGGTTATCGAAGGACAAGATGTAATTGACGAAATTGCTAATGTGCAAACGAATAATAAAGACAAACCGCTTGAGCCAATTGTGATGAAAAAAGTTACGATTGAAGAATAATGGAAAATTGAAAACTGTAAATCGAGAATGTTATTTGTTATCTGTTTTTCATTTTACATTTTATACTTTCCATTTTTAAATATGCGAGCAGTCGTTCAGAGAGTTTCCCACGCTAAAGTTTCTATCGGTGGCGAAATCGTTGGTAAAATCGGCAAAGGAATTTTAGTTTTGCTGGGCGTTTCGCGTTATGATACCGAAAAAGAAGCTATTTATATTCTGGAGAAAACGCTCAATTTACGAATCTTTGAAGACGCAGACGATAAAATGAATTTTTCTCTTTTGGATATAAAAGGTGAATTGTTGGTGGTTTCGCAACTCACGCTTTACGGCGATGCGCGAAAAGGTCGTCGCCCTTCATATATCGAAGCCGCATCACCAGAAAAAGCTAACGCGCTTTACGAATTTTTTGTTGCCGAAGCCCAAAAGCAAATCGAAAAAGTAGAGACCGGATGCTTTCAAGCGATGATGAATGTCGAACTTGTTAATGATGGTCCGGTTACGATTTTGCTGGATAGCGAGAAAGTTTTTTAAGATTTTTTAGTTAGAAAATTATGAGTAGAAAAATTATTATTTTATTTATCATTTCGTCAGTTTTGCTCTTCTTCTCGTGTGATAAAAAGCAAACTGCCAACAAAAATTCAGCGAACGCTGAAATTAAAAAAGGTATTGCGCCGGTTGCTGACAACGAAATTGCTGTCATTGAAATGGAGCAGCCGGCTTTTGGTACGATAAAAATTGAGCTTTATTCAAACATCGCGCCGAAAATGGTCGCTCGATTTAAAGAACTTGCGGATGAAGGTGTTTATAACGGCACCACTTTTCACCGCATTAACCAATCGGTCATTCAAGGTGGCGACCCATTTTCAAAAGACGATAACCCTAATAACGATGGCACAGGAAATTCTGATAAACCGGATCTCCAGGCTGAGTTTTCCGATATTCCATTCGATACAGGAATTGTCGGCGCGGCGAGACTGGGACAGGATACTAATTCAGCCAATTCGCAGTTTTTTATAATGCTCAAACGCGAATCGGCATTTGATAAGAATTATACGATTTTCGGCAAGGTCATCGAAGGAATGGGAAATGTACGGACAATCGCCGGAGTCAATCCGAAACAAGGCGAACGACCGCTTGAGAACGTCGTGATAAAAAGCGTTACGATTCTGCCGAAAAAATAATCGACAAAATTATTTTTAAGAATAAAAAAATGAATGCGCCCGGCAAGAATTGAACTTGCGGCTTCCTGCTTCGGAGGCAGGCACTCTATCCGCTGAGCTACGGGCGCGACGAGAAAATTATGGCACAAACAAAATTGATGCTCAACCGATTGAAGTAAATTGCAGTTCGATTTTGCCAGAAATGTAAAACAATACAAATTTAACTCCTGCCGCGAAAAATCTTTAGTAAGAAATAAGAGGTGAGAAATGTGATTAAAGAAAGTAATCCTATTTTTTACTTATCATTTCTCACTTATTAAAAATGCTGAAAATCACGAGCCGCGATAATGAAAAATTAAAGCAAGCGCGGAAAATCCGAAACGGAGATGGGAACGATTTAATTTTTGTTGAAGGCTTGCGACTTGCTGAAGAAGCAGTGCGCTCCCATCTACAAATTGAAGAAGTTTTTTTCACCGAAAATTTCACGAGAAATAATCGCGCAAAACAATTTTTAGATAATGTTTCAAACAAACAAATTGTAATTACTGAAGTTTCAGAAAAGGTTTTCGACTCACTCGCAGACACGAAAACTTCGCAAGGAATTGTTTTAATCTCACAAAAACCATCCACCGGAAAAAGCGTTGTAGAAAATTCTCTGCAGAAAAAAAAACCGAATGTTCCGCTCCTTATCGTCCTGCACCAAATCAATAATCCATCGAATTTAGGCGCGATTTTGCGAATCGCCGAAGCTGTAGATGTTGCCGGTATTGTTTTAACCAAGAACTCCGCCGACGTTTTTTCGCCAAAGGCTTTGCGCGGCGCGATGGGCGCGAGTTTTCGGCTGCCAATTTGGACAAACGCGGATTTTTCTGAAGTTTTGGATTGGGCAAAAAAGAGAAATTTCGCTTCTGTCTGCGCCGACGTAAAGGCTGAAAAAAGTTATCTGGAAATTGATTGGAAAAAGCCCCGGCTTTTGGTATTCGGCTCTGAAGCGCACGGGTTGAGCGCTATAGAATCGGACGCAATCGAGGAAAGCATTCAAATACCGATGGACAACGGCGTGGAAAGTTTGAATTTGGCGGTTTCGTGCGGCGTAATTTTGTTCGAAGCCAAAAGACAATTCGTAGAAAACTGAAAATGACAAATGGAAAATAAAATTTTACTTTAACCTTTTATAAAAACTCTTAGATTTTCCATTTTCTATGTTCAATTGTATTTCTATTTTCAATTATTGTTGTTTTGGAAAAATACTACTTGATGAACTCACGTTTGCATTTGAATTTGTTTGTGTACCGGAATTTGGTTTGTTCTCGATTAAATCTTTTTCAAAGGCTTTCTGAGCAACCGGGTCATTGATAACCGCTAATCCCATCGCAATTTCGTTTTTGATAACTTCGCTGTTTGTTTCATCAACTTGGGCAAGCCGATTTCTTGCTTCTTCAAAAGATTTCTTCGCATCCGCATATTTCCCGCTTAAAAGATAGGCGCGACCCAGAAGATAAAAATCTTCTGCTTTTTCCGGCGGCATAACATTCGTTTCAATATAGGCTTGTGGATTTTTGTCTATGCTGCGC
>JAIVJJ010000376.1 GCA_020200095.1 Acidobacteriota bacterium | reverse complement strand
CCTTTCATCTTTCGCCAACGGCCGCGGCCAAATTGGCGCTGCAGACGCCGAAGGATGCGGATGCGACGCCCGACGGCGATCGGCTCTACATCGATGATCGGCGCGATGATTTCAAACTGCATTGGAAACAAGATCAGAGCGATTCGACCCTTGCTATCAGATCATCACCTTATCAGTAATGAGGCGGAGAACGTTTGTGACTGGTACCAGGCGACACAACAAATGGCCGGGCCTTACTTAAGCATTCGTCTTTACGAATTGTGGAACGACGTCCCATGACGCGAATAATAGTCCGTTTCGCATTTCGGGCGAAACACGGGAGCGGTGGGGGATGGAGGCGAGTAAGCCTTCAGGTCCCGATGCTATTCCGGGGAAGCTTGGACTCGGCGCGCCGGCGAAAAATAAATCAGATTGCCCCGAGAATCAGCCCGTACTGGGCCGCTGTGAATGATACGATTGCGCCTCTGCGACGAATGTACGCGTGCAAGCACTGCCAACGGAAGTCGACTTCGTAATAATTTCTGACAGCTTTGGATCCAATGACTACATCTCTAACGAACTATCGCGACTTTTTTGGCGCAGCTTTCTACGATAGCGAACCCGGCGACCGCAGCCCTTTTGACTATCAAACAAGGCTCGCGACCGAACCCGAGTTGCCATCGCTCGTAAACGTCCCAACCGGCGCCGGAAAGACTGTCGCGATCATCGGCGCATGGCTTTGGCGCAGAATCAACAAACCCGAAACCGTCGGTCGCCGCCTCGTCTATTGCTTGCCAATGCGCACACTCGTTGAGCAAACGCGCGACGTAGCCAAAAATGCTATCGCTCAGCTTGAGCAAGCGGACGTGACTGAAAAAGATCGCTTCAAGGTTCGCGTCCTGATGGGCGGCGATGTGGATAACGATTGGGAATCCGAACCCGAAGGCGAATACATCATCATCGGCACACAGGACATGCTGCTCTCTCGCGCCCGTAATCGCGGCTACGCCATGAGCCGCTACAAATGTTTGGGTTTACAATTATGATTGACTTCGATCATTGCTTTAAGCAATTAACGGGCAACGAACCCTTCGCATGGCAGCGCGAGTTGTTTGCAAGGCTAACGCGCGGCGACTTCCCGTCTGAGTGCGACATACCAACAGGTTTAGGAAAGACTTCCATCATCGTGATCTGGCTGCTCGCTTTGGCGGACGAGCTGATGCGGCCAGACGGTGAGAGACTTATTCCGCGACGGTTAGTTTACGTCGTTGACAGACGAGTGATCGTTGATCAAGCCACAAGCGAAGCCGAGGGAATCGTCAGGAAGCTGAAAGAGCTTGCGAAGACCGATGAAAAGCTCAAGGAAGTTTACAATGCGCTGAAGCAAACCGCCCTCAGCCAAGACGATGTTGTCGTCGCGCTATCAACCCTGCGCGGCGAACACGCGGACAACCGCGAATGGTGTCTCGACCCGTCGCGCCCCGCCATTATCGTCGGCACGATTGACATGATCGGCAGTCGGCTTCTGTTTTCCGGCTACGGAAAAATAGGCAAATCCTACAAAGTATTACAAGCCGGACTACTTGGACAAGATTCGCTGATTGTTACTGACGAAGCGCACTTGTCGCCATCATTCATAACACTTTTGAACGGATTAAAATTGGAGATTGAGAAGAGCACGACAATGAAACCTTTTTCACTAATGCAGTTGTCCGCCACGCTCATCAATAATCAGAATGACGTTCAAGAATATGTGCCGACAAGAAACATCTTTCGAGTTAATGAGACAGACGAAGATGTTCAAAACAACAATACAATTGTCAGTCGGCGATTTTACGCCGATAAATCAGTTGTTATGCGTGAGTTCAGTGTTGACCCTGAGAAATTAAAAGGCGTAAGTGCCGCAAACAATTTTCGAGCCGCACAAATCAGCGCAGTTGTCAAACAAGCCTTTAGCTACGTCAACGATTCCGCTGCGATTTTGATCTACACAAAAGAAGTCGAAACCGTCAAAGGAATTACAAAACAACTCGAAGAAAAATTAAAACAATCAGGTTTAGCGGGCGCACATAAGCGAATCTTGACAATGACCGGAGGAATGCGCGGCAAAGAACGCGATGAAATTACGGAAAAAGATATTTTCAAAAAGTTTATTCCTAAAGCTAACCGAGAAAAGCCTGACGGTGTTTGGTATCTAGTGGCCACCTCAACCGCTGAGGTCGGAATCAATCTCGATGGCGATCACGCAGTTTGTGACCTGACATCGCTCGACAGCCTGACGCAGCGCATCGGTCGAGTTAATCGCTTTGGTAATAACGCGGCGCAAATCACTATAGTCGTCAGTCCGCAACAAGTTGATATTTCGCAGAAGTATTTTGCTGCGGTTGATAAGTTAAATGAGGCAAGCAAAAGATTCGTCGAAGTTAGCGAAAGAGTCGAACTTGAAAGTAACAAAGTCGAAAATGCAAAGGCACGGGTTGACAGCACGAAAGCCATTCTCAAGCAGTTTAAGTTGGAATTTTCCCAACAGAAGACTAATAAAAAATCAAAGGATGAAGGTGCAAGAATAGAAGCAGCGAAAGCCCATGCACTTCTGGAAGGAGCACAACTCTCATTGACTAATGCCAAAAGGGAATTAGCTAACGCTAAAGAAAAAATAAGCGAAGTGAAAAATGAATCAAGGGCTGTAAAAAAGGAGCGAGATCAAATCGCAAAAGAGTTAGAGGAGATCGGCAAGCCATATGTAAGACCTCTTGCCCTTTCGGAATCAGAAATGTTCACTTATCGAAAACTCAAAGAGAATGAGATTGACGGGAAAATTGCAGCTTCCCCGTTTGCCTTGAAAAAGATGTCAGGCGACGAGCGTTGTTATCCGCTATCACCGATTTGCCCTTCCCTTGATACAGCGCGGATTGATGACTGGGCAATGACTTCGGTTTCCAGTAAAGATTTCCCGCGCCCGCAAGTCGCAGCTTGGCTGCGCGGGGTAATGGACGACGAAACAACAGAAACCAGCCTTTGTTGGCGAGCCGATTTGAAATTTGCTGTTTTTGATAAAGATGCGCCAAGTCCAAACGCTGATGCGCTGGAAATGATTAGAGTCGTGCCAACGGCTTCGCGCGAAACTGCGCGGGAAACCACTGTTCGCGCCCGTGAAACAAAAATGGGTTGGCAATTGACAATGCCAAAGACATTCAAACGGTTGATGATGTAGCCGATGAAAAAACTTGGTTGCGTGTTGTGTTTGAACCTAACGAAAAAGGTTGGGCGGCGAAGAATCTCATCGGTGATGAAGTTATAGGTGGGTTCGACGAAATTGATGAAGGAATAAATGCTATCGAAAAGCTGATGCGGGAGAAGGAAACGCCGAAGATTTGTATTCACCAGAGCCAAGCCGCAGACGATAGCTCAAGCGACGAAGCGGACGAAATCGAAGAAGGTGTTATTAGCGTCAAAAGAAAATCATTCGTTGCGTATTTCGTTGCGCCAAAATCGCCGGAAAGATTCTTGCGAGATGACGACCTGAATTCAATCAATGTGGGCAAAGTGCCGCTCGAAATTCATAATGCGGATGTTGAAAATTATGCTCGATGTTTAGCGGGAAGATTAAACTTGGGGACAGATTTAATTGACGCTCTGGCGACTGCCGGAAAATGGCACGATGTCGGCAAAAACCGCCCGTGCTGGCAACGCGCTATTGGCAATAATGATCTATTGAAACCTTTGGCAAAGTCTGGGCATCATCGCTTCAACAACAATCTCAATAAGGGCTATCGCCACGAATTTGGTTCATTAATCGAAGCCGAAGCGGACAAGACTTTGAAAGCGCACCCGCACCGCGAGTTGATTTTGCATTTGATTGCCACGCATCACGGTTGGGCGCGTCCGCACTTCCCACAACGCGCATTTGATCCAAGACAGCCAAAACCTTTTTCACTCAAGACGGCGAACTACGCCATGAAACGCTTTATCAATCTGCAAAATAAATTAGGTTGGTGGCAACTAGCTTATCTGGAAGCAGTGCTGAAAGCTGCCGACGCTATGGCTTCGCGCGAGCGCGCCGGAGAATAAAATATGAGTGAGATAAACCTAATAAAAATCGAAATCAACGCCGAGAATCCGGTTGAGTATCTCGCGTGTTGTGGCATCTTTGAGATTGCCTCCCGCATTGACCGAAGTGCTGAAGCCTATTGGACAAAAGACACACCGACGAAGTTTGTTTTGGTGACCACTTTTGAGGAAGAAGATTTAACTCATCGCATTCTCCAAACATTCGTTGATGAAAAAAGTTGGACGTTTCAGAAACACCCGAAAAGTGGCGAAGTCGTTCGCATGATCATTGTTTTTCCGAACGGTGAGAAGCCAATCCGTTTTGATTTGGATTGGTGGTACAACTCGCTTGACCGCAACGGCAAAATCAAAGACAAAGG
>JAIVJJ010000234.1 GCA_020200095.1 Acidobacteriota bacterium | reverse complement strand
CAAGCCACCCGCCAATTTACTAGAGTCACTTATCGTACAACGCAACAATAAGACTGGCGCATTAACTGTTATTGGAGATAGTAGCGACTGGACGTGGTTCTTTACAGAACCGCATACCACCGCTGAGTTGACTGCCGCGATGTTCCCGGGCGAGCAGAATAAAGCTAACGAGCAAAAGGCTAGGCGAAAGATTGAAGAATTACTCGCACGACAAATTATAGTCATACATTCCGAGACATTAGCGAGTAATGGCCGGAAGGCTAAGCGTTATATGATGCGCGAACCGGATTAATCTAGACATTGATAATGCCAAACGTTATCTCTATCAGTTAAACGTACTCTAACATAAGCATGAGGAACGTCAGAAGAGTCTGTAATAATAATAAAAGATGCGGGCATATCTGCCTCTCTAAGAGAAACAGTAAGCCGTTTACCATCAAATAATCCCCCACATAATTCGATACGAATGCTGTCCATTTATTTATCTCCGCATACACGACACGGTATGATTATTAGTCAAGAGGGTAAAGCATGATTAGATAACCCTTCCAAGGCCAGTAACGCGCATGAACAAATACGTTCATTGTTTTTCCATAAACAACATGAACTTAAAAAAGGGTTAAGAGAACACTTACACTCTTCTAAAAACATGTGCCCCCGGTGGGATTCGAACCCACACTCTACAGATTTTAAGTCTGCTATCTCTGCCGATTGGATTACGAGGGCCACGAATTAATCCAAATCTTCTTTTTCTTTTTGATGCCGGTTCATTAATCCGATAAATAATACCAGGAAGAATAATATTCCCATAAGATTCTGTAATTGTGCGTGAGTGAGAACTTCGGATAGAAACATTAATATAACAATAGCTATACCCAAACTTCTCCATTGATGTGCGACTAACGACAAAAAAACATGAGCAATAATATACTTCATTTAATTATCCTTTGACGATTGGGATGCGGTCGATTTAAATACCTTCTGTTAAAATCAACAGCGAAACGCTGATCAAAACACTTTCTATTAGCCGGAGCGTTACACCTTTCACACGTGTCGTAACCTTTTGGATAAGTCATGAAGGGCATTAGTCTTTATCCTTTCAAACAATATTTAATAAACTCAATTTTTCTTGCTACACTGAGTACGTACATTTGTATTAGTAGATCTTGCTGGTGTTCCGCTTCAGTAATTTCAATGTCACGTCCGGGCATCTGTACCTTTTTCTTACCCCAATCATCTCCTATTTTATTCATGTTGAAAACCCCCGCCCGTAGCATTAAACTGTTCTAATAAGTAATGATAGCTATGGTTCGACACTCTAATTCTAAAACGGTAAGGTCCGTCCGATGTATTTGCGAATGACGTCATATTCTCTTGATTCTTTAGAAGCGTACTGAAAATTAGTTCAGCAATGTCCGCGTCATCCGTGTCAAGATACCACGGCAGAACAGCTCCGATCCTAGCCTCTGCCATTCCCATGATCATCTCCCGTTCTCTGATCATTACCCCCTAAGCCGGGGGCAGGCAAAGCAAGTTAGTTTTGAGCCGTTCTGGCCTATCCTCTAAGGGTAGCTTAGCGCACGTCTCACCGTGAGTCAAGCCGACCTGCAACATAATTCAGCCCGCCAGTGCTGCTCTGTATCGGACCAAGTAATCAGCTCGTCTGTTCGGAACCGCTGTCCGCACACACAGACACCGGACCATTGAGCGGGTCGCCAGGGGTTCGTCTGTATGAAGGAGGGTTCCCGATCAGCCAGTCCACGCAGTCCACGTTTGCAGTGATCACACTGGTCAACGAACAAATCACTTAACTCGCAACGCTTACTCATTATTCTTCACCATGTCTTTCGTAATTTGAGCAGCGATAATTGTATGCCGGTATACGCGTCCACCTTCAATCTTATATTTAGGTGGTGGAATATAACGACGAGTATTAATATTAAAGTTACGATCGGCTTTATCAATACGAATCATATTACAACGCTCGCAGAGGTACGTCTTTCGATAAATGCGCGGACGATTCTGTTCTAACCACCAGCCCGACGTTTTCCATGCATGAGCAGTACGACATTCTAGGTATTCATCTGGGTAATCGGATAGATCAATCATTTTTAATCAACCCTTCAATAATAGTCAGTAATCTGTCGCAAAGTGCGTCATCTGAATTGGACGACCTCCTGTTATAATAACCATAATGATGTATTAAAGCATACATTAGTGACTTTGCTGCATCGTGAGGCAGAGAAAATGTTCGGACATCTAATGAGGAAACTTCAGGCCCCCGCAAAACAATTGATACTCGTGTAGGTGATAGCTGATTTGGACGGATTTCGACGTAATAGTTGTCGATAGAGTAATCAGTCATTGTCAATGTCTCCCTCGATTGCCCCATGTCAGTCCCCCGATTCCGGGCGTATTCAATGACTTACGACCGGTTTTCATGTTCCACGTGAAACGGCCAATTTTTATCCCGTAGGAAATGCGGCCCCCTTGTGTTATTGAGATAAAAAAGGGTCCCAAACGAAAGATTTTACGAGCACGAAATCGCAGTACCATTATCCCTCCTAAGTTTGTTATTCTTGTGGCGGTGATGAAAACAACCGTGATTCTAACTCCCGTACAGTTTCGGGCGCAAAATTTGTAAGAAGACTCAACTGTATATCAATATCATTTATTGCTTTTTGTAAATCTCGAATGTCTTTATCCCCTAATTGTTTGGGGTCTGCACTCAGTGCAACCCGCAAAACATAACGCATGCCTAATAGACCCTCGACAGGCGATATCGCCAATAGAGCAGCCCATGTAATAACCGTGTAAGACTGCGGTAGTTCTGAAGTTGTCATGACATATTCCCTCTCTCTTATTATAGAGCATGTCTAACGGTTAGTCAACATCGTCGCCGTTATCCAATTCGACAGGCACACAAGCATGGGGGAACAAAAAACAGGGATGTTTGTCCGGCATGCCATACGCTAAACTCCGGCAATCCGAACACTCCGTGACATCTTCCTCCATATCATAAATAAGTTTCATTTTACGTCAGCTCCATGGCACTCGCAATCTAATATGGATTCGGCGCCACAATCACATGGGCCGATTGTTGTCTCAACTGTTTCCCAGAGAGGAGTATTCCATTGACGCCAGATTTCCTCCCTCATTCTGTGCCCTCTCGGCATTCATTACGCCACGCTTCTAGTAAGCGTATTAGGTCCTCATTCGCTTCGATGGAGAGCTTTTTTGCTATCATACTTAGCAACTCGTCGGATACTCGGACACGGTATAAGTTAACTGTGAGCATTTTTCACTCCTGTTACTAAATAATGGGCAGTATCTTTCGCCACACCCATACGGTATAGTAATTCGCGCAGCAGCAAGTCATCAGGCTCATTATTTCGCCATGCGTTGATAATTGCCTCGGCAAGAATTTGAATGCCGGTCATTTTATGTCTTCCCATCTATAATTGCCCGATCGATCTCTTTTGCTAAGTTATGCATGATTTTGCAATGCCGGATTACGCCCGCGGCATTAGCGAAACGAGACGGACACTTAGGGCATGAGTAGATCAATACCGGGCCCGGCTCGTCTTCATGAGCTCTAGTTTTAGGAGTAAACATGTCTCGCCTCACTATCGTTTATTTCACCGCCGGGCGCGATCAGTGTCATGATCGACCCCCATGACTAACCACGTGCGATTGGGGTTGGATCGCACATAGTCTGACCCATGCTCGAATCGGACAAAAAGGACTACAGTATCGGCTTCATGCCACAGCCGATTTACTATGGCGCACCCGGCGGGGTGGGAAATCACTTGATCGGATTTCAATTCCTTAGCAAACGCCCGAAATGTAGGGCGTGCAACATAACTTAGCATAACTCCTCCTAATCTGGGCAGTGCCGATTATCATACTTTCCACAGCAATCTTTCATTATCGATCATTTTATTCCTTCTTCAGCCCAAGCAGGGGATTTACCTTCTTTTGCCAGTTCTATTACTAGAATATCTCGCTCTTCCACACTGTCAACCCAGCTCGCCGCTGGACCTTCCGACTCATCCCACTCAACTATAAATGTTTGCATGGTCTTACCTCATCTCTGCAAATATGATCAGTAGGGTCAATGAATCAGCCATAATAGTCATTTCTACTCACTTCTGTTTAGGTCATGGATTGCGATCATCATTCGAATCGCCCCATCCAGCCAGCAATATGCTTCACGGGCTGTGTCGCCGATCCAGTTACCCAGTGGGTGTGAACGCTGACCCGATCCGTAGGGGTCACCTGACAGGTAGAGTTGATATGGGATATGTTGCGACGGATAACCACGTTGCAGACACCAGTACTCGGTCTGAGGGAATCCCTGTCCTTGGGCGAGGTGCTTCAAACGCCCGAATAGGTTAGTCACATCGTTATGAGTGATGCGTGTCATCGGAGATAACCCTCTCTCGTTACTTCCGCTATGCGGAGTTGAGCTTCGAGCTTAGTGGTGTAGGTGCGTGGACTCTCAGGAGTGCCCTCGCTGGCGTCTCATACGATCCATTGTCCAGTACGATCCTGATAGGTGGTGTAGCGTGGGTCTGTCATGTTCTCGTTCTCCGTTCTGTTCGGGCCTTACACTCTATATATCGCTTGACGGTGAGTCAGTGTTACATGTTTTCTAAGTCTGGTCTGTCATCCGTCTACGTACCGGTCCCGTACAATAGGTCACGATTCCCTGCCACTGACCCGTGAAGACCACGGTTTCGGTTGCAGGGTTCACAACCTCATATAAACTCGTCAACGACGGCTTCGTTGAACTCCCGCGTACCCAGTTGACTTCTACCACTCCATTAGCAGTGGTGATCCGGCTGTGAACACGCGGGTTGATGGTACGGAAAGCGGGGGCGTCCATAGCAATCTCTCCAAGTTCGTTGTTCTATCTTAAGCATAGCGTTTGACTGACGGTGAGTCAAGTGGACCTGAGAGATTTTTTGTCGGTTCCGCACATGCGGCAGCCCGGAGTATAAGGTGTGTTCCTCATCTGCGGTGTCGTGCTCCTGAGATGTTCCGCAGATGCGGAGATCATGCCCTGTGGATCATCTACAGTGGAATGTATGACAAGTACGCTATATAGTACGCTGAGTACGTGAGACTACTATGGACGGTCATTGGAGATCGAATAGAGCAAGTACGATACGGGAATGGTGGGGAACGTGGATCTTCATTTACGCAGGTCAGACAAGTACGGAAACAGGTACGGTGAGTACGGTAGATCAAAAAGGGCGAGGGGTGACCTGAGTACGGAACCCGTACTACCCCCTAGTGCCCTTTGGGCACGGGGGTACAGGTCGTACGGGTGATGTGCGTGCGCGAGGGCGTGCAGGCTCCTGTGCGACCGGTGAGATTTTCCCTTCCCATTCCTCTTGACTAACGGTGAGTCATCTGCTAATATTGACATTGAATGACCGGAGGGGCCACTTCTCACACAAAAGGAAAATGGCGATGAATGTTGACGATTTGGTGACGCGCTTTGAGGATGCTGCATTACTGCACCCGCCAGTCGGACGCGTTCATGACAAACTCGAAAACGACGCATGTCACGTCAGGTGGGGGAATGGACAACAGACTATAGAGAATTCCGATGACCTTGCACCGTACCGGATCGGCTAATACATGACGGAGTGCGCCGTTAGCCCCCACTCAACCAAAGAATGTAGGTGTGTTATAGATCCGAGACACGGAGGTAGAGATGGCCGAGCAGTTTAAGGGAGTGTTGGAGATCGACGCGGTTCGTGGTGTGATCTACTTCCATCACGAGACCGGAGTGACCATGCTGCGAATTTGCAGTCTCCCCACGCCAGTGCCAGCCAAAACTACCACCCTACTCGACATCACACACGGGGTAGGTGTGAACTGGAACGGCCGGGGCCGGAGCGAGTGATTAGCCACAAACCCGGGAGCGCGCGAATTAAATAACGGAATCGGTTAAAAGCGGGGGAAAATTGGTGCCCTGGGCCACCGTCGCGCATTCCATAAATGACTATTGATGGGAGATCGTAATGCTAGCATCGGAGCTAACCCACCATGTTCAGAAACTGATTAGCCGGCATGGTGATCAGGACGTGAAAGACGAATATGGCAGGGGGCTTGACTACATCGAATTCAACGCTGACGATGAGCCATGTATCCTCGTTTCATTCGACGAGCAAGCCGCGGAGGACGGATGCCTACACAGTATATAGTAATTACCCTAACGGAGGATTGGGCGTTTACGTGCCCTGTACATAATCTTCCCTTTAAACTAATTGAGCGTACACCGCACGGAAAGAGAATTTGTCCGGAAGGCGATGCGTGGCGAATTGTGTCTGAGGGTGTATTCGAGAAGGCATAGGGGATTATAATGGACTGGACAGCTATTACAATTCTAATGGGATTATGCATGTTTGTGTTCGGGGGGCCATGGGTTCTCTTAGGATTTACGGCAGCTCTTATCATCGGCGATTTCATAGTATTCTATCGGCGGTTGCGTCGATTGGAAAAAGAGGGGGCGATCTAAAATGCGATGGTTGGCCCGTGTTCTCGCGGGAACACACAAATGTGCACAATATGGCTGTAAGGCCGATGCGGAATGGAAACGAGGAATGTTATGGTTTTGTACTAAGCATAAAAAGAAATTCGACAAGTCGACATTAAGTAAGCCAACGCGTCAGGAGTTTTAGATTATGAGTGAATTGGGCTTTCCGGGACAAACAGCTTCTACTAATTATTATGAAATCGCGGGATATTTACGGAAAGTGAGAGCAGAGATTTTGAAAGAGGTATATGACTCTGTTGAATTAAGTATTAGTCATGGGGACGATCCAATTGTAATCACATTAAAACTGATCTCTTGGGAATAGAAGGTACATAATGATCCGTTTGTCTGTAATCGCTCTGACATTCTCGGGCGTAATGCTCACCACTTCATGTGTTAGCGGTACTCCGACGAATGAGCCTTCACAAATGCCGGCTACATCGACAACGATAGTAATGGAAAGTGAGCCGGTAGTCGTAACACGTGTGATCGACGGCGATACGTTCGTCGTCGCGGGTGGCGCTCACGTCCGTGTACTTGGTATTGATTCCTGTGAGACAGGGACCCCAGGGGGTCAAAAGGCGTTAGTGGATGCTGACGCTGTCCTAACAGCGCAGGGATCTTCTGTAACTCTGTCGAAACAGCTTGGGGTTGACTTGGATCGCTACGGCCGTCAACTCAGGTATGTAACGGTTGATGGGCAAGACTACGCCTCTCTGATGGTTGCAAAGGACCATACCAAGGTGTATAGCGGTAAGAATGATGCTAGTCCGAGTTACATTGACGCATTGCGTACTCTGGATGCTAACGGCGCGACATGTTCAGGATAGGAGGGTGAATCGTAATGGCTCTAATACAGGACATGCGTGCATTGACGATTGAAAGCGAAATGGAGGACAGAACACGAACGTATCTTGATAAAAAAGCACGGGGTCAGGATACGAAAACTATCCGCGGTATAGTAAGGGGTCTCGCTATTGCGATTGTCGTTTTGCGCGATCCGGATGATGTGAGTAATGAGGATATTATTAAAGCCGTAGAGGCAGAGTTTAAGGATCGGGTAAGTGATTGAATTGCAACGGTATTGTTATGAGCTTATTTGTGGTGATGTAGTTGCGAATTATGGCGAGGTTATGGAGGGGATGCACGCGGATGGATATACGTATTTAAAATTTTCTACCGGTTGGCGAAAATTCAAAGATGGTGTTATGTTAAACGTAATATCTTTTCGGGAACAGGAGTTTAGGAGGCGAGTCAGTGATTAAATTGCAATGGTATTGTTAGATACGGGAGGCTATAACGATGATTGAATTAAAAGTGACGACTGCAGATCTTTCTGTAATCCGAACGGCATTAATGCGCTTTATTCATAAGTATGAAGCGGCAGATATCGAAGATTTTGTGATAGCTGAGCGTTTAATAGGAATAGTTAGAATACATTTAGCGGAGTTGTTACGTCAGCGAATTGAGACCGCGAGGCTGGCCGGTTTGCGCGTGAAAGCTGAGGACGATCCGAGCGGGGATGATCCGCTTACCGCAGCGTTAGCGGATATGTTAGAGACTCTTGATCCTCATGACTCTGTGGTGCAGGCCGTGGCCGAGGTAATTTTGTTAGGGGTGATTAATTAAAAATGATGGATGTTAATGAGTTGAATAAAATATGGAAAGGTAAATACATACGTACGGATCGAATTCTTACATTAGAAGAATGGGTGGAGTTGGTAGATAATCCATTGGCACCTTGGTATGAAGGATATTCGATTGGTATTAATGGAATCGTAGAAAGTTTTAAGGTGATTAATGGGAAAATTTGGATTGAAGTGGATGGGGGATTTATGTATATTATTGATGAGAAAACAACTATTGCAGAAATAGAGCCGGAGGTGTAAAATGCGATTCAAAAGCTTAATAATTCTAGTGCTCAGCAGTTTATTACTAATTGGTGGATGTGGAGTTGAACGTGGTGTAGTTACGGAAAAGAAAAAGGTTCATAAGCCGCTATGTTATCGCGTTTATCTAGTAGATAAAGCGACAGGTAACACAGGTCGTGTTTGTATTAAGAAAGATGTGTGGGTTACTTTAGAAGTGGGGGACTATTATGATGGCAGTGCTAACACTATTGAAAAGGTGGACAATTGAGTAATACCGGCTTATCAATTCGTGAGGCTTTAGAGAAATTATTAGAGGAGGCTGTTCAGCGTTACTTGAAGATGAAAGATACTCCAGTAGTTTCAGTAAAAATGTCACCGGAAGCTTATGCATTCTTGGAAGCCGAGAAATTATTAGCTATGCAACGTGGAATTGTGCGCGGGATTGCGCGGGCTGTATTGATCTGGCGGAATATGTATTATCGTGATAGAATACGTGTAGTAAAAGAGATCGAGACCGAATTTGTCCAACGAGTTAAGGAGAAATAAAATGGTTACACTTAATTTCCTTTGTTTAGACAGTTTAACTTTAGACGCTATTACGGCTGAGGTAATGCGTCAAAGTGCGAAACACGGACCTAAGGCTATTCTTGCCCCGGATGGGACGAAAACCGATGATGAGAGATTTAATGATTTGATTGAAGAAATCGGTGAGGTAGCGCGAGCGCGTACTTATGATGAGGGTGATACAGATAAGTTGGTTAAGGAATTAATACAGGTTGCGGCAATCGCTGCCGCTTGGGCGCAAGTGGTTGATAAGAGAAGTAATTAATGAAAATGCACGGGGGTACAGAATCATCCGGCGATTCTAAGAAAATTACTGTAGCAATACAGGAAAGTTTTCGTCGATTTGAGATTAGTGTCCCATTTGATTCATTCGATTCTATCGATGAATTAGCCGTAAAAATAATTGATGTTTGCAATGAAGCATGGAAGGGCCAGGAGTAATTAATGTCACGTAAACGTATTCGTCGCCGGGGCAAAAGTATTCTCATGGGAAAGAACAGAGCGGAACGTCGCGCTCTCGGTTTTTATAAGGGTTTCTTAAAGTCACGTAAGAAGCGATTACCTTTGGAAGGATGGAAATAATAGTGAAAACGATAAATGCCCGTAACAGTCGTGAGTGGGTAATCAAGAAAGAAATAATATGGCAGGATAAAGAATACGGCTTTCGTGTGGAAGTAGGAGCGAGCACGCGTTCAGGCGTGATATTATTTGCACTATTCTTATTAATGCTTGCGATTGTTTTTATTGCCGCTCCCCCTGGTATTCCTATTTTTGTTTTCATAGGTGTGATTCTGATTGTATTAACACCAATCTTCTATTGGATTCTATTTAGCAGGCGCTGGTGCATCATTGCGGCTAGTGGCTCTGAAGTCTGGTCGCAAGAGGTTAGAAGTTTAGTAAAGGCCAGAAAGTTAGAGAAGAGGGTTATCGCTGATTTAAGGGATGTATCTCAACCTGTTGAATTGGAGAGAATATATTAAATGGCGGAAGTACGATTAGCTATCGTAGGATCGACTCAGCTTACTCATAAAAATGATTGGAGATTAAGTGAATTAGTAATTCTCAAAATTCTGAAACAATATCAACCTTGTGAAGTAATTTCTGGGGGTGCTCCTGGAATTGATACATTAGCTGTTACACTCGCGCGCGAATTGTGTATGACTGTGTTAGAATACCATCCTAAGGTACAACAATGGGCAGTTCCCGGAGGATTTCGTGAACGGAATAGGAAAATTGCAATAAGATGTACTCATTTGTTACGAGTGCATTGTTTAAGTAGTCAAACCTACGGCTCCGGCTGGACAGCAGATTTAGCCGAGAGACTAGGTAAGACAGTGTATCGATATGTGCCGTGTAATTAGGGAGGAATTTATTAATGACAGAGAAGACAAAAGTCGGTAATATTCTGGATATGATGGGGGTTGAGTTAGAATTAGCGGAAAGTGATCAAATACAGGAGGTTATAGTAGTTGCAAAAGTAGCTCAAGTGGATTCACAAAATACCGGGTTAACTTACGGTACTAATGCGGGGCAAGACTGGATAACTCAGCAAGGTTTATTACACGGAGCATTAGTATTGATAAATCATGAGTTAACACACGGAGGGTTGGATGATAATTGACAGAATTTATTATTGAAGGATTATTTGGCAATGAAACGGAGGCTATAAAGTGTCTCGATTTGTCGATCCCGGCAAGGCTGCTCGAATTGTTCGTGATAAGAAACGCGAGCAGGTGAAAGCAAAGGAAGTGAGAGAGAAAAAGGCTCGATTGTAATCGTTAATTAGGTGTGATACACTCTCTAGCGTGCCTAAGTCAAACTTCGGTGTAACTCCGAATCGTGCGCTACTTGCTAAGCGGCGTGCGAAAGCTATACGCATGTTGACTGCAGGGTACTCGAAACGGGAGATACTGGACGCGATCCCCGAATATGGGGGGATGAAACAATTAGAGGCTGATCTCAGGAGAGTTATTAGGGAATCGGTTAATTTATCTGGTCGGGAATTTATCGCCTTGCAGCTACTCCGTTACGAAAAATTGTTACGAGCGGTGTGGGATGCCGCCTTAGAGGGGGATTTAAATGCCCATGATCGTGCGCGATTAACACTCGGGGAGGAAAATAGATTATTAGGTATTGATAGAACTGTCATTGAAGTGGACTCTACTTCGGACGTGGGTAAGTGGTTAGCAGAGATGCTTAGTGCAGCCGAGGAATCCGAATCCGACGACATAGAGGATGAATAATGTTTATTGAGTTGGCTTTCGCTGCTGTGATTAGTCAATCTACTGTGGAAGTACAGTCGGGTGACACACTCTCTTCAATTGGAGCCGAAACGGGCTACGCATGGTGGGACATCTACGAGGCAAACCGTAGTACAATTGGCGACAGTCCGCATAATATTCGGCCGGGCATGATATTAGAGATACCGCGTCACTATGAAACCTCATTAGGAGTTTCTCCTTCGCTCGACACCATTGCGGTGACTAGAGGTGATACTCTAGCTAGTCTTGCTGCATGGGCCGGTACTGATTGGCGGACGCTCTATGATTTGAATCGAGGTATTATTGACGATCCCGATGTAATTCATCCTGGTATGATTCTTAGATTACCATATTCTATGTGAGGACCGATCTATGAAGAGGTATTTAGCAGTCTGCGGGTTGATCGGCACGTTTTTAATCGTGTCGGCTGCTCCGGCGTTCGCGCAGGAATCGACGGAGTGTGACCCGTTTAGCATTGCGTGCGGGTATGATTTCACATTCAATGTCGGACCATTCAATTTCGATATTGACTTTGAGAGTCTATTCCCGCCACCTGAATAGGGGGGGACTCTCTGCCTGAAGCGGCACTCTGGGTTGTGATAGACTCAGGGTGTCGTTTCACGTTTGGAAGGTATTTATATGCCTTTTAAAAGTAAGAAGCAATGGCGGTGGGCGTTTGTTAATAAAATGCCCTGGGCGAGACGCTGGGCACATAAATCCCGTTGGAAAGCATTACCCCGTAGTAAGCGAGGAAGGGGTAAAAAGTGAATGGCGACTAAACGATTGAGTAAGTTTCAGGCGACTAGTGTTAAGCTAGCTAACGATCGATTCAATATCTGGGAAGGCGCAGTTAGATCGAGTAAGAGTGTCTGTGCAAATTTTCGATGGCTAAAATTTGTTATTGAATTACGGGAGAGAGGATTCTCTGATAAAGATGCACCATTGCTTATGGTGGGTAAAACTGAGCGTACTTTAAAGCGTAACGTAATTGATCCATTAGAAGCAATGCTTGGTCGTTTCTATTGTCGATTAAATCAAGGCGAGGGGGAGTTATTTTTATTAGGGCGTAAAGTTTATATCGCGGGCGCAAATGATGAAAAAGCACTTAGCAAGATAGCTGGACTTACATTAATGGGCGCCTATGCCGATGAGATTAGTCTTTATCCTGAATCTGCATGGAAGATGTTAGCGACACGTTTATCATTAGCAGATAGTAAGTTATTTGGTACTAGTAACCCAGATTCTCCTAGACATTATTTAAAGGTAAATTACTTAGATAAGGGCAGTAAATACTTTTCAGGAAAAACCGGATTGATTAGTAATTCGGGCGATGAGCGACTCGACTTAACCCAATTTCATTTTACGCTTGACGATAATCCATTTTTACAATCTGATTTTGTAGCTAATTTAAGAAAAGAATACGCAGGTTTATGGAAGTTACGATACATTGACGGCTTATGGGTTGCTGCTGAGGGCGCTATTTATGGCATGTTTGATCCAGCAATTCATGTAGTACGCAAGGATAGGATTACTGGCTTTCCCCACATTATCGGTATCGACTATGGTACTACTAACCCGTTTGTCGCACTAGCGATTGAAGTACGCCCAGAGGGTTTGCATATTTTTGCTGAATTGTATATTGATAAGCCGTTGACTGACAGTGAGTTATCAAGTAAATTACAGAAGTGGATACGTCTAGAGCGTATTGATCCCGGTTGGATATGTGTTGACCCGAGTGCTGCCTCATTTAAACGACAGTTGTATCGTGACGGTGTCGGTCATATTTATAGTGCGAATAATGATGTGGATAATGGATTACGACGGTGTGCTAGTCTTTACAATTTACATAAACTTACTATGTCCCCCGATTGCCAACACACTCAAGATGAGGTAGCATCTTATGTCTGGGACCCGGAAGCTAGCAAAAAAGGTCTGGACCGCCCCAGGAAAGAAAATGATCACTGTTGTGACGCGAAACGCTACGGCATCGTAACGACTGAACGAATCTGGAGAAATAGGATAGCCGCATGACTCAGCCTGTATCAACATCCGAGCGATTAGCACAAGAACTAGAAGCATTGAACGCGCCTCCTCGCTTAATAGCAGCGGCTAGGCGCGGCTTTTTCGATGATGTTCGTTCGGACAGTAAAACACCAAAAGTTGATTTAGTAAACACTCTCAATGAATTAGGATATACTACGTTAGCTCAGCGAGTAACTAACGGTGAATTCAATGAAACATCACAAGAAATTAGGCGATGGTTTAGAAGTAAGGAAGGGACTCAGACGATGCGTGAAATTTTTCCGGCCATTTCTGAAGCACGCTGGCAGGACGTTTTTGGAGTAACGACATGATGATTGTGCCCGCAAAAACTCGTGAAGTGACTATCGAATATGTATTATTAACACAAGAAAATCTACCCGACGCAGCAAAGTGGTGTGAGGGATGGGTACGTGCTAATAATTTTATTGAATTTGAAAATATTTATGGGAGAATTGTAAAGGCGGCTATTAACATGTATATTGCTAAATGGCCTAGTGGAAAATTTTTATTAATGCTTCCACAAGAATTTGAATTGTATTTCACGAGTGTAGGTGTGTGATGGAAAAGTTTTGGCGCCGTCTTGCCTGGATTTTACCCCGTGAATTAGTCTATTGGTGTTATATCCGCGTTGTTGCCTATGCAACCACAGGTAAATATGGGGATACGGTTGTGCTGGAATTATCCATGGAGAATTAAATGGACCTTCCGACAGACCCTAACTTACAGTGGCCCCCTTCTCCCTATGATACAGTGCAAAAAAAGATTCAAGAATACGCCGCATGGTATGGCGGTGATCCAGAGTTATTAACTGGACAATATAGAAGTTCAACTGCTAATCGTATTATTAGACCATCACAATTATCCGGGGGAGTTGTCGGTTTTATTGCTCGTATGTTCTGGGGTACTCCGCCTACATCAGGTGCAACTAATGTGTCAAAATTACATATTCCCATTGCTGAAGAAATTTCAGCTGAGGGTGGCTATCAACTTTTTAAGAATCCACCGCGTCTAGAAGTAAACGATACACAATATCAAGATCGTATAAATGACCATATTGATAAAGGGTTGTTTGCTCAATTAGTAGAGGCTGCGGAAGTTGCTTCCGCATTGACGGGTGTTTTTATTCGTGTTGGTTATGATTTAGATGTTTCGCCCGATGCATTATTATCAATTATTCATCCGGATGCGGCTATTCCTTCATTTAGTCATACATTTTTACGGGAAGTAATATTCTGGCGTACTTTGTCAGATGAAAGCGGCAAAGTTTTACGCCATCTTGAGTATCATGGCCCTAAAGTTATTCGTCACGCTTTATATGAGGGCGATAGATCGACCATCGGTAAAAGTGTAGAGTTAACTAAACACCCAGAAACTATGAGATTGCAGTCCGAGATTGATACCGGTTTGCCGTTTTTAGATGTTGTATATGTGCCTAACTTAAAAACAAGAATTTGGCGTGATATTGGGCAAATTAACAATTTAGGGCGTTCTGACTTTGGCTCTGTTCTTACATTAATGGATGCATTAGATGAAACATATACATCTTGGATGAGAGATATTAGACTAGGTAAAGCACGAATTATTGTCCCCCAGGATTATTTAGAGGAACCAACACGGGGACAGGGTGCTATTTTTGATACGGATCGTGAGGTTTTTGTTGGTCTTAATATAGTCGGTGGTAATGAAGATAAAATGCAAATTCATCCGGAGCAATTCAGTATTCGTAATGAATCACACGCGGCAACCGCGATAGCTTTAGTGGAACGAATTATTAGTGGTTCAGGGTATTCGGCTCAAACTTTTGGTTTAAGTCCAGATGTTGCTATGACAGCGACTGAATCGGAATCTCGAGACAAAAGGACTTATGATACTCGCGCGGCTAAAATCTCAGCGTGGAGACGAGCACTCCCAGAGTTAACTACTATTATATTAGCAACAGACGCCAAACTCGGTACCGTTAAGTCAATAAGTATTCCTCTTAATATTGCGTTAGAGTTTCCACCACCTGTGCGGGAGTCTGTGAAAACTGTATCGGAAACGGCAAAAACATTACGGGATGCCCACGCCGCATCTACTCTTATTCTTGTTCGAATGGTTCATCCTGATTGGGATGATGAACGAGTAAACGAGGAGGTTAGATTAATTGATGGGGTGACGCCGATTATTGCCCCTTGACAGACATGCTAGAGTCCCCTGGAGATGAATTAGGAGCTTGTAATGCCTGATGATGATACCGGCCAGCCTGCCCCTCCCACACCCCCCACTGAACCACCAGAGCAGCCACCGCCAAATCAGCAACCTCCTGATAACGCGCCCTCCGATATTGATACAGTGCGCGCGGAGAACGCGCAATTGCAAGAAACGATCCGGACTTTAACAGCCGATCGTAATAATCAAAAGACTTTACTAGAACAATTAGCGGCAGTACTTGATCCTAACAAGCAGCCTAAGCCAGAAGAATTAGCTCAAAAGTTAACTGCTCAAAGTGAAACATTACGGCAGCGTACAGTTGAATTAGCTGTTATGCGATTGGGGCCTGATAGCGCTAGTATTTTACTTAATTGGATGCCCTTTAGAGATAGTATTAAGGATCTAGATCCTAACGCGTCTGATTTTGAAACTAAGATAAAGGACGCCATTAAGAAACATAAGGATGCTTTACCGAAACCCGTTACTCCGACGAATAGTGGAGGGGCTGATTTTCAAGGGGGTGGGGGGAATGGTCAAAAAAAGCAACTAACCCGTGAGGACTTAAAGAGAATGCAACCTGCTGATATTGTCAAAGCACGTAAGGATGGTTTATTAAATAATTTGATGGGGGTGAGTAGTTAAATGTCAGTCGATAGTTTTGTGCCTGAGATCTGGGCCGCTGAACTTTTGGTTCCGTTAGAGCGTGAACACATATATGCTTCTCCCACCGTTGTAAATAGAAATTGGGAGGGATTAATTGCTAATGTTGGGGATACCGTTAGGGTGAATAGTGTCAGTGATCCGACAATTATTAATTATGTGCCTAACGTGACTGTATTGACTGAGGAACAATTACATACTGCTGATCAGTCATTGACAATCACAGAATCAAAAGCTTTTATATTCTATGTAGATGATGTTGATTCTAAACAAGCTTTACCCGGTCTCATGCCTCAGGCAATTCAACGTACGCGATATGGGTTTGTTAATATTGTTGATTTATATATCTCTTCATTTTACACTAAGGTAATTCCTGATAACAGCTTAGGTACAGTCGCAATTGTTAATCCGGTTGATACTATTGATAGATTAACCGACTTAGCTGTCAAATTAGATGAGGGCGACATTCCTCGCGCGGGCCGTTGGGCTGTTGTTCCGCCATGGTTTCACGGTAAATTAACACGAACAGATGAATTTATCGGAGCGACGCCCGAGCAGGCTGTAATAAACGGATTTGTCGGGCGGGCGGCCGGATTCGATATCCATAAGTCTAACAATTCTCCATTAGTGACCGGCGACGATTATGCTGTATTAGCCGGAACAAATCAGGCCATTTCGTATGCGGAGCAAATTCCGCCAGGTAGCGTGGAGGCGTATCGGTCGCATGTAAGATTTGCAGACGTTGTACGGGGATTACATCTGTACGGGGCGGAATTAATGCGCCCGGAGTTTTTGGGATTAATGATCGCATCGAAGACATGAAAGGGCATTAACATGGCTAGTATTGCCGAAGAGTTTCCGAATTTAGATTCTACGTTAGATCTGTTTGCTCGATCTGCAAGAGAGGTTAAGCAAGGATTACAGGATGACGGTAAGCTTAATTTAGACGAAATCATTGAAGCGATTCCGTTGGATAAAGGGCGCGAGGAGATCAGAGGTTTGTTATCCGGTCTGAAGGGAATGTATCCAGAGGTTGCTCGTATGCGGAAAAAGGGTCCCTATTGGATGATGACCCGAGGAGGCCCGTATTTGATGGAAAAGTTTATGGATATAATTGGTAGCGGGGAGTAAGTAAATGCCCCGTACAGATGTAATCCCCACGCGGTTAGCTAAAAACTCTTCAATTGTCACCCCTGCCGGAACTACTATTGACGCTACATTAGTTACTAACGGAGTGCGTGTTGTAAACGCACCCTTCGGTTCAATGTGGTTGGAAATGTCAAATACGGCGGGTGTCAGTAAAAATGTTACTATTCGTAAGGGTTCTAATCCGCCGGCTACTTTGGGTCGTTACGGCGATTTAATCATTGCGGTAGGTACCGGCACGTCCCGTGAGATTTTTATGGAATCGGGACGATATGCTCAGTCTGATGGTAGTTTATACGTCGATTTTGAAGCTGGGACAACTGGAGTAATCAAAGTTAGAGCTTTTCCGAAACAAGGAATGAGGGACTAATGCCTATTTATGAAGGTCCTGGGGGCGCGTTATTTAACATTGATCTTACGAAAGCGTCCGATGCTGTTAGAACACAGATTGACGAGGGTACTTTAAAAGAAATTGAAGTTGATAAGCCTAACGTAAGCGATTCTAAATCTGATTGGGTTGATTATGCCGAGTTAAAGCATAATATCCCGCGTGATACCGCGGAAGAAATGTCTAAAACCGATCTCATAAAAAAGATTACTGAGTTGGAAAAGGGAGGCGGAAGTAGTTAATGGCTTTATTAACTCCCACGCAAGTAAGTCGGAGCGGCACTAACCGTAATACGCCTTTTGTTGCACCCGGTGCCGCGGGAGATCGTTTTATTAATGATGGCCGAACTACAGCCGCATTTAAAAATACTAGTGGTTCTTCTGTTACTGTTACTTTTGCTATTGGGGCGACTATTGATGGACAGGTAGTAGCGGGTCGTACGTGTGTTATTCCTGCTACCACGGGGGATATTGAAACGGATAATTTTCCGGCAGAGTACAATAACGCGGACGGTGAAGTAAATTGGACATATTCTGCTACACCCGCTGGTCTAACTGTGGCAGCTTTTAGGCGCAGTAAAGTGAGTGTGTGATTATGGAATTGGTATTATATGTACGTGAGCGAGATGGTGAGCGGATTCTTACTGAGAGAGGAAGTGCGGAGGATAGGCGTTTACACGCAGATAATGAGTGGCAGGAAGAATTAAGCGGTGATCAATCGATTAACACTGTAGGAAAGATTAAGCCGTGACTAATCCCGTTTATGCGACTCCCGCTGAATTAACTTCTTACACAGATGAGACCGACGAAAATTTATTAATGCGTGCTAGCGCAGTAATTGATAATCTATTAGTCGGGGCAGTTTACAAGGTAGATAGTAACGGTATAGCTATTGATGCTGAACAACGTCAGGCTATTAAAAATGCGGTTCTCGCACAGGCGAGTTTTTGGAAAGCCGGATACGGGAGTGAACATGGATCATCTGCTTACGGAACTGTAAGTATTGGATCGGTTACTTTAGGGGAAAAATCCGGAGGGAATAATTCTAAAAAGGAATTAATAGCGCCACAAGTCTTAGCCGAATTGCGGCGCGCACGTTTATTACCCATCCGGGCGCGGGTGGTATAAGTGGGAACTATTCCAAAATTTTTATTACGTCATAAAATTATAATCGAGCCCCTCCTGGGACAATACTCGCAGGGGCCTAGCTACGGTTCTCCTATTACTTATGCTTGTTTCATTGACGATCAGACAACATTACAACGAGATCGTGATGGTGCGGAAGTAGTTTCTTCCGCCACGATTTTTATCGGCGACTTAGCCGCTGAAATTCCTTTAGATTCTCGCGCAATTGTTAATGGGCGAGAGACTACGGTTTTAAATGTCAAGCGACGCGACGGTGGAGGTTTACCTACTCCTGATCATCTGGAGGTAATTTTACGGTGAGAGTTACATTAGACTGGCACGGTGATCGTGTATCGGCAATCATAGTAGCCGGTTCGCGCGCGGGAGAAAATAGAGCAGCGAGACATTTATTGGAATCCGCTCGTTCCTTAGCACCTATAGAGATGGGTGACTTACGTCGGTCCGGTCGTGTATCTGGCGGACGTATTAGTTTTGGCGGTTCACCTTCCCAACCGGTTATTGCAATCGTTCAACACGAACGCTTACGTTTTAAACATCCACGTGGCGGGGGACCCAAGTATGTTGAACGCCCGATGGTGACAGAGGCTCGAAGAATGTTAAGTCTCATAGCGGATGAGATTCATTTATGATTACTATAATTGAAGCTTTTGCTTATTATCTGGATTCACAAAGTCTAGGTATTTATCGAACTAACCAAGTATATTCAATTGATGAATGGGGCATATTATTAGATTATATGGCTGCTGATCCGCCTTATGCAATAGTTATTACAACGCAAGAGGGAGAAGCGGCAAGCACAGTCGAGGAATATGATTTTCCGCGGGTACAAATTCGTATACGGGGAACTACTAATCCATTAGAATCACGGCGTTTAGCTCAACAGATATATAATAGCTTACACGGTTTAGGGCCAATTACTATTAAAGATTTAGAGATTCTTCTTTGTATTGGCTTAGACTCCGGTCCTACCTATTTAGGAAGGGATGATAATAATCGACACCATCATGCTGTTAGAATTACTCCACAACTTTACAACCCAGAGAGAGTGAATTGTGGCCGATCAAATACTAGCGCGTGATTGGATTTTTCAGGTCAACTCACTGGCGGATGGAAGTGGCACATGGCTTGATATTTTAGGTATTTTAAGCTTTGAATTGAATCTAGGAGAAAATGAGGAGGTATCGGACGATACAACTTTTGAATCCCAGGGCGAGCATGAGTCAACCCCCGTTCAACGTGGCGCGACTTTAGGGATAACAGGTCGATATAAGTTAAGTTCCGGCGGTGTACGTAATCCGGGACAAGCTCGTATTGATACCCTTATTGGATTAAAGGGCGATACCGCCGTTGGGAAAGTCAGATTCCGCCATACTATTCAAACTACTTGGGTCGTTTGGAGTACTTGGGCAACCGGTCCGACCATCGGGGGAGGCCATAATGATCGGACAGGTTGGGAAGTCACTCTCACTAAAAGTGGTCTCGCTACTTCCGCAGCAGTTTAATGAGGTTATTTTATGTCAGATGAGACAATTGATTTTGATGCTTATTGGCAAGAGTATTCGGATACCGCCCCGCGTCAAACTTTTATTTTTCTTGGCGAGAAGGTTCCGCTTCCATTTGATTTACCCTTAGCAATTGAGAGGAAAATTCAAGCCGCTAATTTTAGTAAAGAAGAAGAACTCGCGGCATTAATTAAAGGGGTATATGGAACAGATCTTTTATCCAATTGGTTAAATAAGGGTATAGGTGCACGACAGATGATTGTTTTATTATCTTGGACTATGCTACGCTTACAGGGTAGCAAAATGACGCCCTTAGAGGTTGCTCGCGAAATGGATAAGGCGTTTGCTGAGGGAAAAGTGAAAATCCCATTAAACAATTCTGGGCCGCGATAGAACGGGATTTTACATTCTTTTATACAATCGGAGGGCGAGAGTTAAGCATTCTAAGTATTAGACGATTCTATGTTTTATTGCGTGGGTTGCCCGATGATTCGTTGTTTTGGCAGTTATATAAGAAAATGCCAAGGGAAGTTAATACTGTAGAGGAGATTGAGTCGATAACAACACGAGCATTAAGGTAGGTAGATGAATCTTGGCGAATTAACGGCACATATAGAAGTAAAAAACGAATCCGCCTTGCGTCAATTAGCAGAAACTCATCGGGCATTTTCATCTTTAGATCGTCCAATAGGTGATGCTACAGGTCTGTTACAACAGTTTACAACCGTCAGTAATTTACCGATGATGTTTAATGCTGCTGGCGCGGCATGGCAGTTATCCGGAGCATTAGGAACTATTCCGGCGGCAGCCGGAGCAGCGGCTATTATTTTAGGTGCATTAAAGCTAGCAACAGCGGGATTTGGCGACGCATTAAAAAATGTTCGTGATCCCGCTAAGTTTGCTGAATCTATAAAGACAATGCCTCCTGCTATGCAGGATGTTATGCGTTCAATTCAGGCTTTAGTTCCTGCTTGGGATACTATGCGTAACCGAGTGCAAGAAACATTCTGGTCTGGGATGAATACGCATGTTGACCTATTGGGTCGAAAGTATATGCCCGTAGTGAACACTGCTATGTTTCAGGCTGCTAATTCTATGGGAAGTGCTACCCGAGGAATTGCACAATTTTTAGAGGAATCGACAACGATTTCAGACGTTTCACAATCGTTCGGGAATATGCAAACGTTCATTGATACATTAATTAGTCGATTCCCGAATTTAGTCCAAGCAATTCTAGATGTAGTAACAGTGGGTTCTGCTTCATTACCATCGTTATCAGCAATGATTGGTGGCTTAATTGATAGATTTACTGCCTTCATAGCGAAAGCTCGGGAAAGCGGACAATTGGGCGAATGGATACAGGCTGGCGTCGATTCATTAGCTGTACTGGGTCAAATAATTGCTAATCTTGGAGGATTAATAACAGGCGTCTTTCAAGCATCTAATTCTGATGGGGGGACGTTTTTAACAACTATTCGAGATCTCACTGCTAATATGTTAGCGTGGGTGCAATCCGCTGAGGGGCAAGAAAAAATCGGTGAAGTTTTTTCTGCTCTTGGGCAGATTGCATTTGCTCTATTAGAGATTTTACCCCATTTAGTATCCGCTGTTTTTACGTTAGCCTCTATTTTTACATCATTACCTGGACCTATTCAGAGTATTATAGGTGGCTTTATTGGATGGTCCGCTATTATGGGTCCTCTTATCGGAAAGTTCATTCCTCTTATCGGTGCATTAACGGGTTTGGAAGGTTCTGTTATCCGGACAGCAGCGATATGGGTTGCGCAGTGGGGTGCGATGGCTATAGCTGCACTAACTAGTGCTGCTCGCATGGCAGCTGCATGGATTATTGCTATGGGTCCTATAGGATGGATTATTGCAGCAATTATTGCTTTAGTGGCAATTATTGTACTTAATTGGGATACAGTAACGAACGCGACTAAAGCTGCGTGGGACGCCATAGTCAATTTTGTTAAAGCCGCGTGGGAATGGATAACGGGTGCAGTAAAGGCAGGTGTTGATTTTTTGGTTAATCTATTTTTAAACTTTACTCTTGTTGGTCTTATTATTAAACACTGGGAAACTATTAAAAGAGTATTCTCGGACGGAATTTCAGCGGCTGTTAATTTTATGAAAGAACTACCGGGTAAAATTATAGGGGCACTTGGTGATTTAGGGCGTCTGCTTTTTGATGCTGGTAAGCGGATTATTCAAGGTCTTATTGACGGTATTAAAAATATGCTGGGCGCGGTCCGAAACGCAATCGGATCGGTGGCAAGTACAATCCGGGATGCTTTACCATTTTCACCCGCTAAGTGGGGACCGCTATCCGGTAGCGGTTCACCTGATATAGCTGGGCAACGCATTAGTCAGATGTTGGCTTCAGGTATTCGAAATGGATTAGACGATGTAATCCGAGCTAGTGTTAGTTTGACTAACGCAGCAAGTCCGGGAGATGATATGGTTGCTCGTCTCACTGCGGCTTTACCCACAGGCGAAACTTTCGAAAAGGCACTGGAGTTAGCGATTCAACGTGCATTAAACAGTAGTACTCTTAGATTAGAGAGTGCCGGGGCAGCCCGTGTAATTAATACCGAGAACGTATTAAATAAGCGACGATTAGGGGGGATATGATGGCCTGGCATGAACGATTTTTGCTGGGGCCAGTAGGTGCGATGGTTCCGCTGCCCTCACCTCCCGCTAGAGCCGGTGTGAGCGCGCCGGTGCAGCGTCTGGGGAGCGCGCGCGTAGCCGCGTCTGGGCGTTACTCTGCTGTGCTGTCGGGACAGAAAAGATCGTGGACCTTTAAGTACTCACGATTAAATTCTCGACTCGCTGAGCAGATTCGAGCATTTTGGTCGTGGACACAGCCGAGACCTCTAAGATTTTTAGATCCGTATACATTAAATTTAGTATCTGCCGATGTATCCCTGGGGGGTAGTCAATCCCGTTATACTAAAGCGTTTACTGCAAGCACTGGCGATTCTAGTATATTACGAGTAGATTTAACAACACCTGAGTTGAACAGTTATCTGAGAACTTTTATTGATTCTGGTATTCGTTGGACCGTTCCGGCTGCTACTGCTGGCACATTATTATCAAACTTTGATATTCGTGAACAGATAGTTTTACGAGATTTGCGTCCTCTAGTTTTAACATTAGAAGTAACAGGTTCGGGTGTTGTTCAGGCTTTAATCCGTCCTTTTAATAGAACCGGAGTAGCTCAGACGGATATATTAGGTAACGCTGTAACTCTTAACACAACTTGGCAATCCGTGTCTTTAACGTATTCGCCCGGAAGTAATGATGCGACTTGCGCCGTGGGCTTAAACTGTCAATCCGGTGCGGGCGAAAGAATTATAACTACCACAGCTATCAAGTGTCGAGATAGTAACGATGATCCCAGGTGGTCTATAGGGGGTGGAATCGGAGAAGTTGCTATCATAGATTTTGATGCACAATACAATACATTTCATACTTACGAAATCAGTTTCACAGTGCGGGAGGTTTAATAGATGCAGTATTCAGATAATACCGAATTAGCTCAGTACTTACGCCTTCCTCACTCCATTTTAATTAATGAATTAAAAATTGATTGGGACGGAACCGGTTTTGACGGTCCATATTCTGATATATCAAGCATTTTTGATGACTTACAATTAGAGCGCAGCTTACGGGGAAATATTCCTAGCAATTTACAGGTTGTGGAAGGATATTCTACCGCTCAACTTACGTTTACACTATTTGGCAAACAAACTCCCACTACTGAATTAGATATAGGTCAAATTCTTTCACCGTGGAGGGATGACAGCCCCTTATTTGGAAATAGTTTAATCGACGCAGGTGTGCGTTATCGGATATTAGTGCCTCTTTCGAATAGTGTTGTTACAATTGCGCAGTTTCTTGGTGTTATAAGAAGTGTCGATCCCCAATATGATGGAACAGTTAAGATAACCGCATTAGATTTAATCGATCTTACAAATTATCCGTTGCTTATACGTACTATATCTGTTGATTATCAATACTTATTATTTTCCGCACTAACTACAGAACGACAGAAATTTAATCTAACATGGGCTATTGATCAAATTTTTAGACAATGTGGTCTGTTTCAGTCGGGTCGAGCTATATTAACTACTGCTACAGTTGTGGGTCATTTTTGTGTTACATTAGCCGGAGCTTGGTTTCCTGAAGCAATAACGTCACCGAATTATGTGGGAATTGATTCAACACTAGGTCCCCCGGACCCTCTATTTGTACCCGGTAAATACGGGTATGCAGCTAATGGAACAACCGCCGGATATGGTCAGTATCGTTATACTATTGATCCCCGGGCTACATGGAATAAGGGGGAAACTCATCAATTAGGCGCATGGGTTTATGGCCCCCGTGCTATAAATACAGGAACTTATACTATACCAATAGCGGTAGCAATTTCAGGTGATTTAGATGCAGGAGGCCGGTGTCAGTTTGAATTACGATTTTCAACGACTGGAGTTGTTTCTGCCAACTTGGTTCACTTTACCGGACAGTCGTATGATGTTACTTTTACCGGTCCGACGATTTCTGCTTTAGGTTGGCATTATATTGGAGTCGGCCTATTATGGCGTACTTCAGATAGTGGAGTAACGGCTACTTTTTATGTGGACGGTGTAACAACTACTGTAGTTAATACAACAGTATTAAATGCTTTTACTGTTTATCAAAATTATTGTGGGGTTCGTGTACAATCTAAGATGCCAACACAGGATGTACAGTGGTGGAAAACAATTAGCGGTACTTTAACATGGTCGATGGACCCGCCGTCTCTTTTTGGTTTACAGGGTCAAACTAAGTTAGATTTAGCATTAAGTTATATTACTTTGATTCCGGATATTTATCTTATTGCTGGGGCTACAATTTTGCAAGATATATTAGCAGCAGAATTAGGTGTGATTCTTAGTCGTGAAACCGGAGTTATAGAGTTTCTTAATCGTGAGACAATTCGTAAAGCTTATACGAACGCTAATACTATAATATTAGATGAGGATGAAATTGAAGACTTAAATATACATTTACGTAAGGATTCATTTGTTAATTTTATGACGTATGGAAGTGAACAATATATTTTAATTTCTGCTGTTGTTTTCAATTCAAGTCGAGCAGAGCAATTTGATACGCCACCCTATACGTTAAAACGTTTTTCGGTTCCACTTGCTAACACCTATCGAGTCACATCAACAAATCCACCGTTTGTTGATCCGTGGACTGATGGAGTGACAAATGGCTTTCACGTAACTCGGGTAAGTGATGGCACAATTCCCCCTGGCGTGTCTGTCAGGGTAGAAATGCAAGATCAGCAAAACTTAACCATCAATGTTGATAATACGAGTCCTGATACGGTTCGATTAGCAACATCCGCAGGAACACCTGCCTTACGGATACCGGGGTATAAAACTCAGCCGCTTTCGGAATCTTCGAAAACCATTTATGATGCCGGTTCTGGGGGGGAGTTTGGTTATCAACCTTATAATCTTCCGATAAATGATTGGAGATCACACCATGAATCGGTAACGGAAGTAGCAAATTCATTATTAACTGAAGTATCAATACCAGTCCCGAGTATTGATCCGATTGAGATACCATGCGATCCTCGCTTACAATTGAATGACTGCGTTGTTATTAACACGAGGCGGACAGGTAAAATTGTATGCGCAGTATATGGATATACACGAAATATTCAGCGGGGGGAATCTCCTGTCGATAGATTAATCTTGCGCCCTCTGCACGCTCCCCGCACTTGGCTACTCGGTGAACCTGGGTATACTGAGTTAGGAGAGACTACCATTCTTTCGTAAAGGATTCTTATGACTGCGCCCTTAGTTGTTCCGGTTCATCGGTATTACTATCGTCAAGAGGTTGCGCCGGAAAGGCTTAATGAGCTATCCGACTTATTGAATTATCCTCCATATGTTTATGTTCAACGTTCTACCGCATTCTCTATACCAGTTAGCACTGGGTTTACTAATGTTCCGTGGGAAACACAATTAGTAGATAATGAAGAGTCGTATATAGGTGGTAATGGAATGTGGGTAAGTAGCAATCCCACAGCTTTTACCTTGCAGCGATCGTTTGTCGGGCGAGTTTTTGCTAAAGTTCAATGGCCTCAAATGGCTGCCGTAGGAATTGATTTACGTTTTGTTAAAACACCCGGGTCGATTGTGATTGGTGAAAGTAATGATACTGCTCTAAACCGTGCAAATGGTTTTGCCCATCAGGTATTTAGTCGCCCGTATGCTTTTTCAACGGGAGACATAATTGTCATCCAAGCACATCACGACGATACGGTTTCCCGCAGTCTATCAGTAACGCTAAGTGATGGCTGTTGGGCATCGTTAGAATATTTTCATTCCGGTGGACTCGGTACCACTTGACAGTGGTGTTATACTAACTCAGATTAAGAGTCGGAGAGTGGGTGATAGCGTGATCCGTGAACACGCCAGATTATTTGTGGTAGCGATCGCCTACCTCCTGTTGGGTCTAGACTTAATAGTATTCCCTGCCCGTTGGACGACTGCGCCTGCCTATGCAGGACTATTAGAAATCGCATCCCAGCAAGTATGGGGTTCAATTTATCTAGTAGTAGCTGTGATTATGCTAAGCTCTATTTATTTTGAACAGCGCCGAGCATTAGCGATCTTCGCTCATTTGTTAGCTCTTGTGTTGACTGCGGCATGGTGGGGTGCGTTTATAGTTCGTTACATTACCTTTTCTCATACCACGGCGGTTCACCCCATAATGTGGAGCATTTTGTTAATATTGTTAATCACGTCAGCTCTACGTCTCACTGGGCAAAAATACGGCGGGAGACTGGTGTGACCTTATTAGAGCTACTTTCAATATTGTTGCCAGCCTTACTGGTAGGCGTTGTTACTCCCTTGCTTCTGTATCGTAAGGCTCGACAGGAACGGGTTAAACAATCCGCTGCAGATAAAATCGAGCTAGCAAAACTTGCCGCAGACACGTCATGGGAGGGTATAAATAAGGCTCTAGATCGCCGTAATGTGGCGCTGCAAGAGGACTTAGATGATTGGACACAGAAGCACCGAAAGGATATCCGTGAATTAGAAGTTACATATCGAGATGAAATTCGCAATTTACGCGCGGACAACTCCGAACAGCGTGATAGGATTAGACAGCTAGAGCAAATAGTCAGTAGATTACAGTGGCAAAACGGACCAAGAAATGGAGAACCCTAGAACAATGAGCTTGAAGCCGAACCGCAAAATAGCAGCCGCCAGCACTCTGGGTCCAGTGGTCTCGGTTCTTTTGGCTTGGTTGCTTCCGGGTCTAGAATCAACTGTTATAGCGGCTCTATCAGCATTCATTACTGCTTTAATTGGATATTTAATTTCAGAGAGAGGAAATACTCCGGATGAAAAAGGAATTTGATAAGCCAGACCCTGATATCAATCCCATTCATACCGATCAAGGATCGCCTACAGGTTCATGGCGAAATGAGTCTCCGGCGGATGATTTAGTACATGGTCAATTAGTTGTTCGGCGGCATGAACCGATGTTTGAAGAAACAGAAACGGACCGTTAAATGGGACAATTTTTACCGTGGCTATTAGATGCCGCACGAGAGACTGGCTATCCGGTGGCAGAATTAGCAAATTGGCGGAATCATCATCATGGCCCTATGGCTAACCATGTTCATGGAGTTATTTGTCATCATACGGCCGGTCCCGATCCCTATCCCGGAGCTAAAAATGATTTCCCTAGCATTAGCGTGATTCGTAATGGTAGGGCTGGATTAGCTGGCCCTCTAGCACAATACGGATTAGGATGGAATGGTACCGTTTATATTGTATCTGCTGGATTATCCTACCATGCCGGCTCAGGTTCATGGAAAGGTGTTAGTGGCAATCAGTACTTTATCGGCATTGAAGCTGAAGATAAAGGGGATGGGGATTGGACTGATGAGCAATTAGATTGTTATCCGCGATTAGTTGCGAGTATTTGTCAGCATTTAAAGGCGGGGCCGGAATGGGTTTGTGGTCATAAAGAATACGCGCCCCGCAGAAAGATTGATCCAGCTGGCATTAATATGGATCAGATGCGGCGAACTATTGGATACTATTTATCCGAACCGAACAAATTAAGACGCAGCGGAGTTATTGGTATTAAGCCGCCCCCAGTAATAGGAGAAGATGTGGCTGTACAAAGTATTCCGATCTCCGGTCAGGGACTATTGCCTGTCATCTGCCCAGTTGGTGGCGGAGCAATAACCGCAGCCGCCTGGATATCAGCAACGATAGCTGAGGGCACTGGACACCTTCGCTGCTTCGCTCAATCGGATGAAGGCGGAGTGCATGATTGGGAATGGCACCTGGAGTCAAAAAATGGTCATTGTCCCCGTCGTTGGGGACCACTACGAGATGGCGTTACCCAGGTCATCATTCATTACAATCTTACCGGGCGAGGCGTGATTGGTATCGAGACTAAACCTCGGTAAGTGCTTGACAAGCACAAAAGCGGCTAGTAGACTAACGGTGAGTCAGCAACTACACGCGTTAGAGGAGAGTGCGCACTATGGCCGCGAGACGCAAGAGCGCTAAGCCTGTCCCCGTTCCGGAACCTGAGGTACTAGAAGATCTGGAGGACCCGGCTGAGCTTGAATCAGAGGAAATAGCCGAGGACATGTCACCACAGCGACAGCTCTCGGTTGTTACGGAAGAGGAGGCAGATGAGGAATCGGACGAACCCAATCCCGATGAGTTAATGCTTGATCTCATTTGGCGCGAGTTGGGTGTCGAGTTAAATCAATCAGCCCTCGACCTGATGTTACGAGTCGCGGATTTTGTACGGGCTAACCGTACTAGTGTTGTTCTGCGAACAGCGTTTTTTGCTGAGTCGCAGGACACAGAAGAATCCGACGACGATGACGATGATGAAATAGACTTCGAAGACGAAAGCGAGGATGAAATCGAGGAACTGTAAATTTTTCCTTTGTCGAAACCCCCGTCTGACAATTGCGCTTCACGTCGGACGGGGGTCGCGTGTGTGTTGACCTGGCGGGCTGCGTTGAGTAGACTGACGGTTAGTCAGTCCGCCGGAAAGGAGGTGAATTGTTATGCAGCAACCATTGATTTTAAAACCGGGAAATACTGACGGCGTGTGGTTCTATGGCGCTATTGAATTATGGAGTACATCTTATTGCGCTGCCCAATTAGGTTATACAAGTAAAGCGGCAACTCAAACTGCTGATAAAGTCATGCGGCGTAACGGTCTATTACCGTGTTTACGATTAACCGGGCGGGGTGGTCAAAATGTATGGGTTGCCGCGCAAGTAAACGAATTAAATCGGGAGAATTTAAATGGACGTTCAAACATTAGCCAATGAATTGGATGTTAATGTAAAGGTATTATGTCGATTCTTAAAAGAATGGTCAGGCACTGAAATAACAGTTTTAGATACTTCGTCTGTTCCGGTTGTTAGAGATGCGTTTCTAGAATGGTATGGAGAACCAGTAAAATCAGTAACTACACAATCTAATGAAGCCTTAGCAGATAACGGATTGATTCCACTTGCGTTGTTACGTCGTGGTGGTCGAGGTTTGCGGAAAAATGAAAAAAAGCGAGTTTATGAAATTGCTGTCGCTCAGGAACAATGGTTGCAAGAACGATTGACGGAATTGGGATTAAATGTTAGTAGAAAAACACGCGATCCACACTGGAGAAATTATCCTAAGTGGAATGAACGAAACTCATAAATTTTTCTTCTAATTCTTCCTTAGAATAAATTACCCAGTAAACGCCTTTTGCCTGCTCTATTTTAGATTTAATGTACTTTTGTCTTTCCGATAATTTATTACCTGGCATTTTAGCTTCAATACCGATATAATACCCCCTGTAACAGCAAATAATATCCGGTAATCCGGCCATCATGTACTCACTACCGTGTACCTTAAAGTGAAAAGCATTAATTGTATCTAAATAAGCTTTTATCTGTCTAATTAATTGACTTTCAGGTTGCATATTTCATTCCTATACATAGGAGAGAGGCTATCTCAAGTAGTCGCTTCGATGTCGGGGGGAACATCTTACGACTGTCCAGACGGGGAGAGGCAGCAATTACGGGAGAGTCTCCGTCTGGTCTGAGATAGCCTCTCAAGCTAGGGGGGCTACAGCACGTCTAAGTCATCATCATCGTCTCCGATGTCCAACTCGTCAAGCTCAGAGTCGTCTACGTCCAGCTCCTCACTGACAGGTGCCGCTTGACGGGTACGTGCGCCCTTCCTAGGCCCCGCACCGTCCCGTGCAGCTCGTGATGGCCGTGCCGCCGGGGCGTTGGACGCATCCTCATCGACGTCGGCAGCGGGCATCGTCCATACAATGCGCGACTGCTCGCGACCGTTGTACTCATCGTCCTCTAACGTAATACCGAGACGTTTCTTGACGTAATTGTTGGGATCGATCTTCACTCGCTTATCAGGAACGGGCCTTCCACAGGAGACGATAAACTGTCGCAAATACGGTAAGGAAGTATCCACCTCGGGTTTAAACCATAAGTTATATGTGGCGCCAGCATCATGAGCTAGTCTCAGTAGATAGACCCACATAATATTACCCTCGTCATCCTGACCCTGCTCGACTCTGATAACATCCGCTAGGTAATCGCCTGCAGGCTTACGCTTTCGCGTGGCAAATTTCGATCGGTCAGGTTCTCCTACGCCTTTCATATTCACTGTTGCGGGTTGCGCGGGACCTAATTTACTGCTCGGCATTATTTGATCCTCTCTGCGTAAGAGAAATTAATCTCTTAAGATTGGGCTGACTCATATAATCTGGTAGCGGATAATAACTTCGGTAACCGGTTTCATATAAGGAATGTGGCGCTAACCACATATGTCGCTTTCCCCGGCGTTGCCCATCTTTCGGAGGAGTAATAAATAGTCTTCCAATAACATCGGATTCTTGCACTAGATATTTACGGGTATCGTCTGGTAAATCAGGCACATATCTTACGTTAGGACTTTCCTCTACAATTTCGTCATTACCTAATTCTTCTGAATCCAAGAGACTCCCATTATCGGTATCGGCTACTAATCGTCTCTCACCAGCAATAAAAATTACTCCCATCGGAAGTCGTCTAAAGTTATCAATCATTAATTTAGTGTGTTCTCCAGCGGCACCTCGTTTAGGTAAAGAAATTCCTGAGGGTAAAGGAACGTCAGGTTTAACTCCTAACACTTTACGCAACGCCAGATTATGTAGTTTTGTTATCGTGTCGTTGCTAACCCATTTATAGGGGTGCTTTCTATCGCGTAAATAGTAGTATGCCTCTTCCCATTCACTATAATTTGAAATATGCCAAACGTTCGGGTCTAATTTTGGATGCCGCATCCAATCAGTCCCGTGTTGGGCGTCTAATATAAGTAATTCGTTTCGACCGACTGTTAAAGAAATTAGGGATTTACCGACTTTTGCTGGTGAATAAATCGTGATAGTCGGCAAATAAAACTGTTGAGACGGCCGAGTAATTTTCGCATTCAATGTGCCTCCTGTAATTCTAACTGCTCCCGTATATTTATTATACCACACTAGTCATTGTTTGTATAGTAACTCAGTGGGTCAGCTTGTCTATAATGTAAGCGGAGTGTCTGTTCGACATTGCTGCCATATAACTCAGCCATGCACAACAACGAATAATCACACCCCCAATCACAGCTCGGATCAACGATTCTTTCCACAGCGTCTCGATTAGTAAAATCATATATTTTTAAGCGTTTATGAGTTCGATTTTTCTCTATTACTTTTTTCCTAATGACTGCAGGATCGAGTTCCCACTGTATACGTTGAAAGAACGGTGATTGTTGTGCTTTACCGGGTCTCCAATAAATGGCTCGTAACCGCCTTAATTCTGCATCGTACATTCGCGGATCGATTTTATGCTCAGTTAATGTTTTTTTTAAAGTTGGGTAATCGGTTTCAATTTTTCTCTCACTAAGTTTTCCATCTCTTCGTATTTGAGGAATAGCCGGCGCTCGCATTCTAATATAATTCCAAATGAAGCCTTTTATTTTCAGTCCATTCTTTTGTGCTGCCCAGGGATATAATAAACCCTGACTGTCTAATAGCCGTTGTAAGTGAGAAGGCAATTTAGTTCGTAGCTTATGATCAACTATCCACAGTTCTCCATTTATCTCAACCAACAGATCAATTTTACACCAATACGGAGTGCCATCCGGCCACGTTGTCTCTAACTTAAATTCAACGTCTATTATTTTCCAACCGTATTTAGCTTCTAATTGATAATACCACAGGTAGGATAACATGAGTCGAGCGCATGTTTCCGATATCTCTTCCCATTCTTCTTTAAAGAAAACTTCCTCATGATTTTCAATCAATTCATTATGTCTATCTTTCCAATCTTGACCGTTATAACGAGCTTGCAACAATAAATGAAACCATGCGCCCATTTTAAGAGGACGAGACGTTTTTCTGGGCTTTATCTTATCCACATAGGCATACATTGCTTTACGCGGACAACGACTAAAGTTGGCCAACATACTTTGTGTAGTTACTAATGGTAACTCAGTCATTCTAAGCCTTCTCCGTTCCAATTATAGATTTCATCTATAGTTAATTCTTTCCCCTCTCCCCAGTGCTGTCCTGTAGTTATTTCAGCTACAATGGGTGCCCATAATTCTACCCCAAACAACTGTTTGAGGGGAGGATTTTCCATTGTTTCTTTGATAATTGGTAAAAGTTGAGGTATATCCCGTCGGTGCGCTTCAAACATCAATGAGTCATGTACAGTTCCTAAACTTTTTACGGCCAATTTAAGATGTCTAATCTTTTTAGTTATTACCATATAAGCTATTTGCGTTAATTCCGAGGCTAAAGACTGAATAGGCGTATTAATCGCTTGCATCTCAGCATGATAGCGTACCCTATCATCAGAGGAAAAAATATCGGGTAAACGCCGTATGCGTCCGGTGAGCGTTGTAACGTAACCGTGTTTTCGAACAAATCGACGCTGTTTTTCATGCCAGGGACCAATTTCGGTATATGTTTGATAAAAAATACGTCGAATGGCTTTAGCATCGTCGTCAGATATTTCAATTTGATATTCTTTCCAAGCAGTTTCAACAAATGTGCGCCATGTAGCACCGAATAATAATAAGAAATTGGCAGGTTTTGCGTTACTACGCTCGATTTTGGTCACGGTAGATTCTGGCTTGCCTGTGATTCGGGCAGCCATAACTCTATGGATATCTTTACCTTCGGTCAATAATTGTAAACCTGTTTGGTCATTAGCAAGCATCATAGCTAATCTAAACTCAATTTGAGATAGGTCAGCTTCGACAAACACCCAATCAGGGGGAGCTCCAATATTAGAGCGTACAAAAATGTCTTGAGGAATTTGTTGGACGTTAAAGCCTCTCTTCTGAGCGCGTGCAACAACCTTACCATCGGATGCCATTTTACCTGAGGATAGACGACCGGTTACGGTACCATGCAATTTAAAATTAGGGTGCAAACGACTATTGCTATCCATTAACTCGTGCCATGTACTAAAAAAGGCGGTTTCGTATTTACTATATTTCGATCGCTCAATTAACAATTCCATAACCGGATGTTCATTTTTTAACTTATGTTTAATCGCTATGCCTAAACTTGGTTGTCCTGTCTTTGTTCTCTCTAAAATAGGTAACTCAAGATGGTCATAAACAAACCATCGTAAAAAGTTTGATGTATTAAAATTGATTTGATAGGGTGTGGATGCAGGCACCCACTTCATTAGATCTGAATCAATCTCATGTAATTTATTACGTACTTTTTCCCATCTAATACTATGACGTCTCTTATTAACCCATAATCCGTCGTGTTCAGATTGAACTAATAAATTAGAATTGGGCATAAGAAGACGTGTTAGTATTTTAGCTAATCTGGGTCTCTTTCGCAATTGTTCTCTTAACTTAAAATATAATCTAGCGGTATGTAAAGTGTCCTTACCATTATATCTAAGTACCTTTTTTAGCGGCTCATTCAATAGATCATAAGAGGGTAACTTCCACGATTGTTCAACTAATTCTTCCCTAGCTAAACTCTCTAAGCTTTTAGCCCTATTCTCATCTAATAAATGAGCGGCTAACATAGGATCAAAAGTCGCCGTAATTTCATCGCAAAATTCTGCAAACCATCGATTATCAAATTTAGAATTAAATGCAACACGTACGGGAATATTTTTGATTAAATCAGCTAATGTATTAAAGTAATCTTTCCATGAGTCTTTAAAAGGACTTTCAGGATGGTATAAAGGTATTGCCCAAATTTCCCGAACATCCGTATCTTCCTTATACCATAAACTTAAGGCACAACTAATAACCGCCGCATCGGATTTCCACTCATCGAATCCGACCGTCTCTAAATCATAGCAAACACCATGAATAGGCCAACCTTGCAATGTATGTATTAACTCATTAAAAGTTTCATCAGATAATACTGCTTTGTAAGGCACTTTATTCTTTACCGGCGGTCCCTTAATTTGAGTAACAAAAAAACGAAGGTCACTTACAAATCCTTTTCGATATCCTGGACTGATTTCAATAGCCGCTGGACTTAATGTGCCCATTACTTTTATGTTAGGATTATTCTTACGAGGATATATCTGTCCCCGATGTTTCATAATTCCCGAGTGACCAGTAACCGCTAAAAGAGCCTCATTACCAAATACTAAAATCCATCGAGGTTGTACTTTTTCTATTTCTTGATCTATTCTTGGCCGAAGTGCTTTAATCTCCGCAGTCGTCGGGTCATTGTCGTTTGAACGGCCTTTTATTACTGATGTCAAATAGAAATCGGTTTCGTATCCAGCCTCTCCTAATAAGGCGCTAATTTTTTTTATGCTAGTCGGCCATTTAGTAACGACCATTAATTCATGTTTAAGCATGAGTTTTCCATGGCCAGCCGAATTTAGTCGTCTTAAACTTTCTAACATGCATTGTTTCTAAGAAATCACTTACCGGAATTAATAATTTACTAGCTTCAGGATCTGCTGTATAATCATACTCCCATACTCTAAACTGTGTGAGGGGCGTATGCAAAATTAAGTCATACAAAGATAAGGCAGGATCGTCCTTATCAATATTGGAGGGACGACAATATATAATAACCGCAGTTTCACTTAGATGTTTTATAATCGGTCGAACGGTCCAGTCTTTAAATGATAGAAGTATCTTTTTACGTAATATAGGTCCATAGATATATTCACTGATTAAAGGATGACCGTCATAAAGTCCAGTAGGTTTAGCCGTCCACGAACGGACATCTTTTATTATTTCTCTAATATTATAATGGTCAGCCCCCACGGGAGTATAACTATAAGAATAAATAGGTAGATGAAATTCTAACGCTAATGTATCAACTAGTATAGTCTTTCCCGATTGACGGGGACCCTCGACAATAATCATATATCTAGTAACCTTTCGGGGAACCTTCTCACGGCTTTTAAAAAAGATTCATCCGATTGAAGAGTGTCATATAATAGTCGATCAATACCTGGACACAATAGATACGTAAAAGTTGTACTTACTCTACTTAAGGCAATTCTATCACAACACTGAGTATAATTTACATAAGAGGGCGTCAATGAATACCATACCATACGGGAAAGAAAACTTAAGTCAATTCCAATTGCGGCCCGAGGTTGTAATATATAGATTAAAGGACCGTTATGTTGACGAGCTGTTTTAAAATCTATATACCGCCGTTTCTTATTCATACCGCCCCGTATTTGAAATACCGGAACCTTAAAACTTTGAGCAATCCTATATAATAAATTAAGTTCAGGTTTAAAGCGTGCGACTATTGCTATTCTCTCTTGATTTTCCATCATCTCTTTTAATAATGGCGTGAGTATGTCAATTTTCTCGCTACCCACTTTCACTATATCGCCTTTATCTGTTGTAACAAATCCTCCAGTTATTTGAGCTAATCTCAGTAACTTAACCAAAGGGATTGACGCTTCCGCCGTGTGTTGACGAAACTCCGCTATCATCTCTTTTGCCATATTATTGTAAATTTTTCTGGCACGATTTAGAGTAATAGGAATTTCTTGAATATCATGGGGAGGTAAATCAAAACACTTATCTCTCTCCTGAGAAAAAGCGTCAACCGACATTAAATCATGTAACTCATCTAAATTTTGTCCTCTTACGAATAAAGGAACCGGAACCGTGGGACTAGTTCGCCATACGCCAAAATAGTTTTTAAATTCGTCTTCTTTTTCCCAATTAGCAAATCTCTCCGGATTTAAAAAACGCCACTGGTTATATATATCATGAGCACGACTCGCTTTAGTAACTACTGTACCCGTCAGAATTGCTCGATAATGAAAATGCGGCCGGAGAGTAACAATTACTCTACTAGTAGCAGCGGATGACGTTTTTATATTATGGGATTCATCCAATACGGCTGCAGTTTTTTTCTGAGCCGCCCACCGTCCTACCTCGTTACGTACTTTTATGCGCCCCGTTTTTGTACTGCGTCGTCCACTCGGCAATTTTTTACCAGGCATCGAAAATGCTTCATAATTAACTAATACAACTAATAAGCGGCCATGTTGTGGCTCAGGCAAGCCTTTAAATTGTCCATTAACCATCCGTTTGGACCGATCCCAAACAAAAATGTCATAGGGAATAGAACAATGTAAAGCAAACTCCTCTTGCCAAACTTTTAAATCAAGAACGGTAGGTGGACAAATAATCAGAGCACGATCAATTTTATCCTTCAAGAAAAAGATTGAAAGCCAGTCAACAATAACCTTTGTTTTCCCGGTGCGGGGATCCATTAATAGTGCGCCGCCATACTTGTTACGAAGTAGCTTTTTCAGTGCTAATACTTGATGACGATAGGGTTTTGTTTTGAACTTATATTTCATGTGTAATCACACTGCACGATAACCTTACTGAACCAACTCGAAAATAGGTCGTCCCAACTCTCGTAATGCTCAATGCGCGGTAAGCACTGAAAAATATGCTCACGTGGGCCGACAATAACAATCAGCTTTCGCCATGCCAGTGCAATTCCAAACTCCGTATGCCGACCCCCGCGGGATAGTTCGCCAGTAGTGAACAGAATGAGAACGTCGGCAGCCCAGATATCGATCCAATCGTTCTCTGCCATCTGGGCAGTGGACGGCATGTTGCCGGAGTCGATTGCCTGGCCAGTGCACCCGAATCCGTAAAGATCTAGTACGGTCTCCTCGTGCCACCTAGAGACCACTGTGTGTGCTTCGCCACGCTCAATGATTCCCTTGTATCTGTGCATCTCTGGCCGCCGCATATAGTCAGCAGCAAGGTAGATTCTCATTTCCTGTCTCCCTCACGTGTCGCTTCGAGGCCCCGGATCTTGCCAATCATCACCCACAGCACTATCCATTCGGATATTACTAATATCAGTAGCATGCAGTATCCACCGATGAGTAGCAGGATTACATCAGTACCGAATGTCACTAGTCCTCACCTCCCTTCCTTTTAATAACTCCCTGCAAACGACTTACGTGCTCCGCAATAATAACAACGAAATGGTTCATCGGATGTAATAACCGGAGCGCTCTTTAAAGCATGATGATATTCAGAACAGTAACGAAAAACTGTCGGGCGTCTGCATCGGCGACACCAATTAAAGAGATGCCTATCCCATAATCCTAAGAATATAGGAGTAAAAATACGCTCTCCCTTTTTAGGAGAAACTACTTTCATTGGTTCATTATGTAAAACCGCACGTGAAACTAAACAAACGTCTTTATAATTAACCCTATCAAGGTAAAATTTTTTCAATTCACGATAAGCTTCAGAATAACTTTTTGCTACTCGACTGGTCCATCCCCCGGTTACACCCAGTGCCCATACTTGCCAAGGATTATTCAGTAAATGAATTGAAGGCATCGGCGGAATCCGTCGAAAGTACGTTTTATACGTGGGATAACTCAGTAATTCGTGCAGCGTCGGGGGCGTCATCGCCTCCAGGGGGGCGTAGCGTGCCCTGACGGGGTCCTGACGGGGTCGGCGGATCGGCGGGCTAGTAGAAGACACTCTCTCTCCCGGGGGCGGCTGGCGCGGCTGTCAGGTTATGGTACCATAGGTGCACCGATGGCACAAAATGACAGGAAAGTCACCCCATGAACGCCCCTCCGGACGGAACATTATTAATCTCAGTACCGGAAGCGGCTCATTTTTTAGATATCAGTCCGCGTACAGCGTATCGACTGATTCGCGCAGGTACGTTTCCGGTTTCGCATATCAAAGTAGGAAAAAGGACTAAAGTAGTTTGGTCAGAGCTAATGGCGTTCATTCACTCCGAAGGTATAACACATGAAGTGGACTCTTCCGCTAGCTCTGTCATTAGTTGACGAAGCTCATAAGAATGGAGAGGGTTGGAAAGCCATTTGTCCGGCCCATCCTGATGTAAACCCATCTCTTAGTCTACGACATGGCGATAAGCAAGAACTTATATTAAAGTGTCATGCAGGCTGTGATTATGAAGCTGTATTAGCAGAGCTTACTCAACGCTTATATGAACAGCGACAGGAATATATTTATAAGGATCGAACCGGCTCAACTATTGGTAAAGTCGTTCGTACCTATGATGATGGTGGTAATAAAAAGTTCTTTCAAAACGCATACATTAATGGTGAATGGCTTAATAAAAGTTCTTCGGAACTAAAAACTACCCCCTATAGATTGCCACAAACTCTACGGGCCATTGATAATTCTCGCCCTATTTTTATTGTCGAGGGCGAAAAAGACGCCGATACTCTACATAGCTGCGGACGAACCGCTACATGTAATGCGGGAGGTGGCGGTAAATGGTCTATAAAACACTCTGAATACTTAATTGATGCAAGAAAAATATATATTATCGCTGATAACGATGCCGCCGGATATGACCATGCATGGAAAGTTTATAATTCCTTAGAGGAGGTCGGCACGGAAGCGGAGATTAAAGTACTTATTAGTCCGTATGCGAAAGACATTAGCGAGCATTTAGCACTCGGCTATTCCTTAAAAGAGTTAAAGATACTCAAAAGAGAAGACGCTGAGAATGAACCTTTACGCTTTCCTCGTGTTATTTCTTTAGCTTCATTCGTGTTTGATTCCCCACCAGAAGTTCCGGCCATATGGGGTCATAATGGTAAAACTGTTCTCTGGGCTGACGGGCAAGGTCTAGTCATTGTTGCCCCTCAGGGTGCCGGTAAAACAACATTGGGCATCCTACTTTTAGAAAGCTTAATCAGTGAATCAAGTACAGTTTTAGGATTTCCCATTCGCCCCTCCAAGCGGGGCGTACTTTATATGGCGATGGACCGATCAATTCAAATAGCAACCGCTATGAGACGACGCTTCGGTAAATACGGACGCGAAGCTTTAGCTGAACGCGGTGGTTATGTGTGGAATGGACCGGCCGAAGAAGATTTCTCTCGGCAACCCGGGCTATTACTAGAAATAGCCGAGTATTTTAAAGTCGACACACTTTTTATCGATTCACTAAAGGATGCTGTGCTGCGTCCAACTAATGAGGAAAGCGCTCAAAGTTGGAATCGCGCTGTTCAACTATGTACAGCCGAAGGAATTCAGGTCTGTGTTTTAAACCATATAGTTAAACGAGCGGGCCACGGTGAACCTATTAACATTGATGATTCATATGGTAGCAATTGGTTAACAGCCGGCATGGGCTCTGTCTTAGCACTTAATGGTGGTCCCTATAGCTCATTCTTAGAATTGACCCATCTCAAGCCACCCGCCAATTTACTAGAGTCACTTATCGTACAACGCAACAATAAGACTGGCGCATTAACTGTTATTGGAGATAGTAGCGACTGGACGTGGTTCTTTACAGAACCGCATACCACCGC
>JAIVJJ010000133.1 GCA_020200095.1 Acidobacteriota bacterium | reverse complement strand
TAGGGTCTTTCGCTAACGCCTGTTCGAGCAGCGGCTGGGCGTCGTTCAACCTATTCTTCTCAAGATAGTATTTGAGGTCGGGTCCGCGATTAAAGAATCGCTGCTGCGCCGCCAACCCTTCATCTATCCTGCCGCTCAGCATGGTACTGTTGTAAAGCTCCTCTTTGACTTTCTCGCTCGTCGGATCTATTTCTAATGCCCTTTGCAGCGCTCTGCCTGCTTGATCTTCAAGTCCGATGTGCCAATAGAGAACGCCCAGTTCCAAATTGCCGATGTTTGGATTAAGCTGCTGCGCTAATAGCAATTCGTGAATAGCGGCTTGAGTCTGATACCCTTCATAGGCACTCCACAGTATTAAATGACGCGCCACATGCGTCTCTGCAAGCTGCGAGTCAAGCGCCTCTGCCTGACGCATCTCTTGTCTTGCGTACCCTACCCAAACGGGATCGAGTTCAATAAAAATAGCCATCCAAGCGTAAGCATAGGCGAGCTGCGCATGCGCCAGCGCATACTGCGGATCAGCGTCGATAGCTTGTTTGAATAACGCGATTGTGGCTTCCATCTGCGGCTTGCCTTCGATAGACCAGCCGCGTTGATCGAGGCTATACATTCCTTTCAAATAGTATTCGTAAGCGACCGTGTTTGACGTATACCGTTTGGCGAGGCGCATTTGCTGGGTCGGGTTAAGATGCAGCCGCAAGCGTGCAGCAACCTGTTGAGCCACGGTATCTTGAATCGTGAAGATGTCGGCAGAACGCATATCGAAGCTGTCAGACCATAAAGATTTACCGTCGCCGGTGCGAAGCAGATTAACGCTCACGCGCAAACGGTCGCCGTCGCGCTGGACGCTCCCCTCAAGCACCGCGTCGGCGTTTAACTGTCGTGCGGCGATGAGCGCGTCTGTCTCCTCGTTGAGGTAACGGCGCACGGCACTGGTCGGGCGAACGGTCAACTCGCCCGTCTGACTGATTCGCCTGATAACCGCGTCGGCAATCCCTAAGCCCAAATAATTTTCACCCGAGTCGAGCGATTTGAGAGGCAGCACAGCGAGCGATTTAATTGCAGGCTGCGGTGGTGCAACCGAAGTTTGACGCCAACGCCACATATATGCGAGCGCACCTAATACCAGAGCTATCAACACGGCGGCGTAGAGGAAGGTGCGTCGTGCGGAGAGAAAGTGGCGAAGCTGCTCTGTGCGCTTCGCTGCCGAGCGAGCAGCTACGTTTGCCGTCACTGTCTCACCCCTTGTTTCCGGCGGGGCGGAGCGTTCGAGATGAGCTTCGATCTCTAATTTTTGTCGCAGCCGCTGAAGATCAACAAACAACTCCTTGCTCATCTGATATCGCTCGTCAGGGTTTTTGCGCAACGTCTTCGTGATGATCCAATCAAGTTCGCCTGGAATTTGCTCGGAGGTTAAATGTTTGAGCGGCGGCGGCTCCTTCTCCACAATCGCTACTAGCATGTCCGTCACCGTCTCACCTGCAAATGGTGTGCGCCCCGCGATCATTTCATAAAGCACACAGCCTAAGCTCCAGATGTCTGTCCGCGCATCAACTGTGAGTCCCCGCGCCTGCTCCGGCGACATGTACTGCACGGTGCCGACGATTGCGCCTGTCTGCGTGTGCGCAAGTGGTTTGGTCGGCGCGTCTAGGTCAATGGCTTGTGATGTAGCCTTTTCCGTCAGCTTGGCAAGTCCGAAGTCCAGTACCTTCACGTAGTCATCGCGCCGGAGCATGATGTTCTCCGGCTTGATGTCCCGGTGTACGATACCCGCCTCATGCGCCGCCGCCAAAGCCGAAGCCGCTTGCGCGGCAACATTCAACGCCTCGCCGGTTTTCATCTTGCCTGCGCGTCTGAGAGCCGCGCGCAGGGTCTCGCCGTCAATGAATTCAGTGGCGATAAAATGATGCCCGTCCGCTTCTCCGACCTCGTGAATGGTGAGGATATTCGGATGGTTAAGGGCGGACGCTGACTTAGCTTCTTGTTTGAAACGCCGCAAGCGTTCTTCATTTCGCGTATATTCGGCGGGAAGGAATTTCAACGCGACGCGCCGATTAAGTGTCGTATCTTCCGCCAGGTAAACCTCACCCATCCCGCCCGCGCCGAGCTTCTTGACGATACGATAATGAGAAATCGTCTGCTCTATCACTTATCTTTGAACTCAAGAAACAGCCGAACGCTGGAATTCACCTGCCGCCCGCCCGCAACACACAGCGCGGAGAGCACCAGCAAAGGTTAATAAAAGGCGCGCTGGCGGGCGGTCAGGTGGAATGACTTGTTGGGCGCGGCGTGTTTGGCACCACTCAATTACGGGTAATTTCTGGAACACCACCTTTGAACTTTATCACAGCGTTATTAGCCTTGATACGCTGATTGCCATCTTCGATAACAATATTCCCTTGTGCTTCAAGAACAAAGCTTCTGTTATCAAAGCGAATTTTATCAGCATGGACGGCTAAAGCATCATAGCTGACCATCACACCTCTTGTTACAGGTTCTGGACTTCCCCGAAATTCATAGACTTTGCTGCTATATTCTACGAAGTTTCTGCGCCTTCTTTTCTCGTCATACCGAATGAGCATTATAAGCTCAGAATGAGGACTATTCGTCACCGGGAAAGAATCATATTTTGGCTTTGGCGCAAATTCATACTTATCGCTGCCATCAGCCATCAACATTTGCACCTGAACACGTATCAGCGGGAAAACATTTATCTTTGTAACTGCTCCACCCCTTACGCGAAACGGAGCACGCTGGAAGGCATAGTAATTACCGTTACGACTCGATACTTGGTAGATGCCGACGGGTAGCTCCACCAGATTAGCCTTTTCGTAATAATCTTCTGCGCTCAAATCAAGCTTCTTTTGGTAATTCTCACCTTCGATAACAATAGAAAGAAAGGGGATCAATACATCATTAGGCATTATCACGCTAAATTGAACCTTACCTGTTTGCTGCCCTTCAAGGCTCGGTGATTGAGCAAAAGTAGGCAGGGCAAAACTACACAAGAGGCAAAATAGAACTGCATTCATAAGTATGTTCATTTTACTTTTCATAAGCCGCGAGCGCCCAACGCTCATTAGACCACACTTGGCGGTCTAACACGCCGGACAGGTGGCAATTACCGCTGTGAGCGGTCTAACATCTTCTATAGCGGCTTGCTATTGCGTGTAGCCGCCGGTTGAGAGTAGCCTTCAGCGATGCAAGCCTACTCTTTAGATTTACGCCAACGGGTCGTGCGCGCTTACGAACAAGCAGACGCCTCGATA
>JAIVJJ010000132.1 GCA_020200095.1 Acidobacteriota bacterium | reverse complement strand
CGCCTAATCATTATATTTTCCGGTTTAATATCGCGGTGTATGATGTACGCTTGGTGAGCAACCGATAATGCATCGGCAACTTGCTCGGCGATTTTTATCGCATCGAGCAAGTCGAGTTCTTGTTTTTCGATTTTTTCGCGGAGAGTTGCACCATCAACATATTCCGTTGCGATAAAAAGCTTTTCATCAAATTCGTCAATTTCGTGAATCGTGATAATACTCGGATGATTTAGCGCGGAAGCGGCTTTTGCTTCCAATTTAAAGCGTTGAACGCGCTCGGAATCGCAACAAAATTCAGGAAGTAGAACTTTCAGAGCAATATTCCGGTCTAGTTGCGCGTCATGAGCAAGATAAACTTCGCCCATACCGCCCACACCTATTTTTTTGCTAATTTCATAACGTCCGAGTTTTGTGCCTGAAAGCATATATTTCCAACCAAAATAAAATGTTGAAGTTCTTAAATGGTTAAACGCAAAAGGACAAGAAAAAGTTTTGAATCATCAAAAAATTTCTTTTTTCAAACAAATAATGATTATCTGATAATAAAACACTGAAAATGTAAATTTTGTGACAGTTTTCATACGAATTTTTAAACTTTAATATCAAAATTTAATTTGCTTTTTTGTTGTGAACTTAAATTAATTTGTTAGTTGCGAGTAAAGCAGAATTTGATGCGATCGTTAAAACTCAAGCTCCTGTCTGAAATAAACTAAATTGCGCCCGCACATTTTCCGTTTCGGAATCTTTTATATCTTATACAAGTGTTTGAGAGTAATATTAAAGGTGTGTTTGTAAGAAAATTCTTAACTTTGATGATAACTTTTTGCGTTAAAAAAGCCGTAATTTCCCTTTATCAGAACGGCTTTTGATTTATTTGGTTTTTGCCGGTAATTAATTTTGCAAAAAAGTTTTCAAAAACCGATTTTTGCCATTTTTTGAGTTGACTATCCGAAATTAGAAATTTATATTGTCCAATGTTCCCAAAATAATATAGTATTGGGACACGACTGTGTAAAAACCAGTCGGCAAGAAGAAAAATATAATCTTTGAAGAAGACAGGAGAATTAAAAATACAATGAAAAAGACTTTAGCTCTTTCAGGAATCTTAGCTTTGAGCGCATTGGGTATGGCTTGCGGTGACGTGGCTACAAACAATGCCAACAATGCTAATAGAATGAATTCAAATATGATGATGAATTCAACAAATATGAACTCCAGTTCGATGAATTCGGGTTCGATGAACTCCGGCTCGATGAATTCGGGTTCGATGAATTCGACAAATATGAACTCCGGCTCGATGAATTCGGGTTCGATGAATTCGACAAATATGAACTCCGGCTCGATGAATTCGGGTTCGATGAATTCAAACAGACCGATGAACTCCGGTTCGATGAATTCAAACAGACCGATGAACTCAAATCGCCCGTAATTACCTTTAAGGTATTCGATAGCGAAAAGCACGTCGTTTAATAATGACGTGCTTTTTTATTAAATTAATTGTTGCTTTAGTTCTTCAATTTTAGTAACTGGCTTTTGGCAAATAAAGTTTTCGCAAACATAAATTGTCGGCTTGTTGTCAATTATTTTTCTTTCCTGTAAAAGCGGTATGAATTCGGCATTTTCTTTAGGGTTTTTCGCTAAAACCAAAACTTTATTCGGCAAATACTCGCGCCACACTTCCCTTTCAAGTTCACTGCTATTTTCGCCGACAATCACAATTTCTTTTACCGGGTTCGAGTAAAACTCCAAAGCTGACAAAATCCTTCCAAATGCCTGCGGGTAACGCTTGATTTGCGCAGAAACAAGACGCAAAACCATCGTTGCAAAACGCTCATATTTGTCATCACCGAGAAGATGCGACAATTTCAGCAGCACATCAATAGCAACCGAATTTCCTGAAGGTGTGGCGTTATCGTAAAAATCTTTTGAGCGAATCAGAAGCTCTTCGTGGTTGCCGGCAGTAAAGAAAAATCCCCCGCTATCCGCGTCCCAAAATTCGGCAATTATAACATCGGCTAAACGCTTTGCTTCCTTTAGATATTTCACCTCGCCCGAAACTTGATAAAGTTCAATTAAACCGTCAGCAAAATTTGCATAATCTTCCAGATAGGCGTTTAGTTTCGCCTTTCCGTCTTTGTATGTTCGCAGCAAATAACCGTCTTTTTGCAGATTTTCCAAAATGAAATCGGCGTTTCGCTTGGCGATTTCAAGATATTCAGAGCTTTCCAAAATTGCCGCCGCTTCCGCAAAAGTCGCCAGCATCAAACCGTTCCAAGCGGTCAAAACTTTTTCATCGCGGAAAGGTTTTACGCGCTTTTCTCTTTCAGCAAATAATTTTTCTCTGCTGCGCTCTAAAATTTCCTTCAATTTTTCTTCGGAAATTTTTAATGCTTCGGCGGTTTCCGACAAAGCGTTTTTAATGTTCAAAATATTCTTTTCTTCAAAATTGCCTTCTTCGGAAACGTCAAAGTAAAAATTAAAAATCTGCGCGTCTTCTTCGCCCAAAATCTGCTTAATTTCTTCCGGCATCCAAACGAAAAACTTACCTTCCACGCCTTCCGAATCAGCATCTTGTGCAGTATAAAATCCGCCTTGCGCGTCAAGCATTTCTCTCTTGACATATTCCAAAGTATCGACAGCAATGCGTTTGTAAAATTCGTCTTTCGTAACTTGAAAAAGATGCAGATAGATTCTAGCCAATTGCGCGTTATCGTAAAGCATTTTCTCAAAATGCGGAACAAGCCAAATCGCATCAACCGTGTAGCGATGAAAACCGCCGCCGAGTTGGTCGTAAATACCACCACGCGCCATTTTTTGGCAAGTTTTTGTAACCATTTCGAGCGCCTTTTCGTTTTTCGTGCGTTTGAAATAGCGCAATAAAAATTCCAATGACATCGGCGGCGGAAACTTTGGAGCGCCGCCAAAACCACCATTTTTCGCATCAAAACTTTTAACGAAACTTTGAACCGCTACACTTGTCAAAATCTGCGGAAAGCTCGGCATTTGATAACGCGGCGCGGGCGGAAAATAAGTTCCGCCGAAAAAAGGAATTTTGTCTGGCGTTAAGAAAACATTCAAAGGATAACCGCCGTGTCCGGTCGTTAATTGAACAAAAGTCATATAAATCTGGTCAACGTCGGGACGCTCTTCTAAATCAACTTTTATCGAAACGAAATTTTCATTCATTATCCGCGCCGTTTCCTCATTTTCAAACGATTCGTGTTCCATCACGTGACACCAATGACAAGCCGAATAACCAATACTGATTAAAATTGGTTTGTCTTCGCGCTTGGCTTTTTCAAACGCTTCTTCGCCCCACGCAAACCAATCAACCGGATTATATGCGTGCTGTAGCAAATACGGACTCGTTTCTCTGACTAAACGATTGGCAAATTTTGGCTTGTTCATATTTTTAGTTTAGCTTGTTGATTGCCAGTAGAGCAAAAATTTGGAACATAGAAATTTCTCTGTTATATTGTTTCCATCTTCCGATCCGAAATTATGACATCGCGTTCAATTTCAAAACTTCGTCCTTCAATCTCGCGCGCAAATCTTTTTGCGGGCGACTAAATTTTTCTTTCTCGTTTGTTCGTTTAATTAACCGAAACAATTAACCATATTAGAGAAAGGAGAAATTTATGATACCAACAATTGAATTACAAAAACCAATTATCAAAACCCAGCTTCCTGGTCCCAAAGCAAAAGAAATTATCGCCGCCGACGCGCAGTATGTTACGCCTTCGTATCCGCGCCCTGATTACAAACTCGTCGCGGAAAAAGGCTACGGCGTGTGGATTGAAGACGTTGACGGAAATGTCTTTTTAGACTGCAATGCGGGCGTTGCCGTTTGTTCAACCGGACATTGCCACCCAGAAATTGTCGAAGCAATCACAAAACAAACCGCGAGCTTAATTCATATGTGCGGCACTGATTATTATTATCGTCATATGCCCGCGCTCGGCAAAAAATTGGATGAAATCGTGCCGATTGAAGGCGCGACAAAAACACATTTTGCCAACTCCGGCGCGGAAGCTGTCGAGACGGCATTGAAATTAGCGATGTATCACACGCGGCGCCAGAAATTCATTTCGTTCTTCGGCTCATTTCACGGCAGAACGCTCGGCGCGTTGAGTTTAACTTCATCAAAAAAAGCACAGCGTCTCGGCTTTATGCGGCAGGCTTTGGACGTGGTTCACGTTCCGTATCCAAACAAGATTCGTTCGCCGTTCGCAAATGTAACTGATGAAGAAAGCGCATCGAAGGCAACAATTGATTGGATTGAAAATCGTCTATTCCAAACAACCACGCCGCCCGAAGAAGTCGCCGGAATCGTTGTCGAAGTCGTGCAGGGCGAAGGCGGTTATGTTCCCGCTCCAAAAGGATTTTTGAAAGAACTCAGAAGAATCTGCGACGAACACGGAATAATGTTAATCGTTGACGAGGTGCAATCGGGAATGGGCAGAACCGGAAAAATGTTTGCACTCGAACATTACGAAGGCGTCAAAGCCGATATTATGTGTCTGGCAAAAGGCATCGGTTCGGGCTTACCAATTGGCGTTTGCGTGGCGAAAGCTGACATTATGGATTGGCACAAAGGCGCACACGCTTCAACTTTCGGTGGAAATCCGGTTTGCATTGCTTCCGCGCTGAAAACGATTGAATTATTGGAAAACGGTTTGACGGAAAACGCCGCAATCGTCGGCGCTTATTTGCAAAACGGCTTGCGCGAATTGATGAAGAAACACGACCAAATCGGCGACGTGCGCGGTCTTGGTTTGATGGTCGGCGTTGAGTTTGTCGAATCAAGGGAAACGATGAAAGCCGCGCCGGAATTAAGAGATAAAATCGAAATGACGTGTTTTGAACGCGGATTGATTATCCTTGGCTGCGGCGCGAACACGATTCGCTGGTCGCCGCCGCTTATTTTAACGAAGAAAAACGTCGATGTTGCGCTTGAGATTTTCGACCAAGCAATTGCGGCTTCAATTTAACAGTTAAATTAAACATAAAAAACCGTAGAACCTTGAAATTTTCTTTACTTTATAAGGTTTTGCGGTTATTTTTATAAAAACTCGAATCGAGGATCTAAATATGAAAAGAATTCTGCCTGTTTTATTAGCTTTCCTTGTTTTCTCATTACCGGCATTCGGTCAAACTGAAGTTGAATCTTATTTGGAAAAAGCAAATCAATATGACAGAGAAAGAAAATTCGGGGAAGCCATTACCGAATTAAGTAAAGCGATTGCAGTTCAACCGACAGATGCGAATTTATATCTAAGACGAGCAAATTTGCATCTTTTAACGCAGAACAAACAGGAATTGCTGGCTGACGTGCAGAAAGCGGTCGCCATTAATCCGACCGATAAAAAAATTTTGTTTTACGGTGCTTCAACCGTTTTCAGAAGCGGGCAATACCAACAAAGTTTGTTAATGGTAAATTCCTTAATCGCTCTCGGCGAACCGGACCTTCAAACGCTCGAACTCAGAATCAGCATCAAAACACATTTAGAAGATTTTGCCGGCGCTTACGAAGAACTCACCAAAACAATCGAATTGTTTCCGAACGAAGACCATCTGAAACATAATCAAGCGAATTTGATTCGTTTGATGGGCGATTCGGACACGGCGCTTGAAAAATTTTCCGCACAAATCGTTTCGCTTGAAAAGAAATTGAGTAAAATTGAAAACAAAGAAGCGGCAACTCGGCTCAGGTGGGATTTATCGGCTTTGTTTTTCAGCCGCGCCTACATTTATCGAAACAAACTTGAAATCGAAAAAATGAAGGCGGATTTAATAAAAGCTGTCGAATTTCATCCGATTGCCGTAAAATACGAAAGACGCGCTGCCTTTTATACTAGACAAAAAATGTATGATGAAGCCCTTGCCGACTTAAATAAGGCAATCGAAATGGATACCGACAGCAACGCGGGTTTATATATGAGCCGCGGAGAGGTTTTTTTTATATGCAAAAATACTCCGAGGCAATAAAAGATTACGAACAGGTTCTCAAACAAAAAAGCGGTCTGGAACAATTCGCCGAAAGGAGAATTTCTCAGGCAAAGAAAAAGATGCAGGAAAACTCTAACCAGCCTAAATAATTTGTCCCGCTACGTTTCTTACTTATGTGAATCAATAGTAGAAAACTAACAAAAGCAAAGCAAAAGTCAATTTTCCGAAACAATGAATCAGTAAGCCGTTAGTTGAACGCACTCGACTCGCTCTTTGAATTTGAGTTTTCTCAATCA
>JAIVJJ010000131.1 GCA_020200095.1 Acidobacteriota bacterium | reverse complement strand
CCGTATAAGTCTGTCCGCAATACCACAGAACAGAGTCATCGTTCTGCTTAGTCGCTTCGTGCATGATCCGTAAGAAGTCAGGATGCCATGTGTTATCCGAGTCGAGATAAGCGATATAGGGAGCAAGAGCTACTTCCAAACCGCGATTTCTGGCGGCTGACGCTCCTTGATTGGGAGTGGTCATAACGCGGATTCTCTCGTCGCGGAATTCTTCCAACAGCCGCAAAGTGCAATCGGTCGAACCATCATTGACCACGATAATCTCCCACCGCGACTCTGTTTGTGCCGTTACACTTTGAATCGCCTTCCAAAGCACATGAGCGCGATTGTATGTAGGTATGATAGCTGTGAATATCGGATTCACTTATATTTCCTTGTAAGCAGTCCTTCTAATTTTCATCCCAGACATTGATCCCTTCTGAGTACCCGACAATCGCCGATAGGTCAGGCGGAAGATAATCAAGACTCAAAAGATAAGCGGTCGCTCTCAAGTGACCTTCGAGAACAATTAAACCGCTTCGCCTATTTCGGCTCACTAGAATCAGTTCAGGGAACGATACGCCTTTCTTCACAGCATCGGCAGTCGCTCGAATCCAATCGGCTGTCGCCTTTCCTATTTCACCTGCAACAACTCTTTTTACGGCATCCGTGACGAGCCGAGAGCCGCCGGATAAATCGATCCAATAGCTGTAATTCATGTATCGGATTTTCAGTAAATCGCTTCGATCTAGCAGGACACGATACCACTTCACATCGTTTGGAAAATCCTCGAAAAGTTCTTCATTCCTTTTGTACCCTCTGAACTCTCCTAACAATGCGGCTCGATACTGATTTTCATCAGTCTCATTTATGTCCGGGTTGTCAATAACTTTACGGTCAATGCCGTCTCTTTCGAGAATACGGAGAATGTCTTTACTGAAGCGGGATGATGTGATTTCCGCTCGCAGAAAAGTTGCTACCATCTCCGCTTCTGTGATTCTCTCGATTACTCGCATAACAAACAAGAAAATCGGTAATTATATTGATTAGCTTTCACTGTCTGGTAATCCCCCTAGATAATTTCTTACGGCTCAATACGTCGAATAATCAAGCTTCTGAAAGTATGGATTCTAACCAACTCATGTAAGTTCAACGCCTTTCCCAGTTCTCAACGCCCACATCTTCCAACCGATAAAATTTTAGAAAGACCATAGCGGAGTGCTTTAACCAAATTTCTTTCTCGAAGGAGAAGTACTCTGATGTTACCGCAACTCGTATCAACTAAGTTTGAGCATCCGACGCTCCGCCAAATCTTTACACCCGCCAGCACGGGTTCGCCGCGTCAAGACCTCTACAATCACCTCTCAGGCTTATCGCAACTCGCGCGCCTCGACTTTGAAGAACACACCATCGCGGGCAACCTCATCGTCCGCATCGAACCCGATCTCGGTTCATCATCTGAACCGGAGAAGGAAACGAAGATCGTCTCCGTGCCTTACGCCGAACGCATTTTCGGCAGCAACGCAGACGCAGTTGAGTTCGTGCGTTGCGTGAAGTTGATCGCGGGCGAAGACGGGCGCGCCCGCGAACTACAAACCATCGCTTCGTATTACTACAAGGAAGCGAAAGCGCGTCCCGCCGGAGACGTACTGAAAGAAATGGGCTTGCTCGCGCTGCATCTTTCGTCCGTGACGGCGACGGAAGATGAACGCGCTTTCGGCGACGCGAGCGAGACGGAGATTGAGACTGTCGAAGCATATTCCGGCGATTCCGTTGTCGAGAGTTTGAGCGACCGGCGTGCCGCTTCGATGCGTCGTACCGCCGAGATTTTAGGTGAAACGGAAATCACGCACGCCGACGTTTTCGGACTTGAACTGCGTGCCGCCGCACGTCACCTGTCGCACAAGACAAGCGGCTTTACTTACGACGAATTCGCCGCGCATCTCGCCGAAATGGATGCACTGAGCGAGACGGCGGAAGAATCGGACGCGCTGCTCTTGAACTACGAAGCCGTGTACGAACAGTACGACGAAGATCACGTCGTAAGTCTTCGTATGTCGGACGGCGAGCGCGTGATTGTCGTTGGCACGCTTGACGATGATTTGGACGAAAACTCTCTGCCGGAAGAAGCCAAACACTTGGCGAGTGAACAACGCAGGCTTTACCTCAACGGCATGCCGCTCGACGAAATCAACGAGACGCTCGAAGCCGAGATTGACTTCATCTATCAAGAGCGAGTCGAGCGCACCATGCGCGTTCTCGTCTCAATCAAAGGCGAAACAATCGAGTTGCCGCGCACCGTCAAGGTTCTTCGTTACGCGGAAGAACGAGAGCAGGTGCGCTTTGTTTTGGAGAAGTTGCTAGAGCAACTGACGGCTGATTTCCACTCGCGCGCGTGTCACGCGAATCCGCTTTATCGCGCTTTCCATCGGCGAATTCGTCGCACACAAACGGCAGGTGAAGTCGCCGCCGCAATCAAAGAAGCGTATCAAGCGAAAGAGGACGGACGATTGACGCTCGTGCGAACCGCCGTCGCTTCCCGCTCCGATTCGCCAGCGTTTCATGGGTCAACTGCTGCGCGAAGTTGAAACCGCGAGCGCACGCAAACTCACTTTTCTCCGGTGGGCGATGTACGGGCAGAACCGCCCCGACCACCAGATTCACAAGCTGCCGCGCCAAGACCGTGCGCGCATCTGGGAAGCGCTCAAAGCACGCTCAAACACTTCTTCACAGATGATGCTCCCCGCCGCATGACTTCCCGCCGAGTGTAGCAACGAAAAAGAAAAGCGGTCAGCGAATAGTGACTTTGAGGGCTTGCATGAAAGGCAATCTCGACTGTTATTCAAACGGTTTGAGGTTGCCTTCGTCGTCCTCGTTGAAAGCAGAACGAAAAGAAAAATCGAGCGGCAAACAAGACTTTGCAAGCTCGAACACACAACAGATTAACTGCCAAGCAGAAAGGAAAAGAAACCCATGTCAACCTTCAATCGCATCATCGTCGTCGGCAACTTAGGCAAAGACCCGGAACTGCGCTACTCGCCGCAGGGACTTCCGATTTGCAGCTTCTCGCTCGCCACCAACGAACGGCAGAAAGACAGCAAGACGGGCGAAGTAATCGAGAACACGATCTGGTATCGCGCCAACATCTTCGGGCGCAAAGCCGAGACCGCCGCGCAGTATTTGCAGAAGGGCGCGCCCGTCTATGTGGACGGCAAACTGAAACCTGAAGAATGGACAGACCGCGACGGCAACAAACGCTTCACGCTCAACATCAACGCTTCCGATTTCAACTTCATCGGCAGTTCCGCCAGCCGTGAAGACGCGCCGCAGACGGCGCAGCAAGCGGCAGCGCGCGTAGCCGCGAGACCTGCCGCCAACCAAGACGCAGACGACGATTTCGACTTCTGATTGAGGAGTTGAAGGCGCTCAGTATCCCTAACTGAACGAGCGCGGAGAAGAAATTTAATCTCTTTCTCCGCGCTCGTTCAATTAGGCTAGACACCTACGAAGTGGCTCTATACTTCTCCGGCTCTCGCCGCTTTACCGCTTCCGTTTCCGATTGCGCCGGCGGCAACGACTGGCGGGACGGTATTCGTTCCATTGCTCACAAACTCGACATACTCCATTAAATCAGCGTGAACCTGCGCGTCCAACTCGCACTTTTCCAATTCCTGATACTTCCCTCTTTTTGAACTCACGAGCGGCAGCGCGTCCGCCGTTTCCGTCCTTGTTCTGGGCGTTCCTTTTGGCATCTCTTTCCTTCCTTTCTATGTTTCATCTTGCCGGTAGATTTCCCGTCCGTGCATCACGAAGCATTACAAACGGAGTGCCACACATCTCGCGTTCTTGTTTTCTTTCCGGGTCGTTTTTCCCGTCGCTCGAAAATTTAAGACGGACTGTAAGCGGGTGTTCTTCAAATCAATTCTTTTCCCGAAAGGAAGACCACCATGCTTTACTCACCGGAAGGAAATCCGCGCGTCGAAGATCAAGCTTTGCGCCGCATCGCGCGCCAGACAGTGCGCGCCGCGCTCGACAAAATGGATGCCGAGACGGACGCGATAGTAAACGCGCTCATCGCTCACATCGGCACAAACTCTAGCTGCAAGATGGGCGCGGATGAACTGCTTCTTCTCGTCAATAGGCATCCACGTTTGCAGCCGGAACGTTCAACAATTAACCGCTACATAGACGCTTTTCCCGAACTCAGAGAAACGACATTGAGTGCGTGCCAATCTATCAACCGTAAAACTCTTAGCCGTCTGCAAACCTTCCTCGCGCCACTCGAATACGCTCGTCGTTTCGCCAATACGAAAGGGGCGCATCGTCACTGATGCGTCCCTTTTCTTTGTTCTCTTCCACACCTGTACGGCGTGGCTTCGCTTCGTTTGTCGTCGCTTTCTTCAATCGAAAAGCCACGCCGCAAGATTCTCACCGGCTAATTTTCTTAGTGGCGACAGGATACGCGCATTTCGCAATCTTAAAACGCCGCTTCTCCTTGTTTATCAGCAGTTTAGCTGTTGACTGTGGTTGACAGATTTGGTCAACCTGTCAACCCTGCCGCTAATCACGTTAAGGCACAACACTTGCCCGTCAACCGGTAGCACCAAAATAAGGGTTCCGGTCAACCGGACGATTTTTGATTGTAAGTGGAAAACGAAAGGCGAGAGATGGTCAAGAAGAAAGCCAGCGAGACGTACAGCAAACGCAGTTGCAGCGTCAAACCGACGCTCGAACAAGAACGCGATTTACAGCTTATCGAAAAAGAAGAAGGCACCACGAGAAGCAAAATGATGCGCGAAGCATTGAAGGATTACCTCGCGCATAAGCGTCTTAGGAAAGTCGGGCGGGACTTGCGGAAAGACCCCACTCAAACGCTTCTTGAAAGGGTTTTGGAAGAACAATTAGACCCGCTCCGGCAGCAAGTCGAAAGTATCACAGCGACTCTCCAATCGCTCCAAATGCTTTCCGGTAGCGCGTCACACGCAACATCAAACGCGATTTTATCCTTCGCGGGTAAGCCGGAAAATGATGCTCGCGGCGCATCGCTCGGCGCGGTATTAGTCCAACTCGAAATCATCTGCAAGCTGCTCGAACAGAACTTCCACGACACGCTTATCACGCAGATGATTGCCGTCAATTTCCTCGTCGAACAGCACATTCGCACGACTCAACCGGACGAGCATGAGTGCTTTGAACTCGTCGAGCGCATCCGCAAGCACAGCGAAGGAAGGAGCGAAACGACCGCTCAGGTAGTCTCTATTATCAGGGAACAAATGAACGCCGTAGTGCTCGGAGTCGCTAGTGATTACAGGCGTGAAGCAGGTGTGGAATGCGTCGTACAGTCACCACAATCGGGCGAACAACGGCAACTCTCCAACTCCGAAACGGTTGCCGCTAGTTTAAGCTAAAACACCCCGGAAAGTGAGACTCCAGAGATGAGCAAGGCTCGATTTGTGCTGAATAGAATACGCGGCTCGAAGGTTGAAGGCACGAGCGAAGCGACCCGCTATATCGCCCGCAGCGACCTCGACCGCGAGCGCGAAGGAAAGGATTTACGAAAGCTGTTTTCCGATGACAGGGATGAACTTTCGCATTACGAAGCTGACCGTTGGCTCACCGCAGGCGGCGCGCGTCCCGAAAAGCGTGACATCATCCACTATGTTCTCTCGCTGCAAGAGCCAAACGATTTCGAGCGGCTCGGCGCAAACGACAAAGACCGCAAAAGTAGCTTGCGCGAAACTGTGCGCCGCGTCATGCGAACCGCCGAAAAAGAGATGCGCGTTGAACGGTTGCACTGGGCGGCAGGGATTCATTTGAATACAGATAACCCGCACGTTCACATCGTCATCAGCCGTTGCGCACTCGACCGCGACACGGAAAAACTGCGGCGTTTCGGCAAACTCCCGCACCGGATTGCCCCGCACAACGAACGCCAGCCGGACGGCACTAAATCTTTTGTTCACGGCGCGCTGCTCGACGTTTTTGCCGGACAGATTGAGACTCGTCAACTCGAACACGCACGACAGATCGAAGCGGAAAAAGAACGCACTAAAGACGCTCACGCTGCCCATGAGCGAACTCAAACGCACGAACGAACACCGGATGAGGATGCTCTCCAGCCCCCTCGTCATCTCCCCGGTGCGGCGGTTATTGCGCGCGGTGAAGTCGAGCGACTAACCGCGCCCGTCACCGGTCAACGCTCGCAAGAGCCGCTTGAAGAACGAGAACAAATGGCGGAAATGGCGACGCTGCAACGCGGCAAAGAAGTCTATCAAACTCACGTTCTTTCGCGCTGACTCGTTTCGGAAGGATGTAATTTGCATCCCCCGCCGGATGCAAATTACATCCTCTGACGGATGCAATTTCAGCCCCCCAACCCTTTCTCGCCAATCAAACTTTGCCCTCCTGCCCGTGCTTTCCCATCGCTATTTTCACTATGACGGCTGCATACAGATTGCTTTGTGAATTGAAGGGAAAGTACCGCGCGGATTATGGCGAACCAAGCAAAACTCAGGCGAGAGATTTATTCATCACCGGCGAGCCGCCGCGCGCACGCGGACGTTGAAAGCGCCGCGTCCGAACGGAACGATTTGCGTGCGCTGTACGAGCCGCAAAACGGGCGGACGCGCGCCGAACACGCGGGCTTTCTTCACCACACCAACCAGAGCGCACGCGACCTTTACGAGCGCGGAGCGGGTATCTATGGCGACACGCTCATCATCCCGCGAGAAGCGTCAGGGGGGGCACAGGGCGCGGATACGATTCGGATCGGTACGCACGAACACGCCGTCAAAAACTTCTCTCGTTTCGTCCCTGACCCGCGCGAACTCGGAGAAAAGGCGACAGAGTTCGTCGAGCTAGGAAAGCAGATCGCCGGACGCACCTC
>JAIVJJ010000019.1 GCA_020200095.1 Acidobacteriota bacterium | reverse complement strand
ATCTCGAATAAAACCAATAAGTTATAAGAATTAAAGGCAATTCTTAACCACTTGCTTTTTTGTTTTGTGTGCCAAGAGTGAAACAACCTTGAAAACTAATTAGCCTGCAATTTGGCAATTTTTTCTTCTAAGCCAGCGACTGCTTTGTCCTGATTGAGAGATTTCCATAACTCGATAGATTGGCGGTAAAAATCTAAAGCCTCGTTTTTGTTTCCGATTGTTGCCTGCGCGTTTCCGCATTCGCTCAAGACGTAGGCTTGAACTGATTTGCGTTCAAATTTGCGGCTGGTTTCGAGGGCTTTCTGAAAATAAGCGAGGGCTTCCGTTTTGTTTTGCAGTTTTAGATAATCGTTTCCAACGCGTACGAGGTTTTGCGTGTATTCTGGCGTGTCATTCGCTTCTTCCCAGAGCGTTTGCGCGGCAAGGTCTTCCTGCAAACCTTTTTCTAAATCGTTTTGTTTCTTTGCGATGACTCCGAAAATGATGTGCGTGAAAGCCGCCGAACGCGAGTCGCCGATCTCTTCCCAAAGCTCTAATGCTTGACCAAAATGCGCTTTGGCTTTTTCTAAATCTTCCATTCTTTGATACGCAAAGCCCATCGCCCGCAGAGTGTTTGCTTCTTCCGCCCGTTCGCCTAATTCGCGCCAGATTTCGAGAGCCTTTTCATAAACCGGAATTGAATTTGTTCGGGTTTCCGGTTTGGCTCGAAGCCGGTCGGCTTCTTGATGCAATTTCACGGCGGCGAGAATTTTTTGGTCGCGTTCGGTCAACGGGCGAAAGTCAACAATTTTAACGGTGTATTCGCCGGGTTCAGCGCGTTCTGAAAGCGTATAAACGTCTATGCGATAATCGCCCGTCGTTCCCGCGCCGATTCTGACGATTTCAGTTCCGCGCCCACTTGTCGGCGTATCAAACTCACCGAGCGTTTCGCCATTTGGCGCAATCACTTTGGCGATTGTGTCGACGTCGTGCTGCTCGATGCCGAGCGCGAGAAACTGCCCTTTTTCGAGCCGAACAACATAAGAATGAATTTCGTCGTTGATGATTTCTTCAGTAACCGATTTGCCTTGCGACAGCCGCTCAATCTCCGGCGATGAATTTTTTGTGCAATTTGCCCCGCCAAAAGTCAGAAGTGTAATGCAGACTATCAGCCAAAAGTTTTTTACGCGATCATTTGTTTTATTTTTAGTTTCTCTCATAGTCTTATAAAATCGGGTAATTATTGAACGAAGACGAAACAGAATTTATCATTCTTCAATCGTGCGAAAAAGATTTATATTTTAATAAAAACGAGAAAATAATACTCTTTCAACAAAAACAATGCAAAAACAGATGACTATAAAACCGTTTTTATCCGTTGTCCCACTTTTTTTCGTGGCAATATTACTTTCCGTTGCCTACGGCAACGAGCCTCGATACGGCGGCAGCGTGGTCGTGGCGGTGACGGCTGTCCGGCGACGGCAAAACTTACACTTTTTATCTCGCGCCAAACGCCGAATTTCACGATGGCGTGCCGGTCACGTCGGCGGATGTGAAATACACTTTTGAAGAAATGCTTTTGAAATTTCACTCGCGGACACGCGCTTCAATCGGCGACAATCTGCGGCAGATTTCCGCGCTCGACGCGCACACTGTAGTTTTCGAATTCAATCGTCCTTACGCCGCGTTTCTGCAATTAATTGACGTAACCAACGCTCCCATAATGCCGAAACATCTTTACGAAAACACAGACCCGCTCACCAATCCTTATAACGTCAAACCCGTCGGTAGCGGAGCGTTTAAGTTTCAGGAATGGGCAAAAGGCGACCATATAACGCTTGCCCGTAACGAGAAGTATTTCAAAACGGGCAAGCCGTATTTAGACCGCATTGTTTATAAAGTAATGCCAAGCAGCGCGACTGCCGCGATTGCGTTTGAAAACGGCGAGGCGGATTATTTTCTGAACCCGACACCGCTCGACATCGAGCGTTTGAAAAAATTGCCGAATGTCGTCATTAATGACAAAGGACGCGAAGGATTTGCCACAGTTGAAACCGTCGTTCTCAATCTTAATCGTGCGCCGCTTTCGGATGTTCGCGTCCGGCGGGCGATGGCTTACGCGATTGATAAAAATTATATTGTGGACAAAATTGCTTTTGGTAGAGGAACGGCTGCGACGAGTCCGATTTCGCAGGCACTCAGATGGGCGCATAATCCGAACGTCTTCAAATATGAAAGAAATTTGCCGCTTGCCAATCAAATACTCGACGAAGCCGGTTTCAAACGCGACGGCGAAGGCATCAGGTTTCATCTGAAATATGTTTACGCGCCAAGTTACGCAAAAGTCGTCGAGGTATTGCGCGACCAACTGCGCGAAGTCGGCATCGCCGTTGATTTGGAGCAGATGGAATTCAGCGCGGCGGTTGACCGGGTTTATATCAAAAAAGATTTCGACCTCGGTTTCGCTTCTTTCGAGAACGGACCCGACCCTGACATCGGTGTCAAGCGAACGGTTGTTTCCGGCAACATCGGCGCGATTCCGTTTTCAAACGGCGCAAGTTATCGCAATCCGCGAGTTGACGAGTTTTTTGAACTCGCCGCGTCTGAAACAGACAGGCAAAAACGCGCCGCCTATTATTTTGAAGCGCAGGAAATTCTCGCCCGTGACGTGCCGTATCTGTGGCTGTATGAGCCACAAGGCGCGGCGGCATACAAAAGCGCGCTTCAAGGAATGTATGGGTGGAGCGCAAAATCAAACGTCTATTTCGCGCAAGACGCTTGGTGGATTGACGGTAAAAGTTCAAACGGAAATTCGCCCGATACATTTGGTCAGCGCAGGCTTTATTTTTTTCTGATTATCGGAGCGATTATTTTAATTGCGATTATCGCTTTTTTAGCAAAACGCAAAAAGCGTCAGAGCTAAAGTTAGCCGTCTTCTATTTAATTTACGCTTCCAATCGCAGCGGCAGAGACATCTGCACGAAAGTTCCTTCGCCCGATTCGCTGTTGATTTTCATTTTGCCGCCGTGCTGTTCGACAATCGCTTTCGTTAGTCTCAAACCCGTGCGATAATCGCGCCGCCTTTTTATATCAATTTCGTCGAGCGAAAGATTGTCCGCGCCTGCGCCGTTGTCGGCGACTTCAATAAGCAAATCTGTGTCTTTCAGACGTGCCCTTAAACCTATTTTTCCGCCCGCGTCGGGCAGTGCTTTGAGCGCGTTGCGAATCAATTCACTGACCGCTTCGCGGATTTTCAGATGGTCGAGCGTGGCGTATTTAACTTCGCGGTCAACTTCGAGTTCAAAGCTGATTCCGCGCGCGCTTAATTCGTCGTGGAAGCGCAAAAGTGCGTCGTAGAGCAAGGCGCGAACGTCAGTTTTCGATAAAGTTATATCGAGCGGAAAACTAAAATCGATTACGCGCGTAATCGCTTGCGAAAGATTTTCCAGATTTTCCACCAGCGCGTCGAGGTCTATTTTTTCGGCTTGCGGCGCGTCTTCTTCTTTATCTTCGGCAATTTTTGTTTTAGTTTGATTGAGTTTGGAATCAAGTTCCATAATTCGCAGACGCATCTGCGCGACAAGTTTATGAATCGTCATTTTCGACGTGAAACTGTTGAAACCGAGTTCCGCATTTTCCGCGTCTTCGCCGCCGTCACCCGCGAGTTTTACGCGCCGCGCAATCGTTTTTACCATTTGATTAAAAGCGCGGTTGACCGCGCCGAATTCGTCTTCGCGCGAGTCGTGCAGTTCCTGATTATAATCACCTTCCGCCGTGCGTTTCAGGGCTTGTTTTAATTCTTCCAAAGGTTTGAACAAATCCGACGCGAGATATGCGGCGAGCAGCAGAACCAGCGAAATCGTGCCGAAAGCGACGACGGCTAAAACAATGCGAGCCGTGCGCCGCGTGTTCTCGTTTGTGGCGCGAATCACTTCGCGTTTGGCGCGGTCTGATGCGACGGCTTCGGCGGACAGACGATTAAAATTTTCAAAATCGTTGTCTTCGAGCTTGCCTTCCATCAAAACGGAGGCTTCTTTAAAACGATTTTGTTTGACGAGTGCAAAAGTTTCCTTCGCGGTAGCCTCCAAAACTTCAAACGCTTCGCGGATTTGCCGGACTTGTTCACGTTCCGCGTCGTCTTCGGCAAGACGCGCCCAAATTTCAAAATCTTCTTTCGCGGGCTGAATATATTCATCGAATTCTACGTCTGAGTCGGGGTCGTCGCCCGTTACCGCGTCGGGAACTTCTTTGAAAGCGCGAAATGTCGAAGCGCGGATGCGCTGAAGTAATAAACTGCGCTGGTAGTGATTTTCGGTCGCCGTCGAAGTCCGCGTCCAACTCGAAATCGTCCACAAAGTTACCGCTGCCGTTACCAAAGACAGCAACGCCAACGCGCCGAAGACGGTTAATAATTTTCTGCGTAAATTCATAATTATTTTTTAGCCACGAACAAACACGAAAGAACACGAAAAAATCAAATCAATTTGAGTTAGATTCAACAATAAGATTGACGTTTTTTTAAATTTTCGTGCCTTTTCGTGTTTGTTTGTGGCTAATCATTAAAATTTCAGCCCGACAAATTGCCAATAGCCGTAATAAAATGCGACCATCAAAACCAAATGGACAATCAGCAGAACCGCGCTCAATCTCAGCAAATCGGACGGTTGAAAAGTTTCGCTATCGAGTTCCTGAAAAAGCAGCATCGCTTTTGAGCTAACCGGAAACGTCAGGCAATAATCCATCCCGACGGTACTGATAAAAACCATCGCCGCCGGGCTGAGTTCAAAACTCGTCGCAAAATAGAGCATCGCCGGAACGAGCGCCGCCGCCCGCGCCGCGTGCGATGTCATATAAATATGCGAGGTCAGCGAAATGAACGCTACCGTCAATAAAATCAAGTATTGCGGGTCAGATTTATCAATGCCGCTCAAGGAAAAAATGTTTTCGATAATCCATTGCGCCGCGCCCGTGTCAATTAAGGCTTTGCCTAAAACTAAAGCCGCGCCGACAAAAATTACCAAATTCCACGACACCGCTTTTAAGCCGTCTTTCCAAGTCATTACGCCGAAACCGGGCATCATCAAAACAAGCGCGCCGACGGTCGTTACAAGCGCGATTTCAAAATGATGAATGCTTTCCGTCATCCACAAAGCGACCATCACGGCGGCAATAACAATCGTTTTCCATTCGGCGGAAGAAAACTTTCCCGCCGTTTTCGTTTCTGCTTTTTCGAGCTTTATCACGCGCTCGTTTTTGCCCAAAAACATCCGCAAAATCACAAAACACGAAGCCGCGCTCGCCGCGAAACCGAATGGCACGCCGTAAATCGCCCAATTCAAAAACGAAATTTCCTGACCGGAAACCTGCCGGAGCAAATCGTTGGCGATAAGATGCGAACCCGCGCCGATTAAGGTGCAGATGGTCGAAACCAAAACAATCGTCGGAATCAAAAGCGAAAGTGCGCGGGTAACTTTCGCGTCGCCGATACGGTTGCTCAAACTATCGAAAACCGGCATCGCAACGGCAGCTCTGCCGGATGTCGAAGGAATAATAAACGAAAGAATCGCCAGCGCAGCCGTCAAAAGCCAAAAAACCTGACTGACTTTACCGGCTTTTGACACGACGAGGTTTGTCAAACGTGCCGCGAGATTTGTTTTTTTGACCGCTTCGCCCAAAACAAACGCGCCAATCATTAACCAGATAACATCCGTCGCCAGCGAATCGAAAAGAGCTTTCTGCGGTCTGCCGCCCGATACAACCAGAATTATTGTTACGGCAAGCGCGACAAAAGCGGCGTTTAATTTTGTCGTTGACCAGAGAATCGTAGCTAGCGCAAAACAAAAAAGCGCGATGCGTGCTTCGCGTGTCAGCGATTCGGGAAGCATTACGCCAATGCCCACGACAATCGTCATCGAAATCGGCAAAATCGCGTCAACCACCCAACGAAACCCGCGCGCCGAAAATGCGCCTGTGCCGTCGGACTGTTTATCGCTTTCTGCAAGCCGCGCGTCAATCTGCGCCCAGAGGCTTGTATTTTCAAAGTTTTTCGTTTCGCCTGCCATTCAAAATAAATTTCTGAAACATTTTTGTAACACGAAAAGACAGAGTATTGCATTTGCCGATAAATACAAAAACGACAAAGTATAAAAAGTTTCAGGAAAGAATTTACGGTAAATAATTGTCTTTTACTGTAAATTTTTCCGCTTAATTGATTGATTTTAGTTTTGTTCCGATTAAAATTGTCCGCATCACATTTTCTGCGCATTGTTCAAGAAGTTCGGGCGCGTTTTCAATTGCCTCGTCGAGCGTCGAAGGCTCACTCAAGATACTAAATATCGCGTCAATTCCGACTTCATAATTCTTTTTTTTAAGGCTTCGTCTAAATTGAAGTATTTGAAAATTATGTCAAAGCGCGAATGAAGCTTCGCGCCGAGAAGCGCGAGAAGTCCCGCGCCCATTCCGCCCGACGCGCCGCCGCCGGGCATTTCGGCGACATCTTTGCCGACATCGCGTTTGATAATTTCGGCGTATTTATCGAGTGCGGCGGACATTTCCTCGACTTGTTCGGGCGACGCGCCTTTTTGCGGACCAAAGACGCGAGCCACGCCCTTTTCGCCGCACAAGATATTTTTGATATTGCAGGCAACGTCAATTTTTACTTTTTCTAATCTCGCGTCACGCTCCGACAAATCAATCTTTGCCAGATTTTTCAAACCCGCGCCGCTTTGTTCGATGTCTTTGCCGTTCTCGTCTAAAAGTCTCACGCCGAGAGCCTGCGCCGCGCCCGCGCCGCCGTCGTTTGTTCCCGAATCGCCGCAGCCGAGCAGAATTTTTTCCGCGCCCTTGTCGAGCGCGGCTTTTATCAATTCGCCCACACCGTAAGTCGTCGTTTTAAACGGATTGCGCCGGTCTTTCGGCACTAAACTTAAACCAGCCGCCGCCGCCATTTCCAGCACGGCAACTTTTTTTCCGTCGTCATCTTTAAAAGTCCCGAAATGCGCGTTCGTTTTTTCGCCGGTCGGACCAGTCGCGGAAACTTTGTGAATTTTGCCATCCGTCGCGTCAATCATCGTCCTCGTAAAACCTTCGCCGCCGTCGCCAAGCGGCATTTCCGTAATTTTCGCGTCTTTGCAAACTTTGCGAATTCCTTTGGCGATAATTTTCACCGCTTCTTCCGCGCTTAGACTTTCCTTAAAACCCGACGGCGCAATAACGATTTTTAACATTTTGTTTATTTTGATTAACTTTGATAAATACCTGAAAATACCCGCTTTTAGATTCATTGATACTAAATGATTGGAATTTGAAAGCGCAAACTATGTTACAAAAAAGTTAAGCAGAAGTCTTGTTACGAAACTTCTGCTCTAAATTATTACTTTGTTAAAAAGCACAACTCAGACCGGCTTATCGAGATACGCAGAACGAGTTTTCGGATTAAGCGCAGAGTTTAGCGCGTCGCCGACAATGTTTAGTGCCAGCACGAGCGCGGCAAGGGCAAGGCTCGGAAAGGTGATTATCCACCAGCCGTCGCGGATAAAATGCTGTCCGTTGTGCAGCATAAAGCCCCAGCTGATTTGGCTGGCGTCGCCCAGACCGACAAACTCCAAGCCCGCTTCGAGCAGAATCACTCCGCCGACCATCAATATCATTTTTGTAATTATCAGAGGAAAGGCATTGGGCAGAATTTCGTGAAACAGGATTCTTGCAGGACTTGCTCCCATCGCCCTGGACGCTTCGACAAAACTTCTTTCTTTCAGAGATAAAACTTCCGCCCGAACGAGCCGCGCCATTGTCGTCCAACTGGTGATGGTTAAAATTAGTATTATATTGAAAAGTGATGAGCCGAAAGGCGCGGCGATAATCAATGCCAGAAAAAATTGCGGCGGAATGAGAAAAAGCTCCGTTAATCTCATCAAAAAATCGTCCCAAACGCCGCCCGCATAACCGGCAATTGCGCCGACAAACACGCCGATAAGCCCGCTCAAGAGCGCGACGGAAACGCCAATCAAGATGGAAGTCTGCGCTCCGTGAATCACGCCGCTGAAAACGTCTCTGCCGAGGTCGTCGGTGCCGAATAAAAATTTTAGGGAAGGCGATTGAAAAGTTTCGTTAGAAGTTTTCAGGGGGTCATAAGGCGCAATTTGGTCGGCAAAGATTGCCGCGCCGAAAAAAAGTATCAGCACAATCGCGCCAACCATCGCCGCTTTATTGTGTTTTAAGACGCGCCAGAGATTTCCCACCGCGAGCGTATTCTGACTTTTTATTTTGTTGGTAGTTGTCATCGGCTGTATTTTATTCGCGGGTCAATGAGCGGATAAGTGATGTCCGTCAGAAAATTCATCACGGCGACTCCGATTGAAATTAAAAGAAAAAGCCCCATTAAAACCGGATAATCGCGGGCGGCTAAAACCTCTAACGTCAATCTGCCCAAGCCCGGATAGGCAAAAACCGTTTCGGTTAAAACCGCGCCGCTCAAAAGCATTCCCAAATCGCTCCCGATGATTGTTACAACCGGAAGCAGCGCGTTGCGGAGCGCGTGACCGTATAATACTTTTCGCTCGGAAACGCCTTTTGCACGCGCCGTCGTGATAAAGTTTTCGCCAAGCACGTTCAGCATTTCGGCTCTCGTCAGCCGCATTATTTGGGCGATTTGCACGATGGCAAGCGTCAGACTCGGCAGAACGAGGTGATTAAGTAAATCAAGCCAGTAAGAGATTCCCGACAAATCTTGATTTGCCGACATCATTCCCTGTGCCGGAAATAGACCGAGATAGAGGGCGAAGAAAAGCAGCAGCATATGCCCGATGGAGAAAGAAGGAAAAGAGTATCCGAGCAGCGCGAACGTATTAAAGAGGCGGTCGTAAAATGAATTTTCCCGCCGCGCCGCTTCGACTCCGAGAAGAACGCCGCCGATTGATGCCATTGTAATCGCGCTTAAAATTAACAGAAGAGTTGCCGGAACGCGTGAGAAAATGACCGCCGAAACAGGCTGTTGGTAACTTAAAGAGTATCCTAAATCTCCGCGCAAAACGCTCGATAGATAAACCCAAAGCTGCGCCGGAAGCGGTTGGTCTAAACCGAATTTGGCGCGTATCAATTCATAATACTGCTCGTCGCCGCTCTGTCCGGCAAGATAATAAACCGGGTCGCCGGGCGCGAGATGAATTAGGAAAAAATTGATAATTATTAACAGCAGTATGAGAATGATTGATTGAATGGCGCGCCTGATGAGAAGTCGGTTAAAGAAGCGCGAAAGAAAATGTTTCATCATTGCATTGCTTTTGAAAAATACTATGATTATGCGGCTTCGGCAAGTTGATCGAGTTCCGTGACAAGCGACTCTATTCGTTTGACGGCAAGCGGGACAGCCCGCTTTACAGGCTCGCTCAATTCAGCGCCGAGTTCGTCGTAGCCTAGAGGTTGACAACCAATAACGAAAACTTGCGGCGGCAGAACTTTCAAAGCGCGGGCAAGCACAAACACTTTTGAAGGCTCGGTGTAATGCGCGTCAGCCAGTGAGCGATGAAATTCGGCTGATGTCGGGTCATCATCGGGAATTTCAGGCTCAAAAACAAAAATAGTTCCCGGCGCGGAGTTTCTTTCGACAGCATCGGCGATGATTAGCGCGTCATAGCCGTTCATCAATTCCTGTACAAAAGCGATTCCGGCAATTCCCGCCTCAAAGATATCAACATCCTCGGAAAAATTTTTGTTTTGACTGAGCGTTTGCGCGACCGCGACTCCAAAACCGTCATCACCGCGCAACACATTGCCGACACCGACAATTAAAATTTTCATAGAACTATTGTAATGCGGCTTTCGGGTTTAAGCGCGAGATGTTCATTTGAAGCCTTTTAAAAGCGAAGCAAAGCGTTTCCATTCGCCGCTGACCAGTGCAAATTTATCACCGGCAGGCGAAAGAGAAAAATCCAAAATCTCTTTACTACCCAAACCCGCAATTTTTTGCGGCGTTTTATCATCGAGTCGCTGCTGCCAAAGAGTCAATCCGGAATCATCTGCCGCTGCAAAAAAAATAGATTCTCCGTCTGCCGCCCAAGCGATTTGAACCGGAACTGGAGTTTTGCTGAATTGATTGAAAGAATTTATTATTTGTTTTGTCTGAACCGACATTACAGCTATTTTGAAAGCATTATTGTGTTCTTGGTCACGATAAAGATAGGCAATTTTTTTTCCGTCGGCAGAAAATGCCGGAGCAAAAATCCTTTTATCCAAAAACAAGGTTTCCTCGCCTCCGCCGACCGAAACTTTCCATAAATTTCGATTCAACGCCGACCAGTAAAACAAAAAATTTCCGTCAGGAGTGATGAATAATGGAAAACGGCCTTCCTTTTGGGTGATCTGAATTTGCCCGCTTCCATCCGCATTCATCCGCCAAACTTGAGCGTCGCCGGAACGATTTGAGGTAAAAAAGATATATTTTTCATCCTGCGAAGCCCGCGAATGAAAATCATCGAAGGAATTATAAGTCAACTGCCTCTGCTGCGAGCCGTCGGCATTCATTACAAAGACATCTCCTTGCCCGTTGGTCAAAGCTGAATAAAGAATTTTTCCGCTTGGCGTAAAATAGCTAGTCCCGCTGACCGACGAAAGCGTTGTGTGAGAATTGCCCAAACCGGCAAAATCAGCGACTGATAAATTAAAGTCTGAGACAACCTGCGTGGCGACCATTTGCTTTGCTTCTTTGTCCAGACTAATGGTGGTGTAATTAACGGCTTCGTCAAACAGCTTGACAGCTTCGCCGCTTGCCGCCTCGACCTGCCAAATTTGGTTATTCGGCGAACTATTCTCTCTCGCGGTAAATAACAGACCGCTTTTGTCCGGCAGCCATTCCAAATCCGACACGGAGAAAAATTTACGCGGCGTGATTTCCCGTTCTTCGCCGGTTTCGATGTCAAATGCCAGCAGCCTGAATTCGTTTGCAAGATTGTTGGTTTGTCCGACGGCGCTGGCGACCCTCAATCCGTCAGGTGACCAGCGATTGGCGAGGAAATTATATGGTCTTTCCCGCGCGGCGAGCGTTCTCTGGTTTTTCCCGTCAGTGTCGGAAATCATCAAAACGCTTTGACCGTCCGGTTCAAAGCGCGTAAAGGCAATCTGGTCGTCTATCGGCGAGAGACTAAACCAGCCTTGTGTATCGGTAATTAATTTTGTCGGAACGCCGCCGAAAATCGAGATACGGAAAATAGATGTCTGGTCTTGCGACGCGCCCCTCGGTTTTCGGACAAAGTAAATGAAATCGCTTTTGGAGGAAAACATTAAATTGAGATATTCCTCATCCGAAAACGGCAGCAGTTGAAGATTAGTCGTTGTCGCCATTTCTCTCAGCCAAACAGTTTGCTTGCCCTGATTTTCGCTGGCATACACGATATATTTTCCGTCGGGCGAAATTCGCGCGCGGAAAATATTGCTCGAATATGACAAAGGCTCGGATTTACGCGGCGCGTAAAGAATCGGGATGTCAGATTTGCGTTTGGAATCGGCATTGAAATACCACGAAGTAAAGGCAAACGAGCTGACTAATAAAAAACCCGAAAAACCGATTACAGCAAAATAATTTTTAAAAGCCTGAAACCCGCGCCAAGGTTTTATGTCGTCGCCGTCAAAATCATTTTGCGAAATCGAGGCTGGGTGAAAGCGCAAATCAACATTTGTTTTATCCTCAGAAAGAATTTCTTCAATTTCGGCAATAAAACGATAGCCGCGGCGCGGAACAGTTTCAATGTAAAGCGGATTGCGCGCGTCGTCTCCGAGAGCTTTTCGTAATTGATTGACGGTGAATTTAAGATTACCTTCTTCGACAAAACTGTCAGACCAAACGGCAGTCATCAAATCTTCTTTCTCGACTATTCGCCCGTGATTTGTAATCAGCACTCGAAACAATTCAAGCATCTTTGGCGTTAAGGCGACCGGTTTGCCCGCGCGCAGTAAAATATTTTGTTCAGTGTCAAGACTGAATTCTCCAAATCGGTATAAATGCTTGCCATTGGACGGCATATTTTGCTCTAACAACTTTCTAACCACCTTTTAACCGAAATCAAAGGACTTTCGGCTGACAAAAAAAATAAACTGCCTGACATCGTGTTTCAGCCAATACTAGCACAAATCGGCACGTGCCGAAACAGATTTCTGCATTTATCAATTTTGAAATAAATGAAAAAAGAGAACTTTTGATTTGCAATCCAAGAAATCTTTGAGCTTTTTATCGGAACAGAACATCTGCGATTGTCTGATAAATGTCCGGCGGAGAGAAAAGCTATTAATTCATTCTGGAAGTAATCAGCGTGAGAGATGATAAGCAACGCTGAATTTTATGGTCGAGCCTGACCTAAATTGAAATTGTGTCAAAGAAAAAGCGAAATAAAATACTTTTTGATATGAGCGGCAGATTATTTTGAGACGATTTGTTTTCCCGTATCGCGTAAATAAGTAGAGGGCAAATTTAACTTGTCGAAAAAAGCCGTCGAATCCATCGGTCAATCGGCGATTGGTTCGGTTTTGAGGTCACGTTTTGCGCGAAACCAGAACTTTGGAAGCGAAGGACTCGACAAATCAGATGAACAAATGAAGAGAAATTACAAAACCCAAAGGAGAAAAACTATGAAATTACAACAAACGATCAACGAAAAATTATCAATCATTTTATTTTCGGCAATGTTCGTTTTAACTTTGCCGCTCATCGCCGCCGCGCAGGGAAAAATTGCGTTTGTTTCCACCCGCGACGGCAACCATGAGATTTACAAAATGTCCTCTGACGGCTCGAATCAAACTCGCCTGACTAACAATCAGGCGGGTGATGACGAGCCGTCATTCAGTCCCGATGGCAGTAAGATCGCTTTCACTTCCGCTCGTGACGGCACCCTTGAAATCTATCTAATGGACTCAGACGGCTCGAATCAAACCCGCCTGACTAATAATTCGGCGGAAGATTACAATCCAACGTTCAGTCCCGACGGCAGCAAAATTGCTTTCACTTCCGGTCGTGACGGCGACTATGAGATTTACGTGATCAACGCTAACGGCTCAAATCCAACCCGCCTGACTTTCTACGCGGGATATGACTATTCCCCGACATTCAGTCCCGACGGCAGCAAAATTGCTTTCTCTTCCTGGCGTGACGGCAACTCTCCTGAAATCTATGTTATGGACTCAGACGGCTCGAATCCAATCCGCCTGACCAACAATTCGGCGTTTGATAACTACCCGGCATTCAGTCCTGATGGCAATAAGATTGTTTTCATGTCCGCCCGCGACGGTTTCACCTATGAGATTTACGTGATGAACGCTGACGGCTCGAATCAAACCCGTTTGACCAATAATTTCAGAGGTGAATTCGATCCAGTATTCAGTCCAGACGGCGGCAAGATTGCTTTCTCTACCGTCCGTGACGGCAACGTTGACATTTACGTAATGAACTCAGACGGCTCGAATCATACTCGTGTGACCGACAATTCGGCGGAAGATGTTGAACCTTCGTGGGTCAAAGCGGATATTGACGGCGATGGCGTTGATGACTCGGTTGATAACTGCCCGTTGAACGCCAATGCCGCTCAGCTCGACACCGACGCCGACGGACAAGGCGACGCATGCGACACGGACGACGACGACGACAGCGTGCCAGACACATCAGACAACTGCCCGCTGACGTTCAATCCCGACCAAACCGATTTCGACCTCGACGGCATCGGCGACTCCTGCGACCCGCAAACCGGACCGCCGAGTCGCAAAGAACAATGTAAAAACGACGGCTGGATGCGGTTTAATTTCCCGCATCAATTTAAGAATCAAGGCGACTGTATTCAGTTCGTTAACACCGGCAAATAAGTTAAACAACCATTAGTGGCAAAAAAAATTAAAAGGAGAATTATGAAATTACAACAAACAATCAACGAAAGAGTTTCTATTGTTTTATTTTTGGCAACGTTGGTTTTAACTTTACCGCTTATCGCCGCCGCTCAGGAAAAGATTGCCTTTGTTTCCACCCGCGACGGTAACAATGAGATTTATGTCATGAATGCTGATGGTACAAATCAAGTTAATCTGACTAATAATCCGGCAAGCGATGACGACCCGGTGTTCAGCAAAGACGGCAGCAAGATTGCTTTTAGTTCTGAACGCGAAGAATTCCAATCCCCTGAGATTTATATTATGGACGCTGACGGCTCGAATCTAACCCGCTTGACCTACAATGCAGGGGCTGGTTTTGCTAACCATCCGTCGTTTTCGTCCGACGGCGGCAAGATTGCTTTTGTATCCAATCCGCCCGCAGGCGGTCATGAGATTTATGTGATGAATTCGGACGGCACAAACCAAATCCGTCTGACCAACAGCACCGCATCTGATGACAGTCCGTCTTTCAGTTTCGACAGCAGCAAGATTGTTTTCCATTCCAATCAGAACGGCAATGCGGAGATTTACGTGATGGACGCGAATGGTTCAAATCAAACTCGTCTGACCTACAATGCCGCATCAGATGCTTTCCCGACATTTTCTCCCGACGGCAGTAAGATTGTCTTTCGTTCCCACCGCGACGGCAATGCGGAGGTTTATGTAATGAACGCCGACGGCTCTAACCAAACCAATTTGACCAATAATGCAGCGGGCGACGGCGTAGCGTCTTACAATCTGGACGGCAGCAAAATTGCTTTTGGTTCAACACGCGATGGCGACGAGGAAATTTACGTTATGAACCAGAACGGTTCTAATGTAATTCCTCTGACCAACAACTCGGCATGGGATTACGATCCGTCGTTTGGCGGGCAGCCGGACGCTGATGGCGACGGCACTACGGATGCCACTGATAACTGCCCGCAAACCGCTAATGCCGACCAAATTAATACCGATGGCGACGCACAAGGCAACGCTTGCGACACGGACGACGACAACGACGGCGTGGATGATTCGCAAGACGCATTCCCGCTCAACCCGAACGAATCAGTTGACACAGATTCGGACGGCGCCGGCGATAACACCGATACTGATGACGACGGTGACAGTGTAGCCGACGCAGATGACAATTGCCCGCTCGTTGCTAATCCTAATCAATCTGATGCTGACAACGACGGCATTGGTGACACCTGCGACCCGCAAACCAAACCGGGCAATGCAGAACAATGCAGAAATGGCGGCTGGATGCGGTTTAATTTCCCGCGTCAATTTAAGAATCAAGGCGACTGTATTCAGTTCGTCAATAACGGCAGGTAATTTCGTCAAGGGCAAACAAAGTCTTAGGCTGCGGTTGAATACGCTGCAACTTACACCGTCCCACTTAGCACATGGTGATACTCCTGGTCCCTGCGAAGAAAGTGGAGAAGGAACTGGTACATAATTTTAGATAAACGTTTTTCACTTTATCTGATGCTATTTTATTTACTAAAAAACAAAAGTCGTTTAAGATTTCTCTGCTTGAGGCGGATTGATTTCCCAATCCGAACAATACAATTTAGGAGGATTATTAGTTTATGTCTGATTTGATGAATAAGATTTGCGCGTTATTTCCATCATCGTTTCGCGCGTCTGGATTGATTGCCGCATTAATGTTTTTAATTTGTTTAGCTGCCGCTGAATCGGCAAGCGCGGCGACTTACACAGTAATAAACACTAACGACAGCGGCGCGGGCAGTTTGCGTGCGGCAATCATTTCGGCAAACTCAACTGCTGACAACGACACAATTAACTTTGCGATTCCTGCGAGCAGCTGCAGTGTTTGCACAATTACATTGACGAGCGGCGAGTTAGCCGTCAACTCAGCTTCAACAGCAGGCACATTGACGATCACAAACACAACGGGCGCGAGCAATCTGCGGATTTCCGGCAACGGTACTAGCCGTATATTTGCTGTGAATCCGGGCGGCAATCTAACAATTAGCGGAGTGACGATTACGAACGGTGGGACGACTCTTGGCGGCAGCATTTCTGGCAGCGGCGGCGGCATTTTTAACAGCGCCGGCACAGTGGCGCTGACAAACTCAACGGTCAGCAGCAATAGGGCGATTAGCGGCGGCGGCATTTACAACATCCAAGGCACATTGACGCTGACGAACTCAACGGTCAGCGGCAATTACGGCGGCGCTTACGGCGGCGGCATTTACAACATCGCCGGCGGCACAGTGGCGCTGACAAACTCAACGGTCAGCGGCAATCTGGCGGATAACAGCGGCGGCGGCATTTACAACATCCAAGGCGGAATAACGCTGACGAATTCAACGGTGAGTGGCAATACGGCGATTTTCGTCGCCGGCGGCATTTTCAACGACGACGGCACACTCAATCTAACCAGCGTCACTGTCACCAAAAACATAGCAGCAGCAGCTTGCACAATTTGCGATAGCGGCATCACCAATTCGAATTCGGGTACAGCTAATCTGAACAACACGATTGTCGCCGGAAACATCACTTCTAATACTTCCGCTTCGCCTGACTTTAGTGGCGCAGTTTCGTCAACGAGTTCCTATAATATTATCGGCAACAATCGAGGCACGACCGGCATTACCAACGGTACAAACGGCAATCAAGTCGGCACGCCTGCTTCTCCGATTGACCCGCGTCTTGCACCACTTGCCGATAACGGCGGAGCAACTCAAACACACGCGCTGCTGTCCGATTCTCCGGCGATTGATAAAGGCAGCAGTTTCGGCTTAACAACAGATCAGCGCGGATTGGCTCGTCCGCTTGATAATGTCACTATTCCGAACGCGGCAGGCGGCGATGGCGCGGACATCGGAGCGTTTGAAGCGCACCTTGCACCGACCGCCGCGACAGTATCAATCAGCGGTCGAGTGATGACGGCAAGCGGGCGCGGCATTAGAAATGTGCGTCTGATTTTGACTGATACAAACGGACAAATTAGAACGGCAACCACCACATCGTTTGGATATTATCGTTTCGATGATGTTCCAGCGGGCGAAACTTACATTCTTTCAGCCATTGGAAAACGTTATACGTTCAGCCAACCGGTGCAGGTGCTCAATATCAGTGAAGAAACCGATGGGGTTAATTTCATTGCCGATTCAAAAGAGAGCATCAAAGATTTTTAATCGGGATTCAGTAACTGATATCGAAGGACAGACACGCTCGGTTATCACTAATCCGTTTGGGTATTTCCGCTTTGAAGAAGTTCCGGTCGGTGAAACTTACATTTTCACTGTCAGTTCAAAAAGGTATCGCTTCACGCCGCAAGTCATCAGCGTGAACGATGAAATAAGTGAACTAATCTTTACGGCTGAGCCATAAAAGATGATAAGGAAAACAGTGAAAAACTTTCTACTCGCAGCAATCCTTGCAGCCTGTCTGCCGCCTCTCGGCTGCAAGGATTCGGCGAAAAATTATCCTGTTCAGTTCGTTGACCGAAATGCGGCGTTTTCGCTTGATAATAAATTAAACCCGTTGCGGCTGGTCGTCGAAATCAACGAAAACGGCAAGTTGAGATTGAACAAAATCGAAACCGGAACGATTGAGGACGCGACTTTTTTGTCCGAGCGGCTGAAAACGATTTTCGCAGACCGCGAAAAAGCAGCAATTGGTGAAAGAGAAATCGTCATTGACCCGCAGTATGAAGTTGAAGAGGAAAATTTGGAAAGGTTAATCGAGAGTCTGGCGGGCGCGAATGCCGCGCCGATTCTGATAATTAAAAGCGATTTGTAGAAAATTAATTTACGACGGAAAATGCCGTTTTAAAGTATCCATTCAAATAAAGGAGGAACAGATTATGGGTCGAATACTTGCTTTCTTATACGGAGTGGTCAGCTATTTGATTTTCTTCGGCACGTTTCTTTATGCCATCGGATTTGTCGGGAATTTAATCGTGCCGAAATCGGTAGATTCGGGCGAGTCTGCGGCTTTCACTCAATCGCTTCTGATTAACGCTTTGCTTCTCGGTCTCTTCGCCGTCCAGCATAGCGTAATGGCGCGACCGGCTTTCAAACGGTGGTGGACTAAGTTTGTTTCGCAACCGGTTGAGCGCAGCACATACGTTTTGCTGCAAGTCTCGCGCTCGTTTTGCTTTTCTGGCAGTGGCGACCGATGACAGGTGTCGTATGGAATGTCGAGAATACTGTCGGGCGTTACATTCTGTGGACACTCTTCTTTCTGGGCTGGGCGATGGTGCTTGTCTCGACTTTTCTCATCAACCATTTTGACCTTTTCGGCTTGCGGCAAGTTTATCTTTACCAGCGCGGGAAAGAATACACTGACTTAGACTTCAAGACGCGGTTTCTCTATCGTGTTGTGCGACATCCGATTATGCTGGGCTTCATTATCGCTTTCTGGGCAACGCCCCTGATGACAGTCGGACATCTGGTTTTTGCCATTGCCACAACCGCTTACATTCTAATCTCCATTCAGCTTGAGGAGCGCGACATAGTGAGCATTCACGGCACAGCGTATGAAGAATATCGAAAGCGAGTTTCGATGCTTCTGCCGATTCCGAAAAGGAAATAGGCTGTTACATTACGTGCCGCCCAACAAGTCAATAGACATGAGCGAAACCGCTTAATGATCGCCGCACAGGACATTGCTGACGCCGGCAATTAAAATTTTCATAGAACTTTAGTTTACCGCGTCCGAATGAAATAAATGTTTGCACGGTTCTCCGGCTGTGTCGGGGTCGTGGCAGTCGCAATCCGGGTCGGCGCATTCGTAATGACCGGGCTTCATTATTTCTTCAAATTCGTCGGCAAAACGTCGTCCGCCTTCGCTTTTGCCGAGAGTTGTCAGCGTGTATTTGTTTTCGCTTGTAAGTTCAAGAAAGCCGTCGGCAACCATAGTTTTTAAGTTTTCCGTCAGCCTGATATCTTCGACGGCGAGGAATTTCTTCAAATCATCCGCAGTAAATTCTTGCCCAAAACCTTCGCCCGTCAGCCAAAACATCACCTGCAAAATCTCGTCGCGCCAGTAAAGACTGCCGAGCGTGCCTGTCGGTTTATCTTTTTCGTGTTCAAACATAATCAATGCTTCGGATAGCTCTTTGAAATTGATTTTCTCAATTGCCTCCAGCTTTAGCTGGAGGAACAAGGTTGTAAAAATATCGGCTTTAGCCGAACATTTTGGCTAAAGCAAAAAGGAATTTATTTTCTTTTCAAATTTGGCTAAAGCCGATATTTTTTGCCTTTCCGTCCACTAGCTAAAGCTAGTGGCAATTGATTAAAAGATAAATTCACAAACCGACTTTCACTTTATCGTCTTCAATCTTTAACGGCAAAGATTCGAGTTTTACGTCCGGTTTCTCGACACAGCGACCTTTGCGATGCACATCGTAATGGTAGCCGTGGCATGCGCAGACGAGCATCGGACTTTCAAACGTCGCGTCGCCAAGCGGGCGATTTTCCAAGGCGCAAGAGTTTTGAAAAGCATAAAAATCACCGCCCGTTTTACAAACTAAGATATTAACGTCGGCGTAGTTGATTATCTTAAACGCACCTTCCTCAAAAGTTAAAGAGCGGATGACCGAAACCCATTTCCCGTCGTGATTCGCAATCGATTTCGATTCCCAAAAGTTCGGGAGCGGCTTCGATGAGAGCTTTTTCAATCTCTAATTTTAACGTCGAAATCGGCGGCGCGCCCTGACCGTTTCGCACCAGGCGCATTCGGGCGCGTCCGTCATTGACGCCGAGCAGTTCGACATCGCCGCCCTGCGCGATAAGAAACGGACGAAGTTCATCAATGGCTATCGCAACTCGCGTTTGCAAATCGTTTGGAAGAAGTCCGTGAATAAGCAAAATGGCGCGGACAACATCATCCGCCGCTATCCGCGAAAGCATCTGCTCTTTCTCCGGCAATGAATCAAATGATGTTAATACCCGGCGCAACGCTTCTCTGTGGAGCGCGAGGATAATTTGCACCAAATCAAGAGTTTTCTCCCGAATTTTCGCGTCCGGGTAACTTTCAATCTCTTCGACGAGCGTGTTCAATTGCTCGACCATTCCCTCGGCATTGAGATATTGCTCTTGAACTTCACTCATCAATTGTCATCCCTCGCCGCTTCGCGTTTTACAATCTCAATCGCTTCGCCAATTTTAGCGGCGACAACGGGACTAAACTCCAATCCGTATTCTTCTTTTTCCGGCTCGATTTCGACAATTGTTACTTCTTTGGGCAAAACCTTGAAATGCCCGCAGACAATCAACAGATTTTCCAGACTGAGAACGCCCGTTACCGCTTCACCGATGCTCTGTTGAATTTCTTCGTCGCTCGGCTGCGGGTCTTCCCAGCGATAAACTTCCAGCGTTCCCGGCTTGCGCCCACGTTTGGCGGCATGAAGCAAAACCAATTTATCAAATTTCATCGGCGTTTCTTCAAACCACTGATAAATCATAATCGGACCGAAGTTTAAATCTTCGACGTGAACGTTTTCCGACCAATCCAATTTCCCGAGTTCGTCAAGCAAAACGCGCCCGAACGACAAATCACTCATGTTTGAATAACCGATGCCTGAAACAAGAACCATATAATTCCGAAACAGTTGGTATTGTCTAAAACTGTATTGCTAACGGCTGAGATAACGTGGCGCGAAATCACCCCCAAGCTCGCTAATTTTCAAAAGACAATGTGAAAAACAAAGTAGCTATTTCGCTCTCACATCCACGGAAATGTTCGGCATCGCCGCGCATAACTAAAGTCCCCGTATCTTTAAGCCGACATCGGAAAGCGCGTTGCAAATTCCTGAAAATAGCCTTCGATTGAATCGTGTCGCCCCATTGCAATCCATTCTTCATCTGTCATTCGCGCTCGCCCGTCGGTAAAAGCTCGCGCTCCGTCGCCGACTGTGTAGCGTAGTTTTGGCTCAGTGTCGTTAATTGCCGACTCAATTGTTTCGGCAACTAGTTGTGGGTCGCCGCCAATTTGCTGCCCTTGGGTGAACATCATTTGCGTACGCTCGATAACATTCGGATAAGCTGAATCAGTTGCTGTTGAAAGGCTGCTCAAAACCTTATCCAAGATTGGCGTAACGATAAAGCCGGGTTCGATGACGCGAACGCGAATGCTGAAAGGAAAGACTTCTTGCGCTAACGCTTCGCTGGCGGCTTCAAGAGCGAATTTGCTCGCCGCGTAAATTCCCATACAAGAGGCAGCGACTTTGCCCGCTACAGAGCTAATGTTAACAATCGTGCCGCTTCGCTGCTGGCGCATCGCAGGCAAAACGGCGCGAATCATTCGCAACGCGCCGAAAAAGTTAGTCTCGAAAACGCTTTTCGCCATTGCGTCATCAGCTTCTTCGATTGTGGCAAGTGGTCCAATTCCGGCATTGTTAATCAGAACGTCAATTTGTTTTTCACGCTCAAGAATACCGGCAACGGCTTTTTGAACGGAAGTTTCATCGTTGACATCAAGCTGAATGAATTCGAGCGACAAATTTTTTGACTGAGCCGCTTGGCGCAAATCATCTCCGCGCTTAAGGTCGCGCATACTGGCATAAACGCGATGACCTTTTTCCGCCAGATGCAAAGCGGTCGCCATTCCGATTCCGCTGTTTGTTCCGGTTATTAAAATGATAGCCATATCTCTGAATCTCCTTCAAATAGTTTAACTGACAAGTCAAGTGAAGATGCCGAACTGCTGAGATGACGTGGGGCGAAACCGCCGACACGCAAGTAAAGGGAAACAGACACCATTTTAAGAAAGTCGCTGCCCGCGCCCTCACGTCTATTGAATTGTTATGCTTGTCGTCGTTGTCTTTGACTTAGCCAGCCATCTTGTCCAGCATATGGTCTATGACCTTGCTATGCTCGTCTTGTGGACTGAACAGAATCACCTCGGCATCTTCACCGACTCGCACCGTGTGTCCGGGCGACCAGTAAAATAAGTCGCCGCCGCCTACGACTTCCTCTGTGCCGTCGGCGTAGGTGACGGTAACTTGTCCCTGCAAAAGGTAGCCCCAATGCGGAGCTTGGCACAAATCGCCCTCCAGCCCTTTGAGCAGCGGCGCAATATCCGCGCCAGCGGCTAGAGAAAAATACTCTCCGCTCATTTTGCCGTATCCGGAGGCATCGCCAAAATTCATCTTTTGGCGAGCTACTGCACCCGGCGCATTAATTCTAACGGGAATGTCATTCTTGGCTATTCGCATTTCGTGTTCCTCCTAGTGATTGTAGCAACGAGAAAAAAGCATAACGGTTGAGATTGTATGTTGACAGAAGGTAGTCAAAGCTGCAAACTTTGACAACCAAAGGGCGACGGTGAAGACGAGGTTGAGATATGACTAATTAAAGAGTCAGTACGTCAGAGAGCGCTCCCGTCGTCCGTCTCTTGCCGCGCTTCGAGATCGAACAGTATCCAAAGCCGCTTTACTGCTTGCCGAGATTGTTAATATCAAGCACTACCGAAGCGCGCGGCAAGCCGCCGCTTGCGCCGGACTCGTGCCGCGCGAGCGTCGGTCGGGAACTTCCGTAAGAGGACGCGCTTGCTTGTCAAAAATCGGCAATGCTCGTCTTCGCAAAGCGCTTTACTTTCCGGCAATCACCGCCCTCAGATGCAGCGACTTCTTCAAGGCTTGGGCTGAACCGTTACGGACGCGCGGCAAATGCAAAATGTCGGTCATTGGCGCGGCGATGCGGAAACTGATTCATCTGGCTTATGGAGTTCTCAAAACCGGAAAACCGTTTGACCCGAACTGGATGAAAAGGACAAAAGTCGCTTGACAACACAACACAGTATCTGACCTGGGCGGAAACGGGCAACCGCGCAAGCTGCAAGTTCAGAAGAAACGTTATAAAAAAGTAGATACTGTCTTGACAGTCAAGCAGAAAAAGCTAAACTCGCGTCAAAAGCTCGTTTGTGCTTGAGAACTCCGAAAGCGATGTGCAGTAGTTTTCTCATCGCCGCACAAACTATCTGCA
>JAIVJJ010000375.1 GCA_020200095.1 Acidobacteriota bacterium | reverse complement strand
TGATAACATCCAGATGGAGATCGAATTGATAGCGCCGATAGCGATGGAGAAAGGACTCAGGTTTGCTATTCGAGAAGGCGGACGAACCGTCGGCGCTGGTACTGTCTCCGATATCGTCGAATAGTTTTAAGTATAGAGGTAAAAGTTATGCCACGCGATAATATTATATTGCAATGTACGGAGTGCAAAGAACGCAATTACGTAACGACAAAAAACAAAAAGAACACGCCCGGAAGGTTGGAGTTGAATAAATTTTGCCGGCGCTGTCGTTGCCATCGCTTACACAGAGAAAATAAATAAATCAGTGGTGAATTGTGAGTTGTGAGTGGTGAGTTGAAGAAAATTCCTTAACTCACCACTTATCACTCTTCACTCACAACTAATGAAGGGGTATGGTGTCAATGGTTAGCATGTCGGTCTCCAAAACCGTAGGTCCGGGTTCGAGTCCTGGTACCCCTGCCAGAATAGATTTTTAAGGAGAAAAAGCCGTGTCGGAAGCAGTTGATAACAAAGGCGAGAAGGAAGGCGTCGGCGAATTCATTCGCAAGACGCGTGAAGAATTAGACAAAACTTCGTTTCCTTCTTCGGATACCGTTAAGAACGTAACGATTATCGTTATTATCAACGTTATTTTCTTTGCTATTTATCTTTTTTTAGTTGACCAAGCGTGGGTCTATCTTTTAGAAGGCTTGACTTGGCTGATAAATAAGATTGTCGGTATATAAGGATTCAAAGATGAGACAGTGGTATTTTATCCACACATATTCAGGACACGAAAATAAGGTGCTTGAAAGTCTGAACGCACGTATTCGTGATATGGATTTGGGCGAGCAAATAACTGAGGTTTTGCTGCCGAAGGAAACGGTTGTCGAAATGCGCGGCAACAAGCGCATTGAATCTTCAAGGATGTTTTATCCCGGTTATGTTCTGGTTGAAATAGAATGCAACGAACAAGCACGGATTCCCGATAATGTTTTTCACGCGATAAAATCTACGCCGAAAGTTACGGGCTTTTTAGGCGGAAAAAATCCGACGCCGCTGACGCAGCTGGAAGTTGACCAGATTGTCCACAATGTGGAAATCGCGGCTGAGAAACCGAAACCGAAGTTTTCTTACGAAATCGGCGAGGTTGTTCGCATTAAATCAGGTCCGTTTGCAAGTTTTACCGGCAAGGTCGAAGAAATAAACGAAGAAAAAACGACTTTGAAAGTTACGGTAACAATTTTCGGACGCTCGACGCCGGTTGAACTTAATTTTTTAGACGTTGAGAAAGTTACATTTGCAGAAGAAGAGTAAAGAGTGGTGAACTCTGAACGGTGAGTGATTAGTTAAAGTCAAAAACTCACCGTTCAGAGTTCACCACTCACCACTAAATATTTATGGCTAAAAAGATTACAGGATATATCAAATTACAAATTCCGGCGGGCAAAGCGAATCCCGCGCCGCCGATTGGTCCAGCTTTGGGACAACACGGCGTCAACATTATGGAGTTTTGCAAAGCGTTTAATGCAAAAACGGCGAATGATGATCCGGATATGAAAGTTCCCGTAGTTATTACGGTTTACGCAGACCGTTCGTTTACATTTGAAACGAAAACTCCGCCTGCCGCCGACTTGCTTCGCAAAGCGTCGGGAATTGCAAAAGGTTCGGGAACGCCAAATCGTGAGAAAAGCGGAACAATTTCGCGTGCCAATATTGAAGAAATTGCTAAGAAAAAAATGCCAGATTTGAACACAACAAATCTGGAATCAGCAATGAAAACCATCGAAGGCACGGCGAAAAGTATGGGGCTTACTGTGGAAGGATAAAGGCGAAAGGCGAAAGTAAAAAAACAATTCCTTAGCTTTTATCCTTTCGCCCTTCGCCTTTATCCTTGTAAAGAGAGGGAGAATTGCAAAACAGTTCGCTTGAACCTCGGAGGTAGAAATGAAAAGAGGAAAGAAATATACGGCGGCTGTAGAAAAGATTGAGCCGAATAAAAAACACAATTTGGAAGAAGCCGTGGCGAAGGTGAAAGAAGTTGCTTTCGCTAAGTTTGACGAAACAGTTGAATTGACAATGTGGCTCGGCGTTGACCCGCGTAAAGCTGATCAACTTGTGCGCGGAACGATTGTTTTGCCGCACGGTTTGGGCGGAAAAGCTAAAGTAATTGTCGTTATCGCGCAGGGCGATAAAATCCGCGAAGCCGAAGAAGCTGGTGCGGATTTTGCGGGCGGTGACGAATTAGTTGATAAAATTAAAGGCGGATGGCTTGATTTTGACGCCGTAATCGCTACGCCGGATATGATGCGCGGCGTCGGACAACTCGGAAAAGTTTTAGGTCCGCGAGGACTAATGCCGAATCCGAAAACCGGAACGGTGACGATGGATATTAAAAAAGCTATCGAAGAAACCAAAGCCGGAAAGGTTGAGTATCGCGTTGATAAAACCGGAGTTATTCACACGCCGGTTGGAAAAGTTTCGTTCGATGAAGCAAGACTACTTGAAAACACTAGAGTTTTAATCAACGCCGTGATGAAAGCCAAGCCGACGACTGCGAAAGGGCGTTATTTAAAGAAAATCAACTTGGCGGCGACGATGAGTCCGGGCGTTTTGCTCGATGAATTAGCGTTTGCATAAACCTAAGGAGCGAAAAGGAAAATGAAAACAAGAGAAAGAAAACAGGAAGATTTGAACGCTATCACGGAGCGATTAAACAACTCAAAATCGGCAATGATTATTGGGTTTAGCAAGTTAACCGTCAACAAAGACCAGGAATTTCGGAATCAATTGCGCGATGCCGGAGCGGAATATCAAGTTGTTAAAAACACTCTGGCGCGTATTGCGGTTAAAGGAACGCCCTACGAAAATGCAAGCGAGTATTTCAAAGGTGTAACGGGAATTGCTTGGACGGAAAACGACGCTGTTGTTTTGTCAAAAGCAGTTTCAAAATTCGTTAAAGAGAACGCCGATATTTACACATTTAAAGCAGGAATTGTCGAAGGCAGAGTGGTTGACGCGAAACAAGTCGAGTCAATTGCCAGCCTGCCTTCAAAAGAAGTGCTTATTTCCAAATTAATGTTTGTCTTAAACGCGCAAGCACAACGCATAGTTACGGTTATTAACGCCGTGCCGCGCAATTTGGCGGTTGTCGTTAAACTAATCGGCGAAGCAAAACCTGATGTTCAGCCGGAGGCGAAAGCGGAAATGCAAGAACCGGAGCAAAGCGCGGCGGCTGAAGAAACGAATATCGCAGAACCTGAAGCCGAACAAACTTCTGTTACCGACGAGACACAAGCAGAAGTTCAACCAGAAATCGAACAGAATT
>JAIVJJ010000374.1 GCA_020200095.1 Acidobacteriota bacterium | reverse complement strand
CGATAAAGGAGATGGGCGCGGTTATGAAAACCACCCAAGCAAAACTTGCAGGAAAAACAGTTGATGGGAGGTTAGTCAGCGAGACTGTGAAAGCGAAATTGCAATAATGCGAAATTAAAATAAATAAATTTGTGCGAAAATTTAAATCCAAAGTTTTATTTTTGTCGAATAGCTTTGTGAAGAGTTACAAAACTCTCCAAAATTAAAAACGAACGAGCAAGGGAGATTATTATGGCACAAGCAGCAACAGCGCAACACAATCAGGATTACTCGGCAAATCCTGAACCAAAAAAAGATATTGCCGAATCGGTTCTTAGAAGCGCGGATAAATCTACGAAGCAAGCAACTGGGGTGAGTTTATTTCACATTTTGACGATTGGCTCAATTGGAGCGTCAATAGCTTTATTTTTATCAGGTAAAAGATTAGAAGGAATTTTTGTCGGTTTGTGGGCGCCGACATTTGAAGCACTAAAAACAGCTTCCGATAAAAAGCGCGAAGGTTAATTTTTGGTAAAAGCACAAATAAAAAAGCCGTTAATATGCGGCTTTTTTATTTGTGCTTAACAGTTTCTAACCAAATATGTTTCTAAACTTATCTATAAACGATTGGTCTTGAAAGTCTATGTTTTCGACTTCGGCAAGTTGTTCAAGTAATTTGCGCTGTTCTTTAGTTAAGGTTTTCGGCGTTATTATCGTTGCGGCAACAAACAAATCACCTTTTCCGCGTCCGCCTAGAGTTGGCATTCCTTTCGATTTAAGGCGAAAAACCGTTCCAGTTTGCGTTCCCGCCGGAATCTTTAAGTCTTCATCGCCGTCTAAAGTTTTAACTTTTATTTCAGCCCCGAGCGCGGCTTGCGCAAACGAAACCGGAACGGAAACGTAAAGGTTTGCGCCTTGCCGCTCAAACATTTCGTGTTCTTTAACGTGGATAACAACGAATAAATCACCCGCTCCGCCGCCGTTTAGCCCGGCTTCGCCTTCGCCACTAATTCTCAACCGCGAGCCTGTTTCGACGCCCGCCGGAATTTTTACTCCCAGAGTTTTTTCCTTTTCGATGCGCCCCGCGCCGTGGCATTTTTTGCACGGATTTTTGATAATTTGTCCTTTGCCCGCGCAATTCGGACAAGTTCGCAACACAGAGAAAAACCCTTGTTGATAGCGCGTCTGTCCGCTTCCGTTACAGGTCGTGCAGGTTTCGGCTGAGGTTCCCTTTTCCGCACCTTTGCCTTCGCATTCGCCACATTTTTCAAGACGCGGAATGTTGAGTTTTTCTTCTTTTCCCGCAGATGCTTCTTCAAGCGTAATTTCCAAATCGTACCGCAAATCCGCACCGCGAGCCGCGGACGTGCGCTGCGAACTTCCTCTGCCTTGCCCGCCGAACATATCGCCAAAGCCGAAAAGGTCAAAAATATCTTCAATGTTGGAAAATCCGTGATTAAAACCGCCGCTTCCCGCGCCCGCGCCGACGCCTGAGTGTCCGAAACGATCGTAAGCCGCGCGTTTGCTCTGGTCTGAAAGCACCGAATAAGCTTCCGCTGCTTCCTTAAATTTTTCTTCGGCTTGCGCGTCGTCAGGATTTTTGTCCGGGTGATGCTTTACCGCTAGTTTACGATAAGCCGCTTTAATTTCTGTTTCGCCGGCGTTGCGGCTCACACCTAAAATTTCGTAGTAATCACGTTTGCTCATAAATTCCGATATTTCAAAAATTGAAAAATCCAAGTATCGAACGCGAACTTGGACAAATTTGATTATAACCGTTTTTTTTTGAAATGTCAGAATTATTGTCAAACCCCGACAAATACTTCGTTTTATACTTTACAAAACGTCGCCATCTTTTTTCAAATGATACTTAAAAACTCGGAAGCGCAAAAAGTGCTATATAAAATCGCACCTTTTTCTTTGCTAGCTGTTTATGTGTAATATGAGAATGCCGAAGAAATTAACTTACCGTCTAGTGAACGGTTAAAGTTCAATAGAATTTTAATTCACTATATATTATTTATAGTTTACCGTTTACAACTCACCACTAAATGCTATGTTATCTTGGATTTATGGCATAATTATTAGAACGCGAAATTCGCTTTACGAAAAAGGCATCCTCGAATCGTTCTCGCTTGGTGTTCCGGTTATCAGCATTGGGAATATCACGGTTGGCGGAACGGGTAAAACTCCGCTTGTCGCATTTGTTGCGGAGCTTCTATATAAAAATGGTGAGAAGGTATGCGTTCTTTCACGCGGTTACGGGCGCATAAATTCGAGAAAAAGAATTTTGGTTGCTGACGGCGAAAAGGTTTTGGTTGATGCTAAACAAGCGGGTGATGAGCCATTTGAACTCGCCGTAAGACTTTTGGGAAAAGCCATTGTCGTGGCGGACGCAAACCGCATTGCGGCTGGAAATTGGGCACGGGAAAAGTTTGGAATTACCGTTTTTGTTTTAGATGATGCCTTTCAGCATCGGCGCGTTCGGCGCGATTTGGATATTGTAACTGTTGACGCGACCAATCCGTTTGGAAACGAAAAACTTTTGCCGACGGGTGTTTTACGCGAGCCTTTAGAGAATTTAAGCCGCGCTTCCGCTATTGTGATTACGCGGGCGAATTTGTGTGAGGAAAAACACATCACTGATTTGAAATTTGAAATTTCAAAAATTAATGAGCATTGCAGAATCTTCGTGTCTGGAAATAGAATATCGAATTTGATTGATTTAGGAGATTTTTCCGCAAATGCGCAAAGCACGCAAACAGCTAAGGACAAAGAACAAAGGACAAAGGACAAGGCATTAGCTTTTTGCGCGCTGGGAAATCCCGAAAACTTTTTTGAACAGTTAAGACGTGAGAATTTTAATTTAGCTGCAACGCAAAAGTTTCCCGACCATTATTTTTATAAACAAACCGACATTGAAAAGCTCGAAAAAATCGCCCGACAAAAAGGTGCGGAGATTTTGCTGACGACCGCAAAAGACGCGGTTAAGCTAAAAGATTTGAATTTTAATTTGCCGTGTTTTGTTGTAGAGAGCGATTTGGTTTTTGACGATGAAGACACCTTTCGCAAATTTCTTTCTGAAATTTATAAACTTGCAAACGGTTGATAAACTCGAAGTCCGCTTTTTGCATCAAAGCCCAAGTTGCAAAAAATCATTATTAAACACTAGAATTCCAGTAAAAGTTTTTTCTGAAGGAGTAAAAAAGTGAAACATATAAGCTCCGCAATTTTTTTAATTGCAGTTTTATTTTCAGCAAATTTTTCGGCTTTCGCCCAGGAAAGCGAATTAAAGGTAGTTGACGAAGTTATCGCGCAGGTTAATGAAGGCGTAATAACGC
>JAIVJJ010000373.1 GCA_020200095.1 Acidobacteriota bacterium | reverse complement strand
CGCCCGCCGATCCGAATCTTTACCGTCTGGATGTGACGCTGGAGAGCGAAACCGGCGAGTTATTTGATAAGTGGACGCGCAATGTCGGCTTTCGCACTTTTGAAGCGCGCGGCAACAAGTTTTACCTCAACGGCAAACCATACTGGCTGCGCGGTGCTAATCAACTTCCCTACGGCAAGAATCCATTCGACCCCCAACTGCCGCGCAAGCTCATCCGGTTGATGCACGACGGCAACCAGCGCGTGACGCGCACACACGCGATGCCTTGGAACGAAGCGTGGCTCGATGCGGCGGATGAGATCGGTCTTGGCGTCAGTGTAGAAGGCGTGCGCCCGTGGGCTTTGGCGGGCAAGATCGATCTGCCTCCGCGCGACATCTTCGAGCATTGGCTGACTGAGAACGAAGATGTTATCAAGCGCGCGCGAAATCATCCTTCGATTCTGCTGTGGACGATTGGCAACGAACTTCTGTTGCGCGATAGCAAGAACGTGAAGAAGTGGAAACTGCTCTCGCAGGTCGTCAAACAGACACGCCGCCTAGACCCCTACCGCCCCGTCGTCGCCGATTCTACTTACCAGAGGGAAACAGATTTTTACCAAGAGAGCTTGAAGCCGAACAACCTTGACGACGGCGATGTTGACGACGTACACCGTTATCGCGGTTGGTATAGCGACTCACCGTTTGTCATTGACACGAACGCTGACATCAAGAACCTGACGCCCGGACGCCCGCTGATCGGGCAGGAGATGTCAACGGGTTATCCAGATTTAGATACGGGCTTGCCCGTGCTGCGCTACACGCGCGACTTGCTGACACCGCAAGCATGGGTTGGGCAGGACGCTTATCCCGGCAGCGACCCGGCGGTGTTTCTCGAACACAATCGCGCGGTGACAAAGCGTTGGGCGGAGCAACTCAGGTTTCAGCGTGGCGACCGCACCGCAGGTTTTCTCTTGTTCTCGAACGAATGCTGGTTCGCGCACAGCTACGACGCGACGCGCGTTCGCCCTTATCCGGTTTATGAAAGCGTGCGTGATGCATGGTCGCCCGTCGGTCTGGCGCTTGAAACAGGGCGGCGACGATTTTACGAGAACGAGGAAGTTGAAACGGCAATCTTCGTCACGAACGATGATGATGATTTTCGAGATCACCGCAACCTAGAGTTGCAGTTCGCGCTCATTGATCCGGCGACGAAAAGAGAGATCACTACAACGAGTGTCGGGCGGATTGATTCCTTGCCTTACTACCAGACCGCGCGCGTGCCTGTGCGCTTGCGCTTCCCGCAGATTGCACAGCCGCGCCGACCCGTGCAGGTTGTCGTTCGACTGCTCAACGGTAAAACGGAGATCAGCCGCACACTTGATTTAATCGAAATCTTCAAAAAGCCAACCAGCACAAACCCGCGAACTTCCCCTGCCGCTATCAGCATTTCGCTTAGTCCTGAGTTAGGACGATACGTCCGCGAGTCGAAGCAGTTTAGTTCGGTTGGTGATGATTTAAGCGCGGTGCGCGAGCCTTCGGCGACGGTCATCTTGTTGGGAGAGAATGCTTCGCTTGATCAACTTAAAGACGGCGGGCGCGTTCGTCAGATGGCAAATGATGGGGCGACGGTCATCCTGTTTTCGCCCGGCAAGAATGTTCAAGAGTTATTCCCGAACGACGTACTCGACACGAAAACAGTCACGGGCGAATACGCCGACCTTGCTCCCGCCGCCGGGACGAAACTCGTCGCGGGTTTGCAAGCGATGGATATTAAATGGTGGGGACGCAAAGACGATTGGCGTGTCTTCGTCGCAAGCAGCGCACACCGCTTGCGACCGTATGGAAAGGCGCGCGAGCTAATTAGATTCATTCCTGCACACAGCTACATCCCGGCGGAGCGAGTGCCGGAGCAGTACATGACGGTGCTGTTTGAGATTCCCGTTGGACTTGGTCGCGTGTGGGTGTGCGACCTTGATCTCGAAGAATCCGTTGCGGTTGATCCGGCGGCGCGTCTGTTGACAATCAACCTCTTGCGTGCCGCCGCCGATCCATCGTCAACAAAGAATCTGCCAATTGTGCCGTCGCATCAAGAGAGTCTGGCTGGGGGACGCAAACCAACTGCGAAGTAGTTAATTTCTGATGGAACTGGTCTTTCATTAGTTTGCACTGCGGGAAATTGAAGCGAGCGTGTTTTGGAAAACCGGATCGTTGCAGCACAGGCGGCTGATGAGCATGAAAAATCAAACTTTGATGGGCGTCGTCTGTTTGGTTTGGATTGGCATTCTGTTGGGAACCGCCGGAGCGCAAGAGTGGTCACCTCAGGTTCGCGGTTCATGGGTGGCAACCGTCGGAGTGCAAGCGGGTGACGTCATTCTTGCAGACCGAAACGCGGGCTGTGAAATCGTCATTTCGGAAAAAGAACACTCTGCCGTTAAGCAGGCTGCCGCTTTTCTCGCCGCCGACATTGAGAAGATAAGCGGCTTCAAACCGCAGGTCGTCTCAACGTCAAGCGGGCAGCGTGTTGCCATTCACTTAGTGACTGTAGGCAACGGGGGCGTTCCTCGACAAATTGCACAAGCCAAACTGCGCGGACATTGGGAAGCGCACCAGATTCTCACGAGCGAGAACGCGGTCTGGCTCGTCGGGGCAAACTTTCGCGGAACGGCGTTCGCCGCCTATGCTTTAAGCGAGCGGTTGGGCATTGACCCGCTCTATCTTTGGACGGGTTACACTCCTGAAAAGCATTCCAAGTTGGTGTTGAAAAAGACCGACTATTTTGCAAATTCTCCGACCGTCAAATATCGCGGTTTTTTCCATGATGACGAGGATATTTTGCCGCGTCCGTTTGAGGATAGCGGGTACCCTCTACGCATCGGCGACGTTCCGACCGAATGGTATCAACGCTTTTTTGAGACCGCTTTACGCTTGCGCTTTAACATGGTCGCGCCTTATACGCGGGCGCACCGTCGCTTTGAAGTGCAGAAGATTGCCAGCGATTGGGGATTGTTCTATACCTCGCATCACTACGACATTTTGCTCTCAAATCCGTTCGGTTTTGACCGCTTCGGTTTAGGTAAAGCCCGCAATGCGGGAACGACTTGGGATTGGCTGACGAACCGTGAAGGAATGCTTAATTACTGGCGCGGCGGCGTGTCGGAAAACCGCGAGCTTGACGCAATCTATCCCGTCGGTCTGCGCGGCACGGACGACCGCAGTTATACGTTTCCGAAGGATATGAGCGAGGCGGATAAATCGAAAATTTTTCAAGATGTCATCGAAACGCAGGTTCGCACGACAAAGGAGTTGCTGCCGAAAGATAAGCAACCGATTTTCCATTTCACGCTCTACACC
>JAIVJJ010000257.1 GCA_020200095.1 Acidobacteriota bacterium | reverse complement strand
CTTTAAAGTAACTGTTTATCTTCTAATGTTTCTAACAAATATAAAGTTTATAATTTTATAAAAAAGGAAGGTTTGACATTACTGTTAACTTATGTAACCATTGAACTTATTAAATATTTTGTTCGTTTTTTATTTAATCTTATGATTAAAACAATCGGGCAAAACAAAGCGGTTGTTGATTCAGTAAAAAATCCGGAAAGCGGAATTCTCAGCGATGAATTTCTCATCTCGAAGGTTGATAACGCAAAAACCGACGCGCGGATAAAATACCCGTCTTACAAATCGCTTGACGAGTTCGTTAACGTTGAAAGATTAAAATCTCTCGACGAATACGTCACGGATAAAATAAAAGAGCGCATTGCGACGAAAGCGGAAGAATATTTTCTAAACGCTTACCGGCTTGAAGCGGATAGCCTGCATCAACCGGGTGCGCGAGAAATATGGCTTTCGCGTCCAAAAGTCATACAACCTTCCGTTTACAACGACCTGGATAAAACCGAGCTTTGGGAACGAACCGAAGACGCCGAAAATTTTTCTCCTTTGATAGATTTTATCGAAACGCTGCCGTTTAAGGCGACGGGCAGAATGCTGATTATTTACGATGATGCGGCGCGACCTGTTCCCGCGCACCGAGACCATCTGGATACGGACATTTGCTACGAATTCATCTGGTTTCGCACAAAACTGAACAAGCCGTTTTATATGCTCAACCATAAAACGAGAGAAAAGAAATATGTCGAATCCTACAGCGCTTGGTTTGACTCGGTAAATCAGTTTCATGGAGTTGACCCGTATGACGGTTTTTCATTCAGCGTTAGAGTTGACGGCATTTTTACCGATGAATTCAGAAGGCACATTCCGAAACCATCTTTTAACATTGCATCTACGCCCGCATTGTGGGCTTGCATACAATCTTAAATTGAACCGGAAGTTTTTGTATTAGAGCATACAGACTTTGCTACATAAAAACTTATATCTTTCCAAAGCATTAAAAAATATAAATGCGGTAAATCCGAGATTATAATTTTAATTTTGGACGCTAACAATATCGTTGCCTCTTTGTGAAAGATAAAATTTTTTGATTTAATTGTGCCTTTAATTTTCAAAAATTAGAGCGCGAAAATTAAATGGCAACGATGTCTCAAACAGGCGGACAAAATTATTTATATGATTAAAACAGAAGAATTAACTAAACGTAACACAGTTCAAGGGCAAATTTTAGAAGGACAGGCGGAAACGATTGATTTCGGCGAATTTGATGAAAATACGGCGGTTGACCCGCGCATTTTGTATCCTTCTTACAAATCGTTTGATGAATTTGTAGATATTGGACGGCTGCGCTCGCTCGACGGTTACATTACGCAAAGAGTTAAACGGCGATTGCAGGTGCAAAAGGATTATAAATTTTATACCGGACCTTATAAATTAGATGACTCAAACCCTGATAGACCCGGTTCAAGAATGATTTATCTGGCTTGTTCGGAAATGCCGGACAGTTATTTTGACCTTGATAAAACGGAACTTTGGCATCCGACCGAAGCGGCAAACGAATTTTCTCTGTTGATGGATTTCATCAAGACTTTGCCGTTCAAATCAACCGGCAGAATGTTGATTATGTATGACAATGTTGCGCGTGAAGTTCCCGCGCATCGCGACCACATTGAAACCGAGCTTTGTCACGACTTTTTGTGGTTTCGGACGAATTTGAAAAAGCCGTTTTATATGCTCAATCATAAAACAGGCGAGAAAAAATACGTTGACACATACACGGCGTGGTTCGATTCGGTCAATCAATTTCACGGCAGTGACCCATTCGACGGTTTGTCATTCAGCATCAGAGTTGACGGTCATTTTACCGACGAATTCAAAGCGAAGATTCCGAAGCCGGAATACAATCTCGCGTCAACGCCTTCGTTTTGGGCAGCTTTGAAAGGCGAGTAATTTGATTTTATTACGCCTGTAAAAGGCGAACATTTTTATTTCAGTATTAAATTAAGAGGAGCAAAAATCCTCTTTTTTTTACAAATTTTATATTTATATGAAAATTTATATTAGCGGTCTTTACAGCGGAACAAATCCGCAGCCAGGGGTAGGCATTGCGCGTTCGTTGCGTTTGGCTTATCCTGACGCGCTTTTAGTCGGCGTCGAATACTCGAATCGCTGTTCGGGAATTCACTGGCAGGATTTTGATGAAATTTGGCTGCAAAGACCTTGGGACGAACTCAATTTGGACGCTCACGCTCGTGAAATCGGGCGAGTTTTAGACGCGGGCGCGTTTTATATTTCCGCCATCGATTTGGAAATTATGTGGCTGGCAAGCGTTTTTCCCGAAGGTCATCCAAATTTGCTGACGCCGCCTGTGGAAGGATTGTACCAGGTTTCAAAACCGGCAATTCCGGCGCACGAAAAATTGCCCGTCAAAATTCCGCCGTTTGTAACAACCGAGATTTCCGATTGGGATTTACACGCTTTTTGCCGCAAGCACGATTGGAAAGTTTGGCTTAAAGGTCCGTATTACGATGCGGCGAGAACAAGAAACTGGACGGAATTTGAGAATATGCGGAATGCTTTCTCAAGCGCCTGGTCAACTGAAAAACTTTTTCTGCAAACGCACGTTACCGGCTACGAAGAATCAATCAGTTTCAGCGCCTACAAAGGCGAATTGCTACACGCCGTTTCGATGCGCAAACGCGATTTGACGGAAATGAACAAAACCTGGGCGGGCGACGTTTCGGTTGTTCCGACGGAATTTTACGAGCCGCTCTGCGAAGTCGTCAAAGATTTAAATTGGACGGGCGGCGCCGAACTCGAAATGGTGCGCGACCCGGACGGGCAGTTGTGGATGATTGAATGCAATCCGCGTTATCCGGCTTGGATTCACGGCGCAACCATAGCCGGACACAATATGTCAGCAATCTTAGTTGAACGCGCAAGCGATGTTCCTGCGCAAAAATCTCCCGCCGTAACCGATGAATTTACGCGCGTCGTTTTGGAAATTCCGGTTCATCCCGAAATGCCTTTACCTCCTTTACCTGAACCTTTCGCCGGCGTCGTCGGACATTCGCTCAAACATCCTTCGGGACTTTTAGGCTTTGCCAATCGTCTTCACGGAATGAATCTTAATGGTCAAAACGGAAATGGAAACGGGAACGGAAATGGTTACGGAAAATTAAACGGAAAAGAATTGACGATTGTGCCTTCGTCGTTTATGGACGATATTTCCGATTTTGATTTTGAGCAGATTCAAACTCCGTCATTTTTATATTTGGAAAAAACAGCGTCCGAGCATTTCAATCGTGCCGCGAAAATTGCGGGAAATCTCAGCACCGAAGATGTTGCGGTAATAAACGCTTACAGTATGAAAACAAACCCGGACGCGCGGCTCGTGCAGCAAGCGTATGAAGCCGGATTTCTTGCCGAAGCGATTAGCCCGCTCGAAGTCAGCAAAGCGCTCGAAGTCGGTTTCAAACCCGAACAAATTATCTTGAACGGACCCGGAAAATGGTGGCACAAAGAGCATCTGCCGAATGAGCCGATTCACGCAGTTTTCGCCGATTCGATTGCCGATTTGCAAAGAGTCGTCGCGGCGTTGGAAAGCGGCGAACTGAAAGCAAAAATCGCCGGCATGCGGCTTAGAATGCCGAATATTCCATCGCGTTTCGGCATTCCGATTGACACGCCGGAACTTTTCGGCGAGCTAATCGAAGCAATCAAAACGCTGCCGCGTGAAAGCGGTTTCGGTATCCATTTTCATATGGCGAGCAGCAGCGTCGGCGTCGGGCAATGGTGGCATCTTTTTGAATCAATGCTCAAATGGTGCAGTTCGATTGAAGCGTTGGCGGGAAGACCGATTGAAATTTTAGACATCGGCGGCGGTTGGTTTCCCGACGACTGGCACGAAGGCGCGGACGAACAATTTAAAAAAGCCGTCCAAAGCGTCGGCGAATATCTGCCGAATGTCAAACAAATTATTTCTGAACCGGGCAAAGCGTTAGCGCAACCTTCAATGGCGCTGGCAATGCGGATTTTGGAAATTCAAGATTTCCCAAACGCAACGGATGTGGTGGTCGACGGCTCGATTGCCGAACTTCCGATGTATTTTTTCTACCCGCATCGCATTCTGCATCAAAATGGAGAGACCGGGAGCTGGAAATCTCTGGGGCGCGGCAAGGCTTATTTTTTGGGCAGACTTTGTATGGAACATGATGTCGTCGCCTCACACGTCGAACTGCCCGAAACGGCAAAACCCGGCGACCTGCTCGTTTTTTGCGACGCGGGCGCTTACGATAGGAGTATGAGTTATGTCTTTGGACGCGGTTAAAACAGCATTTGATACTAACGAAGTAAATTTGGTGGAAATTGCCGCGCCGTTTGAAAAATGGCAGGATTTTCCAGTTTCCCGCATATCGCATCATGGCAGCGTTTGCTGCGAAGTTGCACGAGAATGGCTCTCGGCGATGGACTTTTCCAATCTGAATGGCGGAAGCGTAATGACCGGACCGCGCTGGATTCGCCAGTATTATAATTGGGGTCCGACGCGCTGGCAGATTCACTGGTGCGAAGCGATTAAGCAAAACGCGCTCGATTGCGGAGCACAAGCATCGCTGGCAAACGAAGTTTTCACCGTTCGCGGAGTTGAAAGCTATCCGGTGCAGCTTGTTCAGCAGTATTCAAAAGAGGCGACGCAACATTGGTCGCAAAAATGGGACGGCGTTGAAACCTCAACGCATTGGATTAACGAGGATTTGATTTATCACGAAGGCTGCGCGGTCGTTATGCGCGACGAAAATGAAATAAAAATCTGGGACGCGAGCGCTGGTTGGTGGATAAATCCACGACAGTTTGGCGGTTACGGCGGTTTGCGTGCTTTGCGATTATTTAGCGGGCAGCACGACGCGCGAGAATTTGTTTAGGGCGAACACAAAATCGTTCCAAATCAATGGCAAAAAATTTAGAAGATAATTCCCTAAGCAAAGATTGTTTAAGACGGTTTTTCGAACTCGTCTTTTAACTTTAAATGAAAATCTCTGGCATTTTGTTGTTTCTTATGTTATACATTGTTTCATAATTACAACATTTTGTCTGGAGTTTCGTTTTATAAATTTATGCAATGCTCTGTTTGGGGAATTTTCACTCCCAATCTTACTAGAAAACTCGCCCGCCCGCTCATTTCGTCGCGTGTTCCCGCCGGATTTCCGTCGCCCGCCGAAGATTACGTCGAAGGCAGAATAGATTTGAACAAAGACTTAATCAAGCATCCGCTGACGACGTTTTATATCCGGGTTATCGGCGATTCGATGGAAACTTTGATTTGTTCGGGTGATTTGTTAATCGTTGATCGAATGACGGAAACAATTGATAAAGATATTGTCGTCGCGCGTGTCGGCAACGATTTGTGTGTCAAGCGGCTGCGAATTCACGATGACGGCGCGGTCTGGCTTTGCTCGGAAAACGTCGATTACAAACCGATTGAAATCGGATTGGAAGACGATTTTGAGATTTGGGGGAAAGTTCTGCATTCGATTCAATCTTTTTAAGAAGCGATAACAAATAAGCTGGTAACTGATAACTGAAAGATGATTGCCCTGGTTGACTGCAACAATTTTTATGTTTCGTGCGAGCGCGTTTTTGCGCCGAAATTAAGAAATCGTCCGGTTGTTGTTCTGTCGAATAACGACGGTTGCGTCATTGCCAGAAGCGAAGAAGCGAAGGCATTAGGGATAAAAATGGGAACGCCTTATTTCCAGATTGACGAATTTGCGGAAACGGAAAAAATCGCTGTCTTTTCGTCAAATTATACGCTTTACGGCGATATGTCGTCGCGCGTAATGGAACTGCTCACTTATTTTGCGCCGGAAACAGAAATTTATTCGATTGACGAAGCGTTTTTGAATTTAGACGACGACCGAGACATCGGAAAATTAAGCGAAAGCGGACATTTGATAAAAGAAAAACTCAAAAAATGGACAGGCATTCCAGTTTCAATCGGCATCGGACCAAATAAAACTCTCGCTAAAATTGCCAATCGTCGGGCGAAGAAAGCAAATCTCGGCGTGTTTGAAATGACGCACGAAGCAATTCAGTGCGAGGTTTTAGACCAAACTCCAATCGGCGACGTTTGGGGAATCGGCTACAATTCAGCTAAGAAATTAAACGCGCTCGGAATAAAAACCGCTTTGCAGTTAAAACAAATGGACAGGCGCTGGGCGCGAAAACTTCTCTCAGTTGTCGGCGCGAGAATTGTCGAAGAGTTAAACGGAAAAGCTTGCTTGCCTTTAGAACTTGTGCCGCCGCCGAAAAAATCAATCACTTGCTCGCGCTCATTTGGAATTTTGACAGGCGATTTTGAACATCTCAAAGAAGCGCTAGACAATTATTTGGTTAAATGCGGTGAGAAAATGCGTCGTCAAAAATTAACGGCGCGCGCCGTAACGGTTTTTTTAACGACGAACCGATTTTCAAAACACCCGCAATACAGCAATTCGCTGACGATAGAATTGGCTAATGCGACAAACTCAACGAGAGAGCTAAGAGATTGGACGCGAAAAGCCTTGGTTCAAATCTACAAGAAAGATTTTCTTTACAAAAAAGTCGGCGTTATTTTGCAGGGACTTCAGCCCGAACAGCGCGAAACCTTCAGGCTTTACAATCAGGCAAATTACGAAAAAGACAAAAGATTAATGCAGTCTTTAGATAAAATTTCGCAGCGATTCGGCAGAAACGCAATCGCCTTCGGCGTTCGGAAATCAGAAAAAGCGTGGCAGATGCGAGCCGAGCGAAAATCAAACTGTTATACAACTTGTTTGAAAGAAGTCTTGCAAATAAAATAATCGCTATGAACGGAAAACAACGCGCCGACATTCGCCCCGGAATGCGTGTCGCAATCGTCCTCAAACAAGACCAGCGAACCGGACGACGAACCGTCGGAACGGTTAAGGATTTACTGACGAATTCAGCAAATCACCCGCATGGAATAAAGGTGCGTTTAACTGACGGTCAAGTCGGGCGCGTTCAGGAAGTTTTGCCGGACGAAAAATAAAAAATCTGCATTTACAAATTATTCCAATCTCACACTTTAATCACCCGAATGGTTTCACAGAAAAAATTGTTGCTTATAAAATTCCTTTGCGCGATGATAGTTAAAAAATTCAAAGGAGTCGGAAAATGAAAAGAGCAATTTGCCTGTTTATCTTTATAATCACACTGCAAACTTCAACGCTGGCACAAACTTCAAATCAAAAACAATCAACAAATAAAAATTCGAAAGACACAGTTTCGACACGCGAAATGGATAGAATAAACTGGATGGAATTTAAAGAAACTGTTCCGTCGAAAATTCAAACCGTTCTGCTGCCGACCGGAACTTTAGAGCCGCACGGCGTTATCAACAATGGTGCAGATAATACTGCTCCGTTTGCGATGGCGAAAACAATCGCGCAAAGAGTTAATGCCATGATTGCGCCGACTTTACCGTACGGAATTACAGGAAGTATGGAAGCATATCCGGGCGCATTTCAAATTACCGAATCGGCATATCGTCCGTTTGTTAAGCAGATTTTAGAAGGATTAGCAAAAAACGGTTTCAAAAATATCATCATTTTAAACGGACACGGAGGCGGGCAAACCGCAGTTTTGCAATCAGTTGCGGCGGAAGTTGCGATTGAAAAGCGTGTACGAACTCTAGTTATCAATTGGTGGTCATTCGCTTCGGACGAAACAAAGGAAGTTTTCGGCGAAGACGGCGGACACGCCGGACTTAATGAAACAGCTTTTATTCAAGCCATTGACCCGACGCTCGTTCATCCCGAAAGATACAACATGGATTTGGCGACCGCTTATCCGGCGTCGGGAACATGGTCGGCAACGCCGTTTCCGTCTTCAATCGGTCTTTATCAAAAAGGTCAGGGCTATCCGAAGTTCGACCAGAAAAAGGCGGATTTATATTACACTAAGGTTACTAACAAAGTGGCTAATCTCGTCAACGAAGTAGTTCGCAAGTGGAATATAGCGGGCTTGTAGTGCAAGTTTCGACCGAGAAAAAAGTAAATATTTTGTAAATAAAGCAAAAAATTGAAACAAAGATAGGACATTAATCGTTTGTATATTTGACTAAAATTCGATTATAGTCATAAGTCAAAGCTATGAGAAATGCTGTGCAGACAAAAGAAGTTCGGGAAGCGATTCTCGACGCAACCGACAATTTTTTAGCCCGTTACGGTTATAAAAAAATGACAATTGACGATTTGGCTTTAGCAGTCGGCATCGGAAAGGGTAGCGTTTATCTGCATTTCTCGAGCAAAGAGGAAATCGCGCTTTCGCACATTGACCGTATAATTGAACGCTTGAAAAGAGAGTTAACAATAATTGCCGAAAGAAAAATTTCGCCCGAAAAGCGTCTGCATCTGATGCTCTTAAAGCGAGTTTTGTTTCGTTTCGACAGCGTTCAGCATTACACGCAGAGTCTGAATGATTTGCTTGCCGCTTTGCGACCGAAACTGCTCGCTCGCCGCAAACAGTATTTTCAGGAAGAAGCCGAAATTCTTGCTGAAGTTATCAAAGAGGGACAGGAAGCGAATATTTTTGCCGCAGGAAATCCGAAAAAGATAGCCGAAACGTTTCTGCTGGCGACAAATTCACTGCTTCCGTTCAGTTTGACGACGCGCGAGCTTGGCGAGCGCGAAGAAATCGAAGAAAAAAGCGAGCGCGTGGCAGAACTGCTTTTAAGCGGACTGCTAAAGCGCGAGAAATAAAATTTTTGCAATTTATAAGGAGTTATGCATTATGAAAAAACAATTGTCTTTATCAATTTTTATGATTCTTGGTTTGTTGTTCGTCCCGCTTGCCGCCTTTGCACAGCAGCGGGGAAATGAACCGCCAGACATGACTGTTGATGCAAAAACGCGGACGGAAGTTATCGAAGGCGTTTTGAAGAATTTAAACGATTCTTATGTTTTTCCCGAAGTGGCTAAAAAAATCGAAACCGATGTGCGAGGGCGTTTGCAAAATAAAGAATACGATACGATTACAAGCGCTAAGGCATTTGCCGATAAATTGACGGCGGATTTGCAATCGGTCAGCCGCGACAAACATATGCGTGTTCGGTATTCTTTTGAACCAATTCCCGCCAGGCAAAAACGCGATGAGCCGACTGCTGAAGAAAAAGAAGGCTACCGACGCCATTTAAACAGAATCAACTATGGATTTGAAAAAATAGAGCGTTTGCCGGGAAATATCGGCTACATTGATTTTCGCGGATTTACCGATGCGGAGATGGGCGCGGAAACGGTTGCTGCGGCAATGAGTTTTGTTGCCAACACGGACGCTTTAATTTTTGACGTGCGGCAAAACGGTGGCGGAAGCCCGGAAATGGTCGCGTTAATCAGCTCTTATCTTTTCGGCGACAAGCCCGTTCATCTCAATAGTCTTTACTGGCGCGAGGGCAATCGAACGGAAGATTTTTTTACCAAACCAATTGTTTCAGGCAAAAAATACGGCGGAAAGGATGTTTATGTTTTAACTAGCAACCGTACTTTTTCGGCAGCCGAAGAATTTACAAATAATCTAAAATCTTTGAAACGCGCGACGATTGTCGGTGAAACAACGGGCGGCGGCGCAAATCCCGGCGGAATGTTTCGTTTGAACGAGCATTTCGGAATTTTTGTTCCAACCGGACGCGCCATCAACCCGATTACCAAAACAAACTGGGAAGGGACAGGTGTTAAACCTGATGTCGAAGTTCCAAAGGAATTAGCCCTGAAAACAGCTTATTTAATGGCTTTAAATAAATCTCTGGAAAAAACAAAAGAAGAAAGTATGAAGGGCGCGCTCAAAAAATTGATTGAGCAAACGCAAAGGGAAATTGACGAAATGAAGAAAAAGTAAAAAAGTGAAAAAGTGAAATGAAAGAAAAGTGAAAGAGTGAAAAGACAGACTAGAAGTACTCAACTGTTTTTTTACTCTTTCATTTTCGTCCCTTTCACTCTTTAACGTTTCCAGTAATTTTTTATTTTTATGTCAAGCATCGGAAACGGCACGTACTCAACTTGTCTGCCGGTTTCGCGCAATTTTTCGACCATTTTAACTGCGCCGTCAGCGTTGCGCGTGTGGACGATAATTGTTGCCGCGCGTTGCAAGTTTTTATTTTCATTGAGCCATTCGGCAATTGCATAACCGGTATTTTCAAAATCATCGTGGTCATTCGATTTGTAGTGATGCGGCAGCAAATCGTGGTCAAGGAAAATCGCGTCGTAAGCGTATTCGCTCAGAAGCTCTTTGGCTTCCGGCACGGTTTCGACAATATCAATTTCGTCGCCTTCAAATCTTTTCGCAAACCAGCGATGCCTTCTGCGGTCGTCGTCTAACAAAAAAACGGAAATCGGGTTACGCTCAACCTTTAAATCCGCCAAGCCTATTTTTATCAATAAATTGTGTAGGAGACTCATAGCTTATAAAAACGTGAATGTTAAATAATAAATCGTGAATAGACATTCGTTGTCAAACCGCGACCTTTAACGAGTTTCTATTCACGAAAGTTAAATATAGCACACGCCATAGAGGTGAAAAATTCAAAAATAGAGAATTTTCGCTTTGTATGAATTTTTTGTTAAATCTTAAGTCTTGTGTTTTCTTAAACTTCACTTTTTCGCATTTTCGCAAATTTTTTCGAGTCCGATGTTTATTGCATTTTAAATTACGAAATAAAACTTGAAATCATTTTTTTGAGTGTTATAATCCAAAACGGCTTCGGAAGTTTTCGTAAAAGCCCACACAAAAGAACAAGGTCTGTTTGGTCAAAAAATTTATTTTATTCGCATAGATGCCCCAAGAAAAAGCGAAAATTCATCCGCTTTTTGCCGTTCCGAACACGGCTCAAAGTCTGCCTGAACCAGATTTTTACGACGTGCCGGCGAGCGACGAAGAGCCGGAGGTTTGTCCGCTTTGTTATGGTTCGGGAATGGAAGTCGTCGCTGGTAAAGGAGCGCGTCCGTGCAAGTGCCGCAAGCAGAATTCACATTCAAAGCTGCTGGTAAAAACGCAGATTCCGAAACGCTATACAGATTGCCATTTTCACAGTTACAGAGCATTAAATCCTTCTCAAGAACGAGCTTTTCGTTACGCTTCGCGTCTGGCAATGGAATATCCGGCGGTTGAGCGCGGTCTGCTTTTGATGGGAACGGTTGGCGTTGGTAAAACTCACTTGGCGGTTTCAATTTTGAAAGGTTTGACCGAGCGCGGATTTTCCTGTCTGTTTTACGAGTTCGGCGCGCTTTTGAAGGAAATTCAAAGTTCTTATAATCCGGTTTCGCAAATTTCCGAATTAAAGGTTCTCGCCCCGGTTTTTGATTCGGAAGTTTTAGTTCTTGATGAAATCGGCGCGTCAAAACCGACTGATTGGGTGCGCGACACAATGGCTCACATTATAAATACGCGCTATAACGACAAAAAACTCACAATTTTCACCACGAACTATTTAGATGAACGCCGCGCTGAGCGCGAGGAAACACTCGAAGATAGAGTCGGCGTTCGGCTTCGCTCGCGTCTTTTTGAAATGTGCAAAACTGTTGCCATTAGCGGCGAAGATTTCCGCCGAACTTTTGACCAAGTTACGCCAATAAAGAAAAGATAGATTAGCCGCGAAAAAATCTGAAAGAAAATAAATTGTTCTAAACGTCTTCAAATAAGAAGGTGTAAAATAATAGATAACACAAATTTCGGCAATGTAATATAAATTGTTTTTGTTCGTATTTTTTTGTGTCAATTCGTGGCTAATTTCTTTTTCGGCTTTTCAATTGCCGCATAAACTCTGTAACCAAGCAAACCTGCCAAAACCAGCGCGAACAAAAACGGATAAGTTATGTCAGATTTAACAATCATCCAAAAATGCACGACTCCACCGATGGCGATAATATAAATCAAGCGGTGAAGTCTCTGCCAATTTTTTCCGCCCAAGCGTTTTATCATCTGGTTTGTCGAAGTAACGGCAAGCGGAATCAACAGAAAAAAACTGAACATTCCGACGGCAATAAACGGTCGCTCCCAAACATCGCTGGCAATTGCCGAAACGCTCAAACTTTTATCAAAAAAGCTGTAAGTTATCAAATGCAAACAGCCGTAAAAGAAGGCGTAAAGTCCAAGCATTCGCCGAAATTTAATTAAATTATTCCAACCGAAATATTTGCGAAGCGGCGTAACGGAAAGCGTGATAAATAAAAAAACGAGCGTTAGGACACCGGTTGTGCGAAGAAAAAACTCAATCGGGTTCGCGCCTAAATTTCCAAAAATTGCGTCCCACAAAAGTAACGCGAGCGGCACAAGGCTATTGATAAAAATTAGAACTTTGTTAAATTTTACGTCCATCAATGGTGAATGGTGAACGATAAAGGGTGAGTTTTTAGCTTTTCTCTATTCACTCACCACTTACAGTTCACCACTAAAAATCCTTTTTCAAATCCATTCCTTCGTAAAGTTTAGCCACTTCGTCGGCGTAGCCGTTAAACATCAAAGTTTCACGGCGCGTGTATTCGCCGATGCGCTGCTCGGTTTTTTGACTCCAGCGCGGATGCGCGACATTCGGATTGACATTCGAGTAAAAACCGTATTCGTTTGGCGCGGCAATATTCCAGGTTGTCGGCGGCTCATTCTCAGTCAGAGTTATTTTGACAATTGATTTAATGCTTTTGAAACCGTATTTCCAAGGCACGACCAGACGTATCGGCGCGCCATTTTGATTTGGCATCTGCTTGCCGTAAAGTCCGGTCGCCAAAATTGTTAAAGGATGAAGCCCTTCGTCAAGGCGCAAACCTTCGACGTATGGAAAATCAATTCCCGCATAAAAACTCGACTGCATTTGTTTCGGGTCGTAGAGTGTTTCAAACGTGACGAATTTCGCACTGCTTAGCGGTTCGACATTTTCCAAAAGCGTTTTCAAAGGAAATCCGACCCAGGGAATAACCATTGACCAACCTTCAACGCAGCGAAAACGGTAAACTCTTTCTTCTTGTGGAAACTTTAGCAAATCTTCAATACCAAAAGTCCTTGGAGTCTGGACAAGTCCGCCGACTTCAACCGTCCAAGGTCTGGTTACAAAGTTTTCCGCTTTTCTGGCAACGGAAGTTTTGTTTGTGGAAAATTCGTAAAAGTTATTGTAATTGGTGAACTTGTTACCTACTCGATGCACGCTCAAACCGCGCCAACTGAATTGTCGGCTGAAAAAGAAAAAGCAGCGCAGGAAATGCAAAAAAACGCACTCGAATTGCTTGACCAGACAATTAATGAAGCCGCGGCGCTCAAACTGTCGGAAAATCGCGCTTTGATTTATGCGACGGCGGGTGACGTTCTGTGGAAGCAAAACGAAAAACGCGCCCGCCAGCTTTTCCGCGACGCGGCAAATGAAATTGTGCAAGCAAATAACGCGCCGGTTGAAAAATCCGATTCGGCGATGATGATGGCGACATCATTCGGCAGAATGGAAATTTACAGTTTGCGCCGGATGCTTCTGCAAACTTTAGCTACGCACGACGCCGAATTCGCGCTCGAACTTTTGCAAACGACGCGCCCCGCCGATGTCGCCGCCGAAATGCAAAGTTATTTATCGGCAATGGCGGCAACTCCACAAAATCCCGCAACTCCGCCGGCGCCGAAGCCGCCTCGCAATCTCAAGGCGCAGCAGGAAATTCAACTCGAACAAGGCATCGCTACGCGCGCCGCCGAGCAAGACCCGCAAAAAGCCGCCAAACTGATTCGAGAAAGCTGGTCGAAAGGTTTGTCATATGAAGTGATGAATTTGATTTTCAAGGTTGGCGCTAAAGACATTGAATTAGCCAATAAATTATTGGGCGAAACAATGCAGAAAACATTAGATGCGGATTTTGCGAAACGGCAGAATGATATGAATTTCGCCGTTAATCTGCTTCAAACTTTTGCAACTCCACGCCGGGCAAATTCGAATAACAAAGTTCTCTCGCAGCTAAAAGTTGACGACAAAACATTGAGGGATTTGGCGAACAAAGTTGCCGATGCTCTATCGAAAGCTAATGGTTTCGACGGTTATTTTAGTTTCAGAAGTGCTTTGCCGGTTTTGGAAAAAATTGTTCCCGAACGCGTCGCCTTGCTGAAGCAAAAACAAGGCGAA
>JAIVJJ010000372.1 GCA_020200095.1 Acidobacteriota bacterium | reverse complement strand
TTATCGAAATGAGCGGACGCAAAGGTCTAGGTGTAAAAGCCGACGATTTGATTTCGCGTCTGGAAGAAAACGCGCTGGCTGAAGTTGAAAAACGTCACACCGATTTGTCTGAGGAAGAAAAACGAAAAACCGCGCACATTATTGCCGTTGGCGCGTTACGCTATTTTTTGTTGAAATTCACGCGCAACACTGTAATTGTTTTTGATTTTAAGGAAGCGCTTTCGTTCGAAGGCGAAACCGGCTGCTTTTGTCAGTATTCTGTCGTTCGCGCAAATTCGATTTTCAGAAAATTAGAAGATGGCGGTGAAGAAGGTTCAAATTTCAAATCCCAAATTTCAGATTTGGGCGTCGTTTCCGAAATTTTCAATGCCGGAGACGGAAACGACATTTGGTCGTTGATAATTTTGGCTTCGCGTTTGGAAGAAACAATCTCGCAAGCCTTGGCAGCAAACGAACCGGCAATTTTGGCGAAGTTTACTTTTAATTTGGCTAAGGCTTTTAATCTTTTTTATCACAATCATCGAATCATTGCTGAAGAAAATCCTACGAAACGAGCCGTTTTAATTGCGACTGCCGATATTACGCGCCAAACTTTGACCGCCGCGCTTGCAACTTTAGGGATCGAGATTCCGGAAAGAATGTGAGGTGATTTTGGATTTTGGATTATTTTGGCAAGAGTATTGCATAATTCAAAATTAGTTATTTTTAGACCGCGGAATATTTGCTTTTATCTGTGTTTATATAATTTTGAAAATTGCAATTTGCGGAAAACCAAGGCAAGTTGCGAAAATGTTTTATGCTTATTGTAATGAAGCCGGGCGTCACCCAATCAGAGATTGAGCACGTTTTGGAAAAAATCAAACATCTCGGCTTTTGCACTAAAATTTTAATTAACTCGAGCCAGACTTCAATTGACATTACCGACGGCAAGGGCTCGATTGATGCCGCAATTTTTGAAAATTTAACGGGCGTTGCTGAAACAGTTCGCCCTCAAAACCCCTACAAACTCGCTTCTTCTCAAACACTGCGAAAAAAATCTGTGGTTTTAATCGGGAATGAACGAATCGGCGGAGATGAGTTGACGATAATCGGCGGCGTCTGCGCGGTTGAAACACGAGAGCAAGTTTTCAACATTGCAGAAACAGTTAAAAAGAGCGGCGCAAAATTTTTTCGCGGCGGCGCGTTCAAACCGCGCACATCGCCCTACGCCTTTCAAGGTTTGGGCGAAGAAGGCTTACGGATTCTGGCTGAAGTTCGCTCTCATTTCAATTTACACATTGTTACTGAAGCAATGGATAACGAACAAGTTGAATTAGTAGAAAAATATGCTGACATTATTCAAATCGGCACCCGCAATATGCAGAATTTTTCGCTTTTGAAACGAGTCGGAAAATCCAAGCTGCCAATTTTGTTAAAACGTGGAATGAGCGCGACGTTGGAGGAGTTTCTGCTTGCCGCCGAATACATTATGGCGGAAGGAAACGAGAATGTAATTCTATGTGAACGCGGCATTCGCACATTTTCTAATCACGCACGTAACACGCTCGATTTATCAATCATTCCCGCGGTGCAAAAACTTTCTCACCTTCCGATTATTGTTGACCCGTCGCACGGAACGGGCAAAAATTTTATGGTTACGCCGATGGCGATGGCGAGCGTAGCGGCGGGCGCAGACGGGCTTTTAATCGAGGTTCACCCGTCGCCTGAAAATGCTTTGTCAGACGGCGCGCAAGCATTATATCCTGAACAATTTCTTGAATTGGTTAAGCAAGTAAAAGTTATTCACGAGGTTTTGTCGCCTGTTACTGTTTGATTATTCGGTTAATTTTTCACGTATCCAATTCCCTAATTCATCTTCGCTTAAATTCCCTTCGGCTAGTTTGAGAAAGAGTAAGTATTTTTCCTCTTGAGTAGCAACAAAACTACATCCGTTCAAAAGTAAAAAAGTTCGCATCACCACTAAAGCCGTGCGTTTATTTCCGTCAATGAACGGATGATTTTTGGTGATTCCAAAAGCATACGCAGCAGCAAGCGAGGAAATATCAGGCGTTTTTTCGCTGTAAGCTAAAAGATTTTGCGGACGAGCAAGCGCCGATGACAGCAATCCCATATCGCGTATGCCGTCGCTTCCTCCATGTTCAGCGATTTGGCGTTTGTGAATGGCAAGAACCGTTTCTTCTAAAAGCCATTTGCTTTCAGACATGTTTATCCAGCAAGTTTTCGCAAAGCGTCGCGATCTTCGCTCATGACCTGTTCGGCAATTTTCATTTGCGTGGCAAATTCGGGATTGTAAGGTGTCAGTTCAATACCTTGCGAAGTTTCGATGACAAAAATCGAATCGCCTTTTTGTACGCGAAGTTTCTCCAAGATTTCTTTCGACAAAATCACTCCAACGGAATTTCCGACAGTAACAATTTTTAATGTCTTGGTCATAACAAAATCTCCGAGCGAAATTATAACAAAAGTTATAATTTTCCTTCAAACAAAAAAGCTGTAAAATTGTATGTAGCAACTAAACATTGCTGTTACGATTAAAAAAGTCATCGGCAAGAAACGAAAAGTTTCGGGTAAAATAACTCCGAGACTGTGCTGAAACAATACGCCAAATAAAACTGCAAAACCCGCAATCAAACTTCTGTCCAAAAGCCAATTAGCAAAATTCGGTTTTTCACCAGAAGATAGAAAATATGGTAGAGCAATGAGCATCATAAGCGTAAGAGCCAAAAACACACTGTCTAATGTGAAACCGCTAAAACTTCGCCCGAATTCAATTGCCAAAAAGAAAAGAACATAGGTTGTATCAACGACAAAACCTCTATCTTCCTTAATTTCACTTTGCTCAATTTCAAAACCCGATAGTGTTTTCATAAATTCAGTTTGTGTCAAATGTTAATGTTTCGTGTAAACACAAATCTCGTGTTCTAGCGTAAGCTCAGCCTTGATAATCAATTTAAAGATTGATTTATTCTTTAGGCTTACTAAATTGCGTATAAGCGACTCGGAAAAGTTCCGATAACGCTTTGGCGGTTTCAGGCGTCAAATTTTTATCGGCGCGAAGATGCGCTTCGACAATTTCCGGCGTTGCTTCGTGCGGATAATAAACAATTGCTTCAACCGTTTCTTTTTCGTTTTGATGTTTATTCATCACGCGGTCAATCGGCATATCAAGCCAGCCAGTTAAACGCGCAATATTGTCGGCGTCCGGTTTGCCGGTTCCGTTTTCAATGCGCGAGAGCGTCGAAGCGGAAACATTCGTTGAATCCGCTACGTCGCGCAAGCTCATTTCTAATTCTTCACGTCGGCGCTTGATGGCGCGTCCTAATTCTTTCGTATTAATTAGACTTTCATTTTTATAAGCCATAATTTTTTCTCCAAATTCAGAAATTCCTTTACCAAGTTTCAAAAACAATCTTTTTGCAATTTCTTCAAGATGTTTTTAAGAAACCGTCCATTACGAAAACAAACTTAACATAAAAAAATTTTAGATGCAACACTACGTTTCACACTTGCAACAAAAAAATTGTTGTGATACACTGTTTCATAGATGAAACGAGCAACTTTATCTAATATACAAACGATTGATAATACAACAATTTGCAAAAGAATTAAGGAGTTATAATGACAGCAGTAGCAGTAGAAAAAAATTTAACGGAAAAGCGTGAAAAAAGAGCCAAATCAATTGCGGCGATGGGTTTAGTCAATCGTGAAGCGGATAAATTTCGCGTTTCGACGCCTTCTCTACGCGGCAAACAAACTTCTTATGAAGTCTGGCGCAACGAAGCAGGCAAAATTCGTTGTAATTGTTTAGAGTTTGAAGAATCGGCTGCGGGTGATGCGGCATTTCGCTGCGAGCATATTTTAGCTGTGAAATACGCACTGGTATCGAAAAATACCGAATCAGCCGCGAAGCAACCGGTGAAAGTAGAAACTGAAACCGAGGTTAAACCAAAGCAAGTTGTTTCAGAACATAAAAATGCAACTGAGTCGTCTTTCGATTGCGAAATGCCGAATGCGGAACGCGAAATTAAAAAATCCGCAATCCGCAATCCGCAATCCGCAATTGAAACGTCCAAAGACAGCGAACAGAAGTCCGGCAAAGCACAAGAAAATGTTTCGGTTAATGGACAAACCGAAACGAAAAAAGTTCTTGAGCCGAGTCATCTTGCAAACACACAAGGAGATAAAAAAGTGAAACAAGAAAACTTAAAGGAAGTACCGTTTGTTAAAACGGAAGAAACGGAAACGGCGAATAACGTATTAAATTTTACAACCACTTTACGTGAACTACGCAAAAATGTTGACCCGGAGCGCGGTTCCGACGCCGACTCAGGACGGTTTCCCCGCAAATCCGATTGCGAAAACTTTGTCGGATTTAGTAACGGCGAAACAGCTTGGAATGATTCGCGCAATCGGACGTGAAGTCGGAATTGACGTTGATGAAGAATGTCAAAACGCGATGAACTGCAAAACTGACGAACTTTCAAAACGCGCGGCATCAAGCTTTATTCAACATCTGCAAGATATGCAAAAACAGCAAACGGATGAAGTTCAACAGCCGATGCGTCGGGCTGGATAAGATTAATTGCATATTACGAATCCAAGAGGTTAATCCAATATTTGTAATTCGTAATTGAATCGGTTTTGAGTTGTGAAAGACCGTCCAGCTTTCTCCAAAAGCCAGAAAAATCTCACTCACAACTCAAATTCCTCACTTTGATGAGGTACATATATAGACGCGAATCTTTAAAAATTTTTAGAGGTTCGCGTCTTTGATTTTAAATGAAAAAGTTTTCAAACAATTTTCTGGTTGTTAGAATTTTCCTTTTTTTAATCTCGTGCTATTCTTGCGACTGAAAAAAATTCTAATTCTGATGATTGGGAGGAAAGAAAAATGGCAGGAAAATTTGAAATTAAGAAATCTGCAAGCGGAAGTTTTCGCTTTAATTTAAAATCGGGCAATCAGGAGACAATTTTATCCAGCGAAACCTACCAAACAAAAGAAGAAGCGCGAAACGGCGCGGAATCGGTTAAAAGAAACGCGGCAGACGACAGCCGTTACGAACGAAAAACTTCGACGGGCGGTCAATCGTATTTTGTTTTAAAAGCCGCAAACCAAGAAGTAATCGGCACAAGCGAGACTTATTCTTCACAATCAGCAATGGAAAACGGTATCCAAGCGGTTAAAACTAATGCTCCAAGCGCAGGAATCGTGGATGCGACCGGAGTTTAATATCTAAACAATTTTTAATCAAAGCTGCAGAAAAACCGTCGGCGTGTACATTGAAGAAAGAGATGTGTTTTTATCCTTTCAAGCATTTACATGCTGACGGTTTTTCTTTTATTAATTCGAGAAACTAAAATTATTCGATTGTTTTTGCTTAAAAATAAATTTGTTTGCGATAATGATTTACGACTTTTGATTTTCTAAAAACCTATGCTCAAAAAATTTTACAGTCGCTCGTCTCTCATCGCTTTTTTATTTTTTATTTTTGCTTTTTCCACTTTTGCACAAACGTCAAGACTTGATTTTAACCGCGTCAGAACCTACGACGTTCAGCATTACACTATTCGAGTGAGCTTTGATCGTGCCGCAAAAACAGTGTCTGGCGACACGACCGTTCGGATCAAACCGCTTAAAAGGGACTTTAGAGCCATTGACCTCGACGCGGCGGAAATCGATTTTGAATCGGTAAAACTTGAGCCGGAAAATAAAAATTTAGTATTCAGAACGGCTGGCGAGAAAATTTTTATCACGCTTGATAAAGCGTATTCGCCGCAAGATTTAATCAACATTAGATTTAAATACTCAGCGAAACCAAAAAAAGGCGTTTATTTTATTGACGAATTAAAGGAAGACGGGCAAATTGTCCGCGCCGGACAAATTTGGACACAAGGAGAACCGAACGAAGCGCATCATTGGTTTCCTTCTTACGATTTCCCTGATGATAAAGCAACGAGCGAACAATTTTTAACAATCGGGAAAAATGAAACGGCGATTGCAAATGGCGAATTGATTGAAACGACGGAAAATACGAACGAAACGAAAACCGTTCATTATAAAATGCCTATTGCACATTCGACTTATCTCACGTCTTTTGTCATCGGAACATATTCAAAAGTCAGCGATTCGTATAAAAACATTCCGCTCGGATTTTACATTTATCCGGGAAAAGAAGCGGTTGCGCAAAAGGCTTTCGGTAAAACAAAGGATATGATGCGCGTTTTTGAAGAACTGACCGGCGTTGAATTTCCTTATAACAAATATGACCAAACAATCGTCGCTAATTTTCAATTTGGCGGAATGGAAAACATTACCGCGACGACTTTAGCTGATTCGGAAATTTTGTTAGTGGAATTCGGCTTTGCCGGAAACATTGTTGAAGATTTGGTCTCACACGAACTCGCGCATTCCTGGTTTGGTAATCTTGTAACCTGCAAAAATTGGTCAGAGCTTTGGCTTAATGAAGGTTTTGCGACTTATATGGAAGCCGCGTATCGGGAAAAAATGTATGGACGCGCTGATTATCTGCGTAAAATAGGCAGCGATGCCGAACAATTTATAATCAATGACGCCGTCAACAAAAATCGTTTCGGGCTTTTTAATCAAACTGCCGGAAACGTCAGCGGGCTTTTTGATAATCCGGCGATAACTTATAACAAAGGCGGCGCTGTCGTTCACACTTTGCGCGAAACGGTCGGCACGGAAAATTTTTGGAAAGCCATCAATGTTTATCTAAATCGTCATAAATTCGGCAACGTCGAATCAACCGATTTGCAGAAAGCGATGGAAGAAGTTTCGAGCATGAATTTAGACTGGTTTTTCGCGCAGTGGATTTATGGCGGCGGGCATCCGAAATTAAACGTCAAACAGGTTTACAATCCGAAAACAAAAGTTTTGACATTAACCGTCGCGCAAATTCAAACGCCCGATAAATTAACCGTTTCCGCTTTTCGATTGCCAATGGATGTTACCGTAACAACTGTCAAAGGCACAAAAACAGAAAACATTGAAATCAAAAAAAGGTTGGAAACTTTTTCATTAAAATTGGACGGAAAGCCTTCAAAAATTGTTTTGGATAAAGACGAGAAAATTCCGCTTAAATTAATTAAATATCAAGATATGATCGTTCTAAAAGGACAATAAACGAAGGATAAGGAAAATTTGCACAAAAAAAGTTCCGCTTTTTAACGGCGGAACTTTTTCTCTTTGAGAAGACGGATGTCTCATTTGATTTGTTGAAAAATCAAAGGCACGAAGCACACACAAAATCGCACCTAAACGGTAAAACTTTTTCTGTGACTTCTTCACCACACCTACGAGGTTAGCTGACGGGCTAGGAAAGAAGAAGTTTCCCCGCGTTTTCTTTAGCAAAACGCTTCGCCCCATGTTTTGAGAATTTTATTTCTTAAAACTTTTGGTTCCCCCGCGTTGATTACAGGATTTAATCAACTTCGGCGATAATTTTCAACAAACAGTAATATAGCATCGAAATTTTGATATATCAAGATAACTTTTAATTTTGGGTCTAGGGAAGTTTAGAGAGGATTTTCTCTCAATAACTTCAAGAGTTCAAGATACGAGTTCTTTGAACGATTATTAAAACGCCACTCGCATTCTTTTAGGTGCAGATAGAAAGTCTGTTT
>JAIVJJ010000018.1 GCA_020200095.1 Acidobacteriota bacterium | reverse complement strand
GTTTGTCGCTTTTGAAAAACTTGGATTCCTGCGTGAGAAAACTCAAATTCCCGATTGTTTTCCGAAACTGTTCCGAAAACAAAACAAATTATTTGAATCACTCAAAATCCGCTCCTTTCTAATTGAGCTAAAGACTCAGTGTGTAAATTTTCCGTATCTTTTCGCGTTTCCTTTCCCAAAAATCTTCAACAAATGGTGGTCAGTGGTCAGTGGTCAAGGTCAGCGAATAATTTTTCTGCACTTTTAACTTCTAATTTATAACCTCTGCCATCTACATTTTAAGTTTTAAAGTATGTCAAAAGAAATGATTATCAGCGTCAATGGGCGCGAAAAAAAGATTGCCATTCTCGACGACGGGCGTGTCAGCGAGTTTTATATCGAGCGCGGCGAGGAAAATTCCGGCGTTGTCGGCAACATTTATAAGGGGCGCGTGATGCGCGTTCTGCCCGGAATGCAGTCGGCGTTTGTCGAAATCGGTCTTGAACGCGACGCGTTTTTGTATGTGTCTGACTTTTTTGATGAAGAAGAAGAAATCGAGCGCATCATAATGGAAAAATCGAAAAAGGAATCGCCTGAAATTGCCGCCCGCGAGGTTAGCGACCAAATTCAAAAAGCGCGGCTTGAACGCGAAAAACAGATGGAAGCCGTCCAAGCAATTGCCGAACCGATGGTAGAATCCGCGCCCGAAATTTTAATTGAAGATAAATTAATTGAAGAAAAGCTGGCTCAAGAAAAACAACCTAGGGACAATCACCGTGAAAAATCGCGTCAAGGCAGAAGGGACAGAGAACCGCGCCCGGCAAAAAATGTTCGTCATTTTGTGGAAGAATCACAAAAAGAAGTTTCCAAAGAAGAAAAAGAAACTTCCGAACAGATCGAACCGCAAGAAGTTGATTTGCCTTTTGAAAACGCTCCAGTTATAGAAACGGCGGATTCACGTTTTGAACGCATTATTGACGATGAAGAAACAACCGGCGATATGTTTAAAGACGCTTATATGCAGGAAGCGATTATTGACCAAGTTCGCGCCATCGAATTTGATATGGAAAGCGCCGCCACCACTGAGGTCGGCTCTCTGATTGGCTCGGTTGCCGATGAACCGAATGGTTTCGAGCGTATTGCCGACGATGATGAAGAACAGCAATCAATTAAGCCGCAACCCTCGAAAAGAACGCGCGGCTCACGCGGCGGGCGAAGTGGAAAAAAATCCGGCGGAAAAGAAAACAGAGCAGTAGAAACAGAAGATTCAAACGCGAACGCCGATAGTGCGAAAAAAAATGAAACCGAAGGCAAGTCAAAGCAAGCGCGTTCGAGCAAAACTAAAAAAGAAAGCAATGACGACGAATCAAAAGAACAAGGTTCAAACGCTCCGAGTGAACAAGCATCAGTAAATAATGCTAAATCTAAATCTGGTTCAAATCCAAAATCAAGAAAAAGGAATCGCGGCGGCAAAAAAACCGATAAAAATTCGCCGCTCGCTGATGCCGAAGCCAGCGTCAAAGAACCGAGCAACACGGCGGAAATGGCTGTGCGGCGCGGCGGGCGCGGGCGGCGTCGCCCCGGCGGAACTGTTGGAACTCGACCGGAACAACACTCGCGGCAAGATGAGAAAGATTCGAAAGTAGAAGAAACTGCCGAATCCGGTTATCAAGGTGATAACGGCAATCGCAGAAATAACCGTGAAAGAGCGCAACCGACAATTACCGATTTGCTGCGCGAAGGTCAGGAAATTCTGGTTCAGATTGCTAAAGAACCGATTGCTAAAAAAGGCGCGCGCATCACTTCGCACATCGCTCTTCCCGGCAGATTTCTTGTTTATATGCCGACGATAGAACATCTCGGCGTTTCACGCAAAATCGAATCCGCGAGTGAACGAGCGCGTCTGCGAACTTTGATTCAAAAAATCAGGCAGGATGAAGACGTTCCTTCGGGCGGATTTATTGTTAGAACCGCGGGAACCGGAATATCCGAAGAAGATTTGCGTCAAGACGCGCGATATTTGGTTCGCACCTGGCTCGATGTCAAAAAGGCTTCGGAGAAAAAGAAATCCCCCGCGCTTGTTCATCAGGATTTAGACATTATTCAACGTCTCCTGCGCGACCAGCTTTCAGACGAATTTACGGCGATCCGCGTGGATTCCGAAGAAGAATATCTGCGAATTGTCGAGTTCGTTAACCGTATTCAACCGCGAATGGTCAAGCGCGTCAAACTTTACACGCGCGACGAGCCGATTTTGGAAAGCTACAATGTTCAGGAAGAAGTTGATAAGGCTTTGAAACCCCGTGTGTGGTTGAAATCCGGCGGTTATCTGGTCATCAATCAAACCGAAGCCCTTGTCGCTATTGACGTAAATACCGGAAAATTTGTCGGCAAAGGCGGCAATCGGCTTGAAGATACGATTACAAAAACGAATATGGAAGCGGTTGACGAAATCGCCCGCCAAATTCGCCTTCGTGATTTAGGTGGAATCATCGTGCTTGATTTGATTGATATGGAAGACCGGCGCAATCGCAATAAAGTCGCGCAAGCCTTGCAGGAAGCTCTCGCCAGCGACAAATCGCCGAATAAAGTTTTGTCGTTTAATGATTTCGGTTTGATTATTATGACCAGAAAGCGCGTCAAACAATCTCTGGAAAGAACGATGTGCGCGCCGTGCGATTACTGCGAAGGCGCGGGCTGGGTGAAATCGCCGCAAACCGTGTGTTACGAAATTTTGGAAGAAGCCAGACGACTTGCAAAAAGCGTTGACGACGTGCGGCACACTACACTTAGAATTCACCCCGACGTTGCACAAGCACTGCGCAGTTCGGAAGAATTGGTTTTAGAAGAAATCGAAGAATATCTCGGAAGCATTGATATTACGGGCGATAAGTCAATTCATCAAGAGCAGTTCGATTTTGCGTTTATTTAGTTAGAGGTCAGAGGTTAGAGATTAGAGGTTAGTAAGTTTGTCAGATGAGCGAGACAAATATAAAAAGTCATCGTGATTTAATTGTCTGGCAAAAAGCGATGAATTTAGCACAAGCGGTTTATGATTTGACTGGCACTTTTCCAAAAGAGGAAATTTACGGACTGACAAATCAGACCGGCGTTGCGTTGTTTCAATTCCAGCTAATACGCTGAAGGACAGGGAAGGCGTTCCAAAAAGGAATTTCAACAATTTTTAGGACACGCCAGGGGTTCGCTGCTCGAACTCGACACACATTTGGAGCTGGTTTGCGTTTTGGATATATTAATTCGGAATCGTATCAAAATATTCTGCCGCAAATTCAAGAAGTCGGACGTCTTGTCAATGGATTGTTGCGTTCGCTAAACGAGTAACTACTAACCTCTGACCTCTAGCCTCTAACCTCTATCACAATTTCAAATCTTTCTTCAACTCTTTCGCGCTATTCGGCTTCACAAAAATCGAATCGGAAATTGATTTATTAAATTCAATTGATTCGTAATTGATGCGGCTGGTTTGTTGATTATTTGAAAAATGGTCAATGATGAACGGCGTTTTAATGCCTTGAACGTCAACAAATTGGGCGTAGCGGTCTTCTTCGGTAACTTCTTCATTGTCGGGATTTTTGCGTTTATAAACTGACTTCATCGGCATACCTTCGGCTGAAAATTCAAATTCTACCGCAAAACCGTCGGCGAAAGTCAGTTTTACAACATCGTTTCTTTTTCCGAGGCTCGCTTGTCGTTTTCCGGCATAGCTTAATGTCGCATTTTCTTTTCGCCAATTGCCGCGCAGAAGATTATCAAGACTCGTGCGCACGCCGCGCTTGAAATTTTCTATCTGTTCTTTTGTCTGAATATTGATGACTTGCGCGTCACCATCAAAAATCCAACCGCTCTCGCCCGTGTTTGTCTGTACGGTTTTCGCGCCGCCTGATTTAAATTCAGTACGTTCTTTGTCGGGAAAAACAATAACGTCAACAAAATTTTGAAACGACATTAACGCGCCGTCGCGCAAAACGCTGAACTTTCCGCGCCCGATTTGCGATTTTGCTTGCAGGTACTTTTCGCCGCCGAGTTTTTCAATCGCTTTTTTGAGAATTGCGTCGGCTTTTTCATCCGGTTTATTTGTTTGAGCGAAAGAGAAAATAGGAATCAAAAAAACCGAGCAAAAAATTAAAAATTTAATTAAATGTTTTTTCATAAACTCACTTTCAAAAGAAAAGGCTCGCATAAAATTCTATGCGAGCCTTTTCTCAATTAGACATTGTTACCTTGCATATTTTGTCAGTCGCAGCATTGCGTAAACAGTTTTCTCACTTCCCAAAAATGCAATAACCCCAGCTAACAAAGCAAGAAACAGACTTAAATGAAATGACCAAGTGAGCCAGATAAATACACAATAGGCAACAACAAAAACAAGTAAAAATCTTAATACAGATTCCATTTTATTTTTTGCAAGATGATTTTAGTTCAAGCTAAAAGCCTCTAGCGTTTTGATAACGATCTCGCCGTCTTCGGTATTTACCGCAAAACGCGGCGCGGTTTTCCAGGCATTTGTAATCGGAATTCGGGCAATCTCACGCACTTCATCCATTGTTAAAGGCGAAAAGACGACGATTTCGTCAATACGATTGCGAAATTCCGGCGAAAATCTCGTTTCGGCGGCTTTTATCACGTCGTTTCTAATTTCCTTCATTTCTCCTTTTGATTTCATTCCGAAACCAAGCGGTTTTTCGTATTTTTTGAAATTATCCGAACCTAAATTCGAAGTCATAATGACGATAGCGTCCGAGAGATAAACTTTCTTGCCGCGTCCGTCCGTCAGCCAACCTTCATCAAAGGCTTGCAAAAATATGTTCATCAAATACGGCGAAGCCTTTTCAACTTCGTCCAAAAGCAAAACGGTATACGGATTTTCCCTCAATTGTTCGGTCAAAATTCCGCCGCGTTCCGAGCCGACGATTCCGCGCGGCATTCCGATAAGTTTTTCGATGCCGACGGTTCCCTCGCCGTATTCGCTCATATCAATCCGAACCATTTTGCCTTCGTCGCCGAACATAAATTCGGCAACGGCTTTCGCCAATTCGGTTTTACCGACGCCGGTCGGACCTAAGAAAAGCAAAACCCCGTCGGGCGCGTAATGATTGTCTTTAAGCGGACCTTTGTTCAAACGCAGGCGCTCGGCAACCGAGCGAACAGCATCTTTTTGTCCGATGACGCGCCGTCCGAGTTCATTTTCCATATCCGAAAATCGGGCGGTCGTATCGCGGAAAATCATATCTTTCGGAATATGCGATTCCTGCGAGATAACGTCAATAATGTGTTCCGGTCTGACAACCAGCGATGTCGGCTCATTGATTTCCACTTTCACGGAAGCCGTATCGAGCCAGCCGATTGCTTTATCAGGAAGATGCAAATTACGAATATATTTCGGCGACATTTCCAAAGCCATATTAATTGCTTCATCGGAAATCGTTACCGAATAATTCCTTTCAAGTCGCGGACGCAAACCCAAAAGAATTTCTCGCGTTTCATCAATTGTCGGTTCGATAACTTTAACAAGACGGAAACGTCTGGCAAGAGCTTCATCTTCGCCGATATATTCTTTGTATTCGGTTAAAGTCGTCGCGCCGATTATTCTTAACTCGCCGCGAGCAAGCGCGGATTTGAACATATTTCCCGCGTCCGAAGAAGTTCCCATCGCCGCGCCCGCGCCGATAATCGTGTGCGCTTCGTCAATAAACAAAATGATGTGGTCTTTTTCCTTGACTTCGTCAATGATGCCTTTGATGCGTTCTTCAAACATTCCGCGGAGCATCGTTCCTGCAACAAGCCCGCCCATTTGCAGTTGAACGATATGAGAATCACGAAGACGCGCCGGAACTTTTTCCGGCTCTAATTCAATCATTCTTGCTAAACCTTCAACGACGGCTGTTTTACCGACGCCCGGCTCACCAACGAGCATCGGTGAATTTGAACGCTCGCGGTGCGACAAAATTTCTATCATTTGCAAGATTTCCTGCTCGCGTCCGATGGTCGGCGGAATTTTATCCTGCCGCGCCAGTTTGTTCAAAGAAACACCGAAATGTTTCAAATAAGAAGGAAGCTCGTATTTCTTGCGAACACGCTCTTCTTCCTTTTCAAGTTTGCGTATGCGCGTTCGGGCTGTTTGGGCAACTTCTTCGGCAGGCACGCCCAAATTTTGCAAAACATCGTTAAGAAGACTGCGCTCATCGTTTGATAAAACGTAAAAAATATCGCTCGCTTCAATCACGCGGCGACCTTGCGAACGCGCTCTGTCCATCGAGCTTTTGAAAAGGTTGGTTGTTTCCGGCGCAATCCGGAAACCTTTTCCCGTGTGCTGGCGGCTTGCGTCGAGCCGCTTTTCAATCAGCAGTTTGACCGAGCGCGGGTCAACCGCCAAATCGCGCATTGTCGAATTAAAAAGCTCAGCTTCTTCATTGGCAAGCGCGTGTAAAATGTGTTCGGTCGAGATATAATTCTGGTCGCGCTTTCTCGATTCATCCAGCGCCACTTCCAAAACACGCCGACCACTTTCGCTAAACTTATCTTTGTATGCGTCTAAATCTGCCATATAATTCCCTTTTGTAAAAACTTGAAACTTTGATGCCGGTAACCAAAAATTCTCTGCCTTGAAAACATCATAACACTTGGAAAACTTTGGGGAAAGAAAAAAGAAAAAAAGTTTGCGCTTTTATCATTCATCATTGTATTGATTCTGCTCGTATCATGTTGATTATCCAAGGGGTCTATGACCCTAAAATCCCTGCCATTGAGCAAAAGCGTGTTTTTAGTTTTTTTAATCCACACGCCTTTAATATTAGCCGAAGAATATTAAAAAACTGGTTTGGAATACGCGTGTGGTAAAATTTAAAGTAAAAGTAAGGACCGGTTTCCTCTAACTAAACGCAGAAAATGAAAAGGAATGCAAAGAAATGCAACCTTCTGAAGGACTGACGGCAAAACAAGAAAAATTAATAGCGCTCTTGTTAACCGAAAAAACAATTGACGATGCCTGCAAGAAAGCTGGCGTAAACGTTACGACCTACTGGCGCTGGATGCAGGAGGATTCTTTACTTGCAAGAATACCGAAAAATGCGTCGCGGAATTTTAGAGAATACAGTTGCTAAGCTTCAAAGCGTTACCCATCAAGCGATTGAAACTCTTGAAAGAAACTTAAATTGTGAAAAAATAGAATCCGTTTCTGCTCTTAATTTACACTATTAATTTTGACACTTCAGTTGCTTACAACAACTCCGCCGCAAGTGGAACCGGCACCAGCTGTGCAGCCAAAGCAATGTGAGCCGGTCACAATTCGTCGTTGCGCTAATCTACCCGGATCAAACTCGGTAATTTTTTGAGGAGCACTGTCTTTCACACCTAAATCCAGCATTTGATTAAAATCGCAATCGTATAATTTTCCAGTCCAATCAATACTAACCAAATTTCGGCACATCAAACCGTTAATCGTTGCAGGATTAAAGGCATTGACCAGTTTTTGCATATAAGATTCCTCATTATTTGAACGTTGCAACCAATCGAGGTAACGCGCAATCGGCATGTTGGTGACGGTAAAAAGATTGTTAAAAACGATGCCGTAGCGCGTTTTTAATTCGCGTTTAAAATCTGCTTCAATTGCTTCCTGAGCAGGTGGCAAAAACGCGCCGACCGGATTATAAACGAGATTCAAAACGAGATTTCCATCAATTCCGTAACCAGCTGCATTTAATTTTTTCAAGGCTTCGATTGATTTATCAAAAACCCCTTTTCCGCGCTGAGCATCAGTCTGCGTTTGCAAAAAATAAGGCAAACTTGAAACAACCTCGACAGTATTTTCGGCAAAAAATTCGGGCAAATCCGTTTGATTCTCTTCAAACATCACCGTCAAATTATGCCGCACAATAATTCTTACACCCGTTTTTCCAGCCTCCATAACGAAATAGCGAAAATCGGGAATCATTTCAGGCGCACCGCCCGTAATGTCGAGCGTCGGGATTTTATATTTTCGCAAAACTTTCAGACATGCATCAATAGTTGCACGGGACATTATTTCCGTCCGAATAGGCGAAGCGTCAACATGGCAATGTTTACACGCTTGATTGCAAAGTTTACCAACATTGACTTGCAAAGTATCAATTGTTGCCGAACGCAATTCCATGCCGCCGAGTTTATCCTCGAAAGTTACGGGCGAATTCGGAAAAGTTGATTTTCCGCGTCTGGTAATTTGAACTGCTTGCATAAAAAACTGCCGCGAATTACATCGAAACTTTGTCGTGCGCGTTGTGCGATTGAATGCCGTGAATGAGCGATGCGCCGCCGCGGATCGCCGAAGCCAAATGCATTGCTTCGGTCATCTGTTCCATATTCGAGCCGTTCTCGAGTGAGGAATTTGTGAAAGCATTAATGCAATACGGACATTGCACCGTCACAGCAACTGCCAAACCAATCAAAGCCTTTTCGCGCTTTGTGAGCGCACCTTCTTCCTGACAAGCCCCGTACCAAGCCATAAATTTTTCAAATAATTCTGGTTTATACTTGGCAATGTCGCCGAATCTGTCCAAATCTTCTTCATTGTAATAGTGCATAAATGCTTTATTTTACTTATGTTTATCTAGTATTACAGAGTGTTATCTATTGAAAATCTCAAAGTATTTTATCACTCTGTAATACTCTATCCGAACAGATAATAGATACATTTTCGGATACACACGTTTGCTAGTGAATCAAAGAGTTCATTAGACTACTTTTGCTTTGTAAAGCATATTCAGTCGTCAAAGAACTAAAAAAGCGGTTTGAGATTCACTCTCTCAAGTCGTTTTTCTTTGCTTAAAATTGCATATAGATTGCATACAAGGCGCAACCGATTGCCACGCTGCCGATAGCAAGTTTAATAATTCCCGCATGTCTCTTTTTCTTTTCCCGGACTGCTTCAATCTTCATACGAGGCTCAAATTGCGAATCGAATCGTTCCATATGATTCTCAATGTCTTTTATCCGTTTGGTTATTTATTCGCCTAGCCGACCAATCTCGTTGATTGTCCCTGTTAAAGACTTAGAGAAATCTTCGTAACTAATGTAATTCTGTAAATCTTCGTCCATCTGTTCATATGAGCTTATCGCCCATCTATCGGTTATACTTCCATCAGGAAATTTTTTGAAAGATTCTTCGGGTGCCTCAACTAAATATCTTCTCAGGTGCTCTACTCGTTCTCTATCTTCGAAATTTTCTTCAAACATTTTTCTCCTTCCTTTTATTTCTTGCCGTCTTCCCCTTATCGGTCTGCCGCGCTTGCGGTCAAACTGCTCAATCCTTTTCATTTCAACTTCAGTAATAACATTATCATGTCCAAACTTTTCGGCACGGATTACACCGTCTAAAATCATTCGCTGGATTCTTGACGGGTCAACATTTAATCTTTTCGCCGCTTCCGCAGTCGTCAGACAGTCTTTCATACACAAACAATCTACTACAAAAGTAAATATCACGTAAGAGTGAGAAATCATTGTAGCGTGTTAAAACTGTGTTACTGTGAACTTTCTATTTGTCTAAAAACCAACACTTTTTGAGACTAACCACCCAAACACAATTGCACCCTTTTCATAAGATAGTTAGAATGAACTGTTTTATCCGATTACACTTATTCCAACTCCGTAACCGGGTTGTTTTCCAGTCTGACAGATTATGGGTATAGCTTCAGGAACACAATTAGGGCGTTACGAAATTCGCTCGAAAATCGGGGCGGGAGGAATGGGCGAGGTATTTCTCGCTACCGACGGTAAGCTTGACCGTCAAATCGCGTTGAAAATACTACCTAGTCACGTTGCGCATGATGTGGAACGGATGCGCCGTTTCGTGCAAGAGGCAAAATCTGCTTCGGCTCTTAATCACCCGAATATCATCACCATTCACGAAATCGGTGAAACAGACAATATTCATTTTATCGCTACCGAGTTTATTGAAGGCGAGACACTGTACAAACGATTGAAGAACGAACCGATGTCGCTCAAATCATTACTCGACGTAGCGATTCAAATTGCCAGTGCTTTGCAAACTGCACACAAAGCTGGAATCGTTCATCGTGACATTAAGCCAGAAAACGTAATGATTCGTCCCGATGGATTAGTTAAGATTCTCGATTTCGGAATTGCTAAATTAACCGAGAAAAAGGCTGATTCAATCGACGAGGAAGCAGCAACAGCAATTAAAGCTGGAACAAGTCCGGGAATGGTAATCGGCACGGCAAACTATATGTCGCCTGAACAGGCGCGGGGCAAAGACATTGATGCGCGTTCGGATTTGTTCAGTTTCGGAGTTGTGCTTTACGAAATGATAACCGGTAAACAACCATTTGAAGGCGAAAACTCTCTCGATGTCATCAGTTCAATTCTCAATAAAAAACCACAACCGATTCGTAAATTGATGCCCGAAGTTCCGCAGGAAATAGAACGCATCATCAATAAACTGCTGAGGAAAGATCGTGAAGAGCGTTACCAAACAGCTAAGGATTTGCTGATTGATTTGAAAGATGCAAGACAGGAACTGGAGCTTCAAAACAAATTAGAACACACCGTTACGCCAAATAAATCAAACGTTACTACTACTTCAGGCAGCACTAAAGACGCCCTGCTTCTGACCGAGTTTGAAAATTCGACCGGCGAAGCGATTTTCGACCAGACCTTAAAAATGGCTCTTGCTTTCTCACTCGCCCAATCACCGTTTCTCGATGTTTTCGCCGAAGCGAAAGTGCGCCAAACTTTGCGCTGGATGGGACGCTCGCCGGACGAGCGCATTACTAAAGAATTGGGCTACGAAATTTGTCTGCGGCAAGGCTTGAAAGCATACATCACCGGGACGATTTCAAGTTTCGGAACGCTTTACGTTTTGACGCTCGAAGCCGTCAATGTACAGACGGGCGAAAGTTTGGGACGGCAATTCGAACAGGCAAATTCGAGAGAAGAAGTTTTGGCGGCACTTGGACAGGCGGCGACTGGTTTACGCGAACAACTCGGCGAAAGTTTAAGCTCAATCGAAAAATTCGACATTCCGATTGAATATGCGACAACCTCGTCTCTTGAAGCCTTAAAAATTTTTTCGCTCGGTCACGAACTTCAAAGTAAAGGAAAGACGCTCGAATCAATTCCATTTTACAAAAAAGCTCTCGAACTCGACCCTAAATTTTCTTCCGTTTATACGGGGCTGGCAGTCATTTACGCGAATACCAATCAATGGAAAATGGCGACGGAAATGATTGCGAAAGCGTATGAGTTTCTGGGCACAGCTAGCGAAAATGAAAAACTTCGCATCATCTTCTTCTATTACAGTTTCGTCACGGGCGAGATAGACAAAATGATTGGCACATTGGATGTATGGCGAAAGACGTATCCGACGCACGTCGTCGCACTCGTTAATCTCTCGGATTGTCTTGAGCGCACTGGACAATCCGAAAAAGCGGTTGCAGTCGCCCGTGAAGGATTACGGTTCGATACTAACAACGCCGTCATCTATATGAATCTGGCAGAGTCCTTGCTCTCGCTTGACCGGTACGCGGAAGTCAAAGAAACCTGCCAGAAAGCGTTTGAGAAAAAGTTCGATGGCGATTATTTTCACATCCTGCCTTTTATCGTTGCCTTTATCGAAAACGATCAAGCGGCAATGGCTGAACATCTGGCTTGGTTCAGTGGTCGCGCAGACGAATATCTCGCGCTTAATTTGCAAACCGGAATCGCGGCTTTTCAAGGAAAGTGGCGCAAAGCGCAGGATTCAGCCCGCCGCGCGATTGATTTAGCAAGTCGCAGCGATGCCAAAGAAGTCGCCGCGCAATACGCCGCTGAACAAGCCCTCAGAATCGTTTTTTGGAGTTCGGGAACGGGTCTGCCTTCGGGCGATGACAGTCAGTTAAAGGCGGTTTTGAAAACGCAGACGAACAACGCTCTGCGATTAGAGCGCAGCAGTTTTGTGCTTTCGCGCACCGCGCTTGTGCTTGCAGTTGCCGGACAAGCGGCAGAAGCAAAATCATTGATTGACGAACTTAGAAAAGAGCGTCCGAAAGACACTTTGATAAACGAGCTTTGGCTGCCAACGATTCGCGCCGCAATGGAACTTCAAAACGGCAGAACAAAAGAAGCGATTGAAGAACTTGAAATCACGGAAAGATTTGAACGCGCCGCCGAATTTTATCCGCAATACATTCGCGCTTTGGCTTATTTGAAAATGAATAAAACAAAACAAGCAGCTAAGGAGTTTGAAAAGATTTTGAACCATCGCGGCGAAGCGGCTCTCTCGTTGATTTACCCGCTTGCGCAACTCGGCAAAGCTAGAGCGACGAAGGACAAAGGCGAATACGAAAAGTTTTTCGAGCTGTGGGAGGAAGCAGATAAAGATATGCCCGCGCTGGGCGCAGCGAAAAACGAGATTGAAATACTAAAATGAGTTATTACGAATTACCAATAAAAGTTTGAAGCCAGAGCGTCTCAAAAATGCTCCTTTTTGAGATGATTGTCTCAAAGATTGAAATTGTAAATTATGGACGTTACTGCAATTGAAAAAGCACGCGAGCGGATTAAGCCTTATATCAAACGCACTGCACTCGAATATAGCCAAACTCTAAGTGGGTATCTGGAAACAAATGTTTCCGTCAAATTTGAGCTTTTTCAAAAAACAGGTTCATTCAAAGTTCGCGGAGCTTTTAACAAATTGTTAAGTTTGTCTGCGGAAGAAAGAAAGCGTGGCGTTGTTGCGGTAAGTGGTGGAAATCACGCTCAAGCCGTCGCCTATGCTTCTAGTGTTTTAGATGTTGATGCAGTTATATTGATGCCCAGATCAACTCCACGAAATTATGTCGAGGCAACACGCGATTACGGTGCGAAAGTTGACCTGCAACCGACAATCGCCGCCGCTTTTGCTGAGATCAAACGCTTTGAGTCGGAAGGACGAATTTTCGTTCACCCGTTTGATGATTCCCTAGTAATGGCAGGACAAGGAACCATCGGTTTGGAGATTTTAGAAGATTCGCCTGAAACGACAGACATTTTTGTTAGCATTGGCGGAGGCGGTTTGGCAGGCGGAGTAGCGACAGCTGTTAAAGCAATAAAACCTGAAGTAAGAATTTGGGGTGTAGAAACAGTTGGCGCTAATAGTATGGCACAGGCTCTCGCCGTTGGACATCCTGTCGAGCTTTCAGCAATTACTTCGATTGCCAAAACTCTCGGCGCACCGTCGGTTTCACTTCAGACTTTAGCATTAGCGCAAGAGCATCTTGAAAATGTGACCGTTGTTTCAGACGACGAAGCAATACAAGCCCTGCAATTTATGCTCGAACGATTGAAAGTTTTGACAGAACCAGCAGCTTCTTGCACGTTGGCTGCGGCTTTTCGATTAAAAAATCAATTTGATAAGGATAACAATGTAGTTTTAATACTTTGCGGAGGGAATCTTTCTCTTGGTGATTTATGTGATTACATTTAGCGATGCACCAATTTTCTATGGAAAAGGAAACAAAACTTGCGCTTTTTGTCGGAGGGAGTGTTGATGGACAGATAATGGAAGTTGCCAAAATTGAATCTAGGTTATATTGGTACGGTTCTTACTACAACTCGAGGGGAATGTTGGAGACAAAGCAATATGGAACGGTTCTAATTTATGTGTTAGATAGTATGAAAAGCGAAGAAGAAAGACAACGATTGAAAGTAATCAAAAAGGTTTTATAAACAAATTATCTGTTTCAAAAATGACCCATTTCGAGGCAACTAGAAAGGATGAGTAATTTAGACATAATGCGGCAGATTGGAACTATTTTCGCGATTATGCCATAACTTAACGCTATAATAGGGCGAGCTGATGCCAGAGATTTCCCATCTTCCGGAATTTTATGTGATGACGGCGAGCATTAAGCCCAATTATGATGAAGATTCAGAAACGACTTATGAAGATGACAAATTCTGAACGCTTTGAGAGATAAAACCTATATGTACCGAAGATTGCTAACTGCATTGCTGCTCCTTTTATCCTGCGTGTTCGCCCACGCGCAAACGCCAACGCCGCAACCGACGGATGAGCGAAAAACGCCGCAACCGATTGGCGCGGACAAAAAGCCCGCGGCGTGGGATGTCGAAGCCGAACATGGACCAACCTCGCTGATAGAATTTGACACTAACGAAGGCACATGGATGAGTTGTGATGTGTCGCTCAATGGTCAATGGATTGTCTTTGATCTTTTGGGCGACATTTATCGGATGCCAATAGCGGGTGGTCGCGCAGAGCTTTTGTCGGGCGGCGCGAGTTTGGAAGCGCAACCGCGTTATAGCCCTGACGGAAAAACAATTGCTTTTACCTCAGACCGCGATGGAGCAGACAATATTTGGTTGATGGATACAGACGGCAAAAATCGTCGTCAATTAACGAAAGAGACCGTGCGCCTTGTGAACACACCAACGTGGACGCCGGATGGCGAATACATTCTCACGCGCAAGCATTTCGTTGACACGCGCTCCTTGGGCGCAGGCGAAATTTGGATGTATCACAAAAATGGCGGCGGCACAGGTGTCCAGCTCACCGAAAAGCCCAACTGGACGGCAAATGCCGGAGAAGCTGTGATGGATCCGGAGGGGCGTTTTGTCTATTTTGTCAACAGCACAGCTTTTGATTACAACAAGAACGTTTACGAAAGCATTTATTGGATTGAACGCTATGACATGACGAAAGCGCGGCGCACGGTTTTTGTGCGTGGCTCAGGCGGTGCAGTGCGACCCGTCGTTTCGCCAGACGGAAAATACTTATCCTTCATTCGCCGCGTTGGCTTGAAAACCGTTTTGTTCTTACGCGAAATAGAATCCGGGCGCGAATGGTCCATTTACGATAATCTCTCGCACGATCAACAAGAGACATGGGCAATTTTTGGAACATATCCGGGTTACGCTTGGACGCCTGACGGACGTTCGATTATCATCACGGCGCAAGGCAAATTCGTCCGTGTTGATATTCAGACAAAACAAGCGACGCCCATTCCTTTTACGGCGCACGTCGCGCAGCGCGTTACACAACCTCTACGCTTTCCACAAAAAGTTGCTCCCTTGCAAGACACGACAAAGTTATTGCGATGGGCTAAGCGAAGCGGCAACCGCGTCATATACAACGCGCTCGGCAAAATTTATGTGAAGGAAGATGCAGGCGAACCGCGCCGTTTATTCAACACAAATTATCTCGAATACTCGCCCAACTTCAGCCCCGATGGGCGCAAAATTACTTACGTTACTTGGTCAGATGCAGAAAAGGGCGCGGTGTGGATTGCAGATGCTAATGGCTCGAATGCGCGTAAGATAACGAGTATGCCGGATCAGTATGCCAATCCGGTGTTTTCGCCCGACGGTGAAAGAGTAGCCTACTTAAAAGGTCGCGGAACAATTTTTCACGAAGAAGATTTGGCGAGCGAGTCGAGTTTTGAGATTCATTATTGGGATGGGCGCGAAGACCATTTCGTAATGGACATTTTGAGTCGCGGTTCAAACGCGCGTATGCCTATATTGAGCTTTGACCCTAAAGGCGAGCGCATCTTTTTCAAGGAATCGCCGCCCGTGCCCGCTGGTTCACCGACAGCGCCGGTCAACATTGTCACGTTTTTAAGCAGCGTCAAACTTTCGGGTGATGATTACCGGCGACATATTGAAGCAAAATTTGCTTCTGAGATTATTCCATCGCCTGACATGGAATGGGTCGCTTTCAAAGAACTACACAAGATTTATCTCGCGCCATTTCCGCAAACAGGCAAAACCTTGAAGTTAAGCGCTACTGAAGCTATCGTTCCTGTCAAGTCTATTTCAAATCAATCAGGTGATTGGATTACTTGGTCACCTGACAGTAAAACAGTCGGATGGACGCTCGGCGAAAATTTTTATGAACAGACGCTTGAGAATCTGTTTCGCCAGCAGCAAGCAAAAGATGCTCTATCTCAACAAGCGAGCAATGGACAGCCTCCTCAAGCGAAAGATGTTCTGCCTGCTCCCGTTAAAACTCGCATCGCTTTTGAATTTGAAACGTGGCGTCCACGCGGACTCGTCGCTTTGACGAATGCACGCATCATCACCATGCGCGGCGATGAAGTTATTGAACGGGGCACAATTCTGATTGAAGATAATCGCATCAAGGCGGTCGGCGCACGTGTTGACGTTCCGCGTGAGGCACGCAGGTTTGACATGCGCGGGCGCACAATCATGCCTGGTCTGATTGATGTACACGCTCATATGGGCTACAACACGCTTGACATCAGTCCAGAAAAACAGTGGGCTTACTATGCCAATCTTGCTTACGGGGTGACGACGACGCATGATCCTTCTGCTTCGACGCAGCTTGTCTTTTCGCAATCCGAGATGGTAAAAGCGGGCGTCATGAATGGACCGCGCATCTTCTCGACAGGTTTTATTCTGTACGGCGCTGAGAACGCGGAAAAGGCAGTCGTTAATAGTCTCGAAGATGCGCGTGATCACATCACGCGCAAGAAGGCGGTTGGCGCATTTTCGGTCAAAAGCTACAACCAGCCACGCCGCAATCAGCGTCAGCAAATCATCAAAGCTGCGCGCGAACAACAAGTCATGGTCGTGCCCGAAGGCGGCTCGACGTATTTTTACAACCTAACGCAAATCATTGATGGGCATACGGGAATTGAACACGCCATCCCGATTGCGCCGCTTTACAAGGATGCGCTCACGCTCTTTGCACGCAGCAACGTCGGATACACGCCCACATTGATTGTCGGTTACGGCGGCATTTGGGGCGAAAATTATTGGTATCAGCACTCAGACGTGTGGAATAATGAGAAACTTTTGCGCTTTACGCCGCGCAGCGTTTTAGATTCACGGGCGCGCCGCCGGATGTTAGTGCCAAAAGATGATTTTTATCACATCGAACTTGCCAAGACCACGCGTGATTTCGTTCGTTCAGGCGGACGGGCACAGCTTGGTTCACACGGTCAGCTTCAAGGTTTGGGCGCGCATTGGGAATTATGGATGTTTGTACAAGGCGGCTTTAAGCCTTTGGAAGCAATTCGCAGTGCAACCCTGGATGGCGCGCGTTATCTTGGACTAGATGGCGACATCGGTTCCATTGAAGCGGGCAAACTCGCCGACTTAATGATCATGGACAAAAATCCGCTCACCGATATTCGCAATACGGAAACGATTCGCTACGTGATGATAAACGGCGCGCTCTACGAAACTGCGAATATGCATGAGATTTATCCGCAAGAGCGCGGGCGCGGGCGCTTCTTCTGGGAGCAGGAGCAGCCGAATCAACAAAAGCCGCCCACTACACCGTAATCCAAGTGTCAGCCTCACTTCAATTTCGCAGAGAGTCTGACTTCAATTAAAGACAAGCATGTGACGGGTTTGGGACGCGGGCTTTACTCTTCTTCTAAGCCGAAAGTTTACGAATAATTTTATTGATCACGGAAAATAATTCTAAATAAATCGCTCGGCGTGCTTTCGAGATTGCGGCAGACAGCAACACGAAATTACAAAACCGACAGTCAAAAACAGTGTCAAAAACGACCCTTTATGAGACACTTTAAAAGGGGTTTGTTTGTCTCATCAGTTGACATTATAAACAGAATATTTAGAATAAACATTAAATTTTAGCAAGAGGCACCTTGTCATAATCTTCGCGCAACAATTGCAACACCAAGTGCGCAAACGATCCGCACGTGAACAAGGTAGAGGGCGATCAAATCCTCGTCGCCATGCGCGATAAAAATTTGCCGGTCGAATACATTGTTGCACCCGACGAAGGTCATGGCTTTCAGCGCCCTGTTAATAGCATGGCAATGATCGCCGCGGCGGAAAGATTTTTTGACAAACACTTGGGCGGACGTTATCAAGAATCAATGACACCAGAAGTTGCAAAGCGGCTTAAAGAAATAACCGTCGACGTGAAGTTTCGGAGTTTGAGCGTTTAGTTTCACTTTCAAATGTTTATTTTCTTGTCATTAAGTTTGAGTGACTATTGAGTGCCAAGTCTGCCAAAACCAACAAAACTTAGTGAAACTATTATAAACTGAAAAATGAAAAATACTGAAAGAAATGAAGAAAAGTGAAAAATTCCAAACTCAAAAAAACAGTCTGTGAAGATTTTTAACGACGGCATCGGCGTCGGTTTTGAGAGCAGAGCAACAATTAACAACTCGACAGTCAATCAAAATACAGCGAGCGCGGCAGGTGGCGGCATTAATAATAACTTGGGTAAGTACCGGGGAAAGTGGATTAAAACCATGTTACTAGACTCTAATAGGGAACTTCAGAAATAACTTTTACACAAAATTCCAGTAACCAAAGTAATTGAAACGGTTTTTTTAATCTTTCCAAATCGCGCCCTTTCCGGAATCCCAGAGTAGTTTATTCATTGCCAGAATATCTTTATTGAGGATTTCATTCGCCCTTGATTTCAGGATTGACCATTCGGCATTCATTTGCTTTAACAGATTCAAGGATGGTTGATTTAATCGCGGAATATCGCTTTCGGTTTGGTTGATTAGGAACATGTAATTTGCCGTAAATTTATTCGGATAGTTTTCGACATCGTCATACGCTTTCGATTTTCGCTGAACCATCTCTTCGTCCCAAGCTTTCATTTTCTTTAAAAGCGCTTCACCCTCTTTTCTGACGGCGTTGTATTTTTCGCCTTCCGGCAGCGCCTCCAAAAGCGCCTCCAACTGTTTCTGTTTTTCATAGAGACTGTTGACCATCCGGTGCATCGAAGCTACTTCAGATTCCATAGCGGTCATTAATTGATGGTATTCTTCGTAAGCGGCAGTAGTTGTCGGGTATAACGGGTTGACGAGTATCCCCGCTCCGGTCGAAGCCGTTTGTTGTCCCGCCTTTAAAGTGAAATTATATTTTCCGGGAGGCGCTTTATGTCCGCGATAGTTCGCTTCGATATAAACTCCCGGTACACCGGGCATCGTCGAATAACGCATGTCCCAAACAAATCTGTTTAAGCCTTTCGATTTCGGCAAAACCGGCTCCGCATTTGGACCGCCGTCGTATTTTTTGAAGTTTTTGTCTGCTTTTGAAGAAAACGTGCGGACGAGATTTCCTTTCGCGTCTCTGACTTCCAATGTGATATGTTCGTCTTTTTTCAGTTCCGGCAAATTGTAATAGACCACAACTCCGTTTGCCGGATTGACGCCTCTGAATGTGTTAGCTCCGGTGAAATCTTCATCCGTTTTATCTAATTCACTTGAGCCGTTGGCAAGGTAAGCATTCCCAGGTTGATAAATCAAAAAAGAAGCGGTGTCTTTCTTATACTGGCGCAAAACATTCAAATCATCCAAAGTCCAAAATGATCTGCCTGAAGTGGCGGCAATCAGATTTCCCTTGTGGATGCGCAAATCGGTTATCGGCGTAACCGGCAAATTGAGCTGAAACGGCGACCAATTTTTGCCGCCGTCCCAGGAAACGAACAAGCCAAGCTCGGTTCCGGCAAACAATAAATCTTTTCGCTCTTCGTCTTCACGCACGACGCGCGTAAATGCGTTCGAAGGTATGCCGTTATCAATCTTCGTCCAAGTATTTCCGTAATCTGTCGTTTTATACAAACCCGGAGCATGGTCGTTGAACTTGTAGCGAGTCGTCGCAATATAAGCGGTGGCTTTGTCGTATGGCGAAATTTCAATCGCATTGATCAAAGTTTCCGGCAAGTCTTTCGGCGTAACATTCTTCCAGGTCGCGCCGCCGTCTCTGGTAACCTGAACCAGCCCGTCGTCGCTTCCCGTCCAAATTACGCCTTTTTCGTGCGGCGATTCCATTATATAGGAAATTGTTCCGTAGTTTTCCGCCCCGACCGCTTCGTTCGTGTATGGCTCGCCGCCTTTGCCTTGTTTTTCTTTTTCATTGCGAGTCAAATCGGGTGAAACTTCCTTCCATGTTTTGCCCAGATCATTGGTTTTGAGCAAATGTTGCGAGGCGTGATAGAAAGTATTCGGCTCGTGCTTGCTCCAGATAATCGGCGCGTTCCAATTATAACGATACTTCATATCTTTGGCATCCATACTCAAGTATTGAATCGGCGCCGCCATGATTTTCGTTCCGGCTTTCGCCTTTGTATCGAGAACTTCAATTGTTCCCTGATAACTGCCGCCTAAAACATAGTCGGGTTTGTCCGGGTCAAAGGCGAGAAACGCGCTTTCGCCGCCGGCGGAAGCCCTCCAGCTTTCGGTTGTAATTCCGCCGCTTCCCAATTCGCGGCTGGCTATGGAAACAGATGAATTGTCCTGCTGCCCGCCGTAGATTCGATAAGGAAATTGATTGTCAACGTTGATGCGATAGAACTGCGCCGTCGGCATATTGGATTGAGTACTCCAGGTTTTGCCTTTATTGAAAGTTATTGCCGCGCCGCCGTCGTTGGCAATGACAAAGTTGTTCGGATTATCGGGATTGATCCATAAATCGTGAAAATCGCCGTGCGTTCCCGACAAGGTTTCCCAAGTTTTGCCGCCGTCGTTAGAACGCAGAGCGGGAGCGGACAAAACATAAATTGTGTCTTCATCCTTCGGGTCAACGAATAATTCGATGTAATACCACGCGCGCTGCACCAAACGATTGTCGTTTGACACTTGCTGCCATTTCTTGCCCGCATTGTTTGAAACATACAGACCGCGCGTGTCTTTATTCGAATCGCTTTCGATTAAGGCATAAACTTTTTCAGGATTGGAACGGCTAACGGTGATCGCCATTTTCCCCATTTCTTCCGGCAAGCCTTCTTTCATTTTTTCCCAAGTCTCGCCGCTGTCGGTTGATTTATACAAACCGCTTCCGCCGCCGCCGCTGATTACTTTCCAAGGAAGACGACCGTGTTCCCACATCGCCGCATACATTATTCGAGGATTATTCCAATCTATCGTGAGTTCCGCCGCGCCCGTTTTCTCGCCAACATACAAAACTTTTTTCCAGGTCGCTCCGCCGTCGTTTGATTTGTAAAGCCCGCGTTCTTTCGAATTCGAATACAGAGCGCCTTGAGCGGCGACATAAACTATGTCGGAATTTTTCGGATGAACTATAATCCGCGAAATATGCTGCGTCGCATCGAGACCGATTTTTTTCCACGTCTTTCCCGCATCGGTTGATTTATAAACGCCGTCGCCGTGATGCGTCATCACGCCGCGCACGGCGTGTTCGCCCATTCCGACGTAAACTACATTCGGGTCGCTTTCGGCAACCGCAATCGCTCCGACCGAACCGGTTTTGAAATATCCGTCAGAGATATTTCGCCAACTGACTCCCGCATCTTCCGTTTTCCAGAGTCCGCCGCCCGTCGTCCCCATATAATAAGTTTTCGTATCGCCGACAACTCCGTGTGCCGCCACCGAACGTCCGCCGCGAAACGGTCCGATTGAACGCCACTTCATTGATTTGAAAATTTTGTTGTAATCATTAGGCGCGGTCTCTTTTGAAGTTTGCGCAGATAGATGGAAAACGCCGAAGCAGAAAACAAGGATCAGTATTAGGTGTTTTTGCATGAAACAGTTCTCAAAATTTATTTTTAGAGTAGGGTGCTTGAAAAAAGAATAGGTTTATAATTACACAACTTTTTATTTCTACATTATACCTTAGCAAATGGTTCTCCACAATCTGGCGCGCAAAATGAATTCTAGATGGTACTACTTCTGTGTTACTAGTACTTTCAAACTTGTACTTATATAATCACAGACTCCTAATTCTTCATTCTAATTACAGATTATGTCTGGCAATCATAATGACAAAAAGGCTCGGCATTAAAATTTCGCAATCATTATGGCTAAATTTTAATCAGTGATTACCGAAGCTAAGCGTATCTTTAACTATTTTTATGCATTAAACTTACAATCCCCCTCTACTAAACAAAATCGAAAAGAGATTGAAATGAAAAAAATAACTATTGTTTCGCTGGTAATTTTAGTATTGGTTGCCGCCATTTCGGCGCAATCAGGAAGAAGAGTTAAATCTACACTGACACAACCATCAATGCCACAAGTTCAGATAACGCAAGACCAACAAGAAACCGAAGATTCGGTCGGCTATTCGGAATCTGCACCAAACGCACCACGTTCGATTTCGGCTCGGACGCGCAATAACAAAAAATCAAAAAAAGATACTCAAAAGGAAACGAAATCTCCAACTCAAGCAACAGAAACTGCAAAAACCATTCCGGCAAACTCTGATGAAGAAATCGTAAAGGTTGAAACCAATTTGGTATTAATTCCCATATCGGTTTTTGACCGCAACGGACTTTATATACCAAATCTGCGACAATCGGATTTCAAGATTTTTGAAGATGGCGTTGAGCAAGAAATTGCGTATTTCGGCATTTCCGATAAACTTTTTACAGTAGTTCTTCTAATAGATGTAAGCCCTTCGACCGCTTATAAAATTGACGATATTCAACAAGCAGCAATCACTTTTGTTGACCAATTAAAACCACAGGACAGCGTAATGGTCATCCAGTTTGATGCACGTGTCAGCGTTTTAGTTGAAATAACTAACGACCGCCAGAAAATTTACAAAGCTATTCGTCGCACAGGTTTCGGCGACGGAACGTCGCTTTACGATGCAGTTGATACTTCGCTCGGCAAACGACTCGATAAAATAGAAGGACGCAAAGCGATTGTCTTGTTTACTGACGGTGTTGACACAACTTCTAGCAGAGCGAGCTATGAAAGCACGGTGCGTGATGCAGAAGAATCAGAAGTAATGATTTTTCCGATTTATTACAATACTTTTCTGAGCAATCGAGGTATAGGTACTGGTAGAGTACTGAGTACACCACCGACTTTAGGCATACCTTTTCCGGGAGGCGGGCGGAGCAAAGGTATATCAAGCGCCGAATACAGTCGCGGAAGAGCATACTTAACGGAATTAGCTGCTGCGACCGGCGGAAGAGTTTTCCGTCCCGAATCAACTCCGGGTGGATTAACCGCTGCTTTTGAAGGCATCGCCGAAGAACTTCGTCGTCAATATAGCATCGGTTATTATCCACAAACGGAAGGGGAAACCGGGCAACGTAAACAAATCAAAGTCAGAGTTAATCGTCCGGAACTAATGATTCGTTCGCGAGACAGTTATATCGTCGGCGCAAACGAAACTTCATTGAGTACTTCTTCAAAGTAGAAATAGGCATACAAATAGAGTATATAAGTAATAAAAATTTTGTGTGCCAAATGTATGCCAAGTGTATCAAAACAAGCAAAACTTAACGAAACTAAAATAAACTGTGAAATGAAAAATGCTGAATAAAACAAAGTAAAATGAAGGTGGGGGAACTCAAGAAAACAACAATTTGAGACTGGTAGTCATAAGGTCAGGGGTTCGATCCCCCTCGACTCCACCAATAAATTCAATAG
>JAIVJJ010000256.1:21938-37299 GCA_020200095.1 Acidobacteriota bacterium | reverse complement strand
GGTTTTTCCCGCCAACATTTATATGGCGATGAACACGAAACTTTTCCCCGAATTTAATCCGACATTGTTATATCTTAGATTGCCGTTTCAATTTCTCCTTCTCGCTTGGGCGTTTTGGTTCATCCGTCAAAAAACTCTTGATTAAATCACGCAATGGGCATAGCATAAAAAAACTTGTAAACGAAGAGATGATTTTATTTACTAATGCTGTTTGGAGGTCGCCAATTTATGAACAGAAAAATGTCTTTAGTATTTGTCGGATTGTTTTTAGTAAATGCGTTTGGTCTTGCCGGTTTTGCACAAAAAAATTCTCCCGGCGAACTGGTTTTAGAAATAACTTTCTTAAATGGAAGACCACCTGCTTATCAAACAATTTCCGAATCTGCCGCCAATTCAAAATGGGCTTGGTATTCGCTGTTTAAACGAACGCCCGATTTTCAAATTCCTGCCGGTGGACTTCCCGTCAGAGCGGTGAAGTTTGTCCCGTATTTTGAAAAAGATTCGGTGAAAATTAATGTTTCAGTTTTGACGGGACAAAAATTTCACGACGAAGAAAAGGTTGTCGGCGCTTACTCGGCACGTGAAAACGAGCGAATCGTGATAAAAGAACTAAAGAATTTCGGCGTCGAACCTTTTGAAATCGCCGTTGTGCGTGTCGCTCCGTCCGCTTCGGTTTTGCCGTCGGTCATTAACAAAACAAATTCGCTGCAGGTAATCGGCGTTGAGCCGAATTTTTCGACGCTTCCGACCTACAAATTAAGATTGTTGAACACTTCGGACAAAGCAATCAGCGCGTTTGCTTTTGAAACCTTAGTCAACAATCAAAAAAGACTTTCGGGAATGCCGCAAGGCACGCAGGGTGCAGCTTTGATTGAAGCGGGTGAAACGTTTGAAAAGTTGATACCGAATTCTCTGCAAAACGTAAAAATGCCCGACGGCGCAGTTCCAACCGTGCAGCCAAATCAAACAATCGTCATTACAATGGTCGTTTTTGCTGACGGAAGTTACGAAGGTGAAATGTTTGCTGCCGCGGGTTTTCGCGGTTTTTTAGTCGGTCGCAAAACTGCTTTGAAACAAATTATCAACATTTTGCAGCCAAACACCAAGCCGGAAAATCTCGCCCGACAAATGTCGAATCTGCAAATCACCTTAGATGAAGCGGATTTTGCCGCGCTGCTGAAAGAATTTTCCGCACTCTCCGAAAAAGAAAAGGCAAATCTGCGCGTGCCAGTGGAAGTCGCAGTAAGCGGCGTCAAAAAAGATTTTTTGCGCCAACTGGAAGAAGCGCAAAATCTAAAACCGGAAGAATTTAGTGATTGGCTAGCGCAAACGCGAGAAAGTTATAAAAAATGGCTGGCGCAACTACCGTAATAATTTTATGAATTGGCAAGACAACATCGTCGAAACAGACGAGCAAATAAAAGATTTATTAAAAATCACAAAACGTATCGCTGTTCTTGGCATCAAGACCGAACAGCAAGCGTTTCAGCCCGCGTTTTACGTGCCGCAATATATGGCAAACGCCGGTTTTGAAATTGTTCCCGTTCCTGTTTATTACCCCGAAGCGACGGAAATTTTAGGACAGAAAGTTTATCGAAAGTTGACGGATATTCCGGGCGAGATTGATTTGTTGAATGTTTTTCGTCGTTCACAAGATATTCCACCACACGTTGAAGACATTTTGGCGAAAAAACCGAAAGCCGTCTGGTTTCAATCAGGCATTCGTAACGACGCGGTTGCCGAAACTCTCGCTAAAGAGGGAATTAAAGTCGTGCAAGATTTGTGTTTGATGGTCGAGCATCGGGCTTTAGGATGATAAACGCGTAATATAATTTAAGCTGTAATTTAGTTAAAGAAAATTAAAAATTAACGTCCTTTAAAGGTTCTTCGAGGAACTTTTTTAGGCTTAACGCTGCGCGAATGAGTTCTGATTTTTGGTTGGGAGATTTCATCTTTAGGCACAATTTTTTTTGAAGATTTTTGCGGCGGGTTTTTGAAGGCTTTTACTTCTTCCTCATCTAATAAACGATACGCGCCGACAGGTATTTTATCGTCTTTGATGTGTCCGATTGATATACGGCGGAGCTTGACAACCGAATGACCGATAGCGTCAAACATTTTTCGGATTTGCTGATTGTGCCCTTCAAAAAGCGTTACTTCAAACCAGCCGTTATTTTCGGTGGAATTTAATTGTTCGATTTTCGCAGGCGCGGTTTTGAAGCCGTCTTCAAGGCGCAAACCGCGACGCAATTTGTTAATTGCATTTTCATTAGGCAAGCCTTTCACTTTCACTTCGTAAACTTTCGGAACAGTTCTTGACGAGGAAACAAAATTTGTAAATTCGCCGTCATTAGTTAGAATTATCAAGCCTTCGGTGTTGAAATCTAGCCTGCCAACCGGATGAACTCTACCGAAGCCTTGAACTAAATCAGTTACAAGCTTTCTACCTTCCGGGTCAGCCGCGCTCGAAAGGTAGCCTTTCGGCTTGTTGAGTAAAACATAGACGTTTTCTCGCTTTTGAAGTTTAGAGTTGATTAGTTTTCCACCAACTTTAATGTGGTCAATTTCTGGATTTGCTTTTGTACCCGGTTCGGTAACCGTTTTGCCGTTGACGGTAACTTCGCCCGATTGGATAAGTTCTTCGGCTTTGCGGCGCGAAGCGATTCCGGCTTGCGCGATAAGTTTTTGCAGTCGTTCTTGCATAAATTGATTTTACACCACAAAAGCACGGAGAAGTAATGAACAGGATGGACAGGATTTTTTAATATATTTATATCCTGTAAATCCTGTCCATCCTGTTTGAATCCAACAAATAATTATTGATTTACTTTGTCCTCGGAAGCACTGGCACATATTTATTCATCGAAGCGTAGATTTGCAGGTAAATTTTTGTTTCGCGCGGAATCAAAGTTTTCCAATTTGCGCCGCCGCGCCGAATATATCCTGCGAGTTTTGTCGGATTTGAATTGTAGCCTGCCGACATTAATTCAGCGGGAGTAGCAATACCGCTTTCGAGCGCATTGTTAATCGTCTCGTTTAAAGTCAAATCATTCCAGGTCATCTGCATATAAAGCAACATTGCCTGCGTCGCGTTGGCGTGGTTTCGCATTCCTTCAACAAAATCGGGTATCAACCCGACATTGTAGTAACGCGAGCGAATCATATAATAGGTGGCGGGAATCATCTGTACCATTCCGCCCGCGCCCGCTGAACTGACCGAATAACGGTAAGTTTGACCTTCGTTTAATGCGAAAAGCGCATAAATCTCGTTGTAAATATTCGGTTGATTTTCGTTCCAAAACCGCTGGTGGTCAACGTGTTCGACAATCGAAAGACGTTCGGCGGTGTCGGTAACCTCCGGCGAAATAAAGATGCCTTTTTTGCGCAAATTTTCGCGTGCCACATCAATCGTGTTACGCACGTAAAATTTTCCGGCGGTAACAACTTCGGGCGTAACAACTCCGGCGTGCGTCGAAATATAATAAGCCGTTTCGACAAAAGCTCCGTTGCGCTCAATCGGGTATTGTACTAAAAGCGGCAAGTGCGCTCGGTTTTGCTGGTCAATAATCATTACCGGCGTGTTAACGCCATTCGGGCGAAGAATGCGAACCGTTACGGGTTTGGCGTTTGAGGTCGTCGTTAAAATTTCTCCATTGCGAGTAAGAAACGACGTTTTTGTCATTACAATATAATCAAGGTGCGCGGCTTCATAATCGTAAAATGCCAGACGAATAATTTCGGTTGATAAAAAACTGTCGGTTAAAGCGGTCGAAACCGGGCGCGCAGTCATTTGCCGCTTGGCTTCGGCTATTTTACCTTTGATTTGACTAAAACTTAAGGGTTTATAAAAAGTCGGCTGCGGCGTTGGCGTCGCTGCCGGATATATCGAACTATTTACCGGACTATTATACGGGGTCGCCGTCGGTCTCGGAAGCGGAGTTGCCGACGGTAGATTGTTTGAAACAATTTTACGTATCGGTGTGGGGCTCGGCGAAGCAGTTGGACTCGGGCTTGTTTGAATAACGCGCGTGCGGCTTGACACCGGTAATTGAGTAGTTGTTTGAGAAAAAATGGTAATTGATGAAAGTGTAATGACAATCAATCCGATAAAAATTTTTAATTTCATATTAATTATTTCAGAAGACTTAGAAACTTCGGGCGAGAATAGTAGGCAGAATTTCCACTTTAAAACGCGAACTACGAAATTCGCACTTGTAAAGATTCGCTCAAAACACAAATGGTTGTCAACCGCTTTTGAAAATAATTTATGGATTTCACAAAATTTTATTATGACCGATTTGGATTTCTTGTTAGATTGATTTTAGTGTATAACACAAATTTCACTTTTCACTTGAATTTATAATAAACAAATTTTAGAGAGAAATATGAAAAGACTTTTTGGGACGGACGGAATGCGTGGGAAAGCCGGCGCATTTCCGCTTGATGAAAAAACGATTGAAATTACCGGGCGTTCTCTTGCGCGGCAATTTCGAGAAAAGCTCGGACGGAATCCGCGATTCGTTACAGGGCGCGACACGCGCGAATCAGGTGCGTGGATTGAAAAAGCCTTTTGCGCGGGCGCAAGCGCTGACAGCGCACAATGCGAATCGGCGGAAATTGTTACAACGCCGGGAGTTGCTTTTTTAACCAAAAAATTTGATTTCGATGCCGGCATCGTCATCAGCGCGTCTCATAATCCTTTTCAGGACAACGGAATAAAAATTTTTTCGCCCGACGGAAAAAAAATTGACGGGAAAATGGAGAGAGAAATCGAAAAAGATATTTTCGACAGTCAGCAGTCAGTAGTTAGGAGTCAGCACTCAGGTAATGTTGACTCTTCAAATTCCGTTCAGATGCAAAATGAATATCTGAATTACCTGGCTGATGAATTCAAAAATTTACGGTTGGAAAATTTCAGAATGGTTATAGATTGCGCAAACGGCGCGGCTTCAAATCTTGCGCCGGAACTTTTCCAAAGATTCGGTGCTGAAGTTTTAGCAATAGATTGTCAGCCTGACGGACGTAACATTAACGAAAACTGCGGCTCGCTACATCTGGAAAATTTGCAGAAAAAAGTTTTGGAAGAAAAAGCGGATTTCGGCGCGGCATTTGACGGCGATGCTGACCGCGCCTTATTTGTTGACGAAAAGGGAAATTTGGTTGATGGCGACGCGACGCTTTGGGTTATGGCGCAGCATCTTGAGGCGAGTGGAAAATTAAATAATCGCACAATCGTCGCAACCGTTATGAGCAATATCGGTTTGGAAGCAGCACTTCAAACAAAAAATATCAAGCTGCTCCGAACCGCCGTCGGCGACAAATACGTCTTGCAGGAACTTCTGAACACAAACGCCTCAATCGGCGGCGAGCAATCGGGACATATAATTTTTCCGTTTCACAGTCTTGTCGGCGACGGAATGTTCACCACGCTTTTTTTGCTTGAGGCTCTCCACAAAAACAATAAAACTTTGTCGGAAATGACGAAGGGTTTCACGCGCTTCCCGCAAATTTTAGTTAATGTCAAAGTCCGGGAAAAAGTTCCGTTTGAAGAGGTAAAGGAAATTGCTGAAGAAGCCGCAAAAATCAAAAATGAACTCGGCTCAAAAGGCAGGTTATTGCTTCGCTATTCGGGAACAGAAAACTTGGCGCGCGTAATGATCGAGGGCGAAAATCAAACGAAAATCGAAAATCAGGCGAATCGTTTAGCCGAAGTTATTAGAAAGAATTTAAGTTAGCTGAGAACTGAAAACTGATAGTGAATACAATAAACTTTCAGTTACTAGTTTTCGGTTCTCAGTTATTTACCGCTTGCCAAAATAAACGAGAAGACTGTATATTTGATAAACCGAAACGGTAGGTGATACCTGCTGTTTCCAGTGGTTGCTGGGGTGAGGACAGTAACCGCGAATTGGCAGGTGCGGTACACTTCCACGTTGCTTCACCTGCTCTATCTTTATTTAAAGCGCAATTTTTCCGCTTCGCTTGGGCAATTTCAACCATTTAAGCTAATCTCAAACAATGAATTTGGTTGAACTGCGTCAAAATCTAAAGAATTATCACGCACATCTTGAAGAGTTTTACCTTGCAAAAAATCTCGGTCAGAATCCTTCCGTTTCGCTTGCAGAAATTGAAGAGAATGCCAGCGATTTGTTTTCTGTTTCAACCATTGAATCCTTAAAAAAATTAATTGAAGAATCCGCTGACGCAACTGAAATTGAAAGGAAAGCGCGACAAAATCTGCTCAATATTTCGCGTCTCGAATTTTTGAAAAACAAAACCAAGGAAATTTCGGAAGAACTTGAAAACTGCCAAAATGCCGTTAGCATAAACTTTCAAAACGAAACCTTAAATACCTCTGAAGTATTGAGGAAAATAGAATCTCTGCCAAAAGCGAAGGAAAGGCGCGAAGTTTTCATTCGCTTACTTGATGCGAAAAATTCTTGCGCTGATTTGCAAATAGAAAAAATTTCTCAACTCGAAGAAAAAACAAAAACACTCGGTTGTTCAAATTTGCAAAAACTTTTTGAAGAAATAACCGAACTGAATTTTTATAATTTCGCTCAAAAGGCGCAAGATTTCCTTGAAAAAACTGAAAATTTTTACTTTCAGAGCCTCGCGGAAACCGCGCAAAAGGCAGGTTTAGAAAAACATTCACTTCACACTGCGGATTTTTTCTATTTGCGAAAACTTTTTGAACGCAAAGAAATTTTTGACGGAGAGAATTTGCCCCGGTTTTACTCTAAAATTTTAGAAAACTTTAATTTCAGCGAATATAAAATTCCAAACATTAAATTAAAAGAGGTTACCGGGAGACTTCAAACAAAAGTTTTTCGCACGAATTTACCCGAAGACATTTATTTTTGCATCTCGAAAAGAAACGGTGTTCCAAATTACATCGAATTTTTACGCAGTTTCGGCAAGGCTAATTTTGCCGCTTGGATATCGAAAGAATTATTGAATCGCTTTCCAGAATTTGTCTTTTCACCCGATGACATTTTGTCGAAGGCTTACGGTTTTTTGTTTCAAACTTTGCTAACCGAAGAAGCGTTTTTGAGAAAAAATTTAGGCATTTGGGACGAAAAATTATCCGGCAAAATCAAACAAGAAAACGAATTTTGGCTTTTGTTTAAAACGAGGCGTGAAATTCTAAGGTTTTGGTTGGAAAATCGAATCTTTTCAGCGAGCGAAAATTTAGCAGAAGTTTGTGAACAAACTGCAAAAATTTTTACAGACAATTTGAATTTCGGATATGAAAAACATCAAATGTTATGGGAAATTTCCGAAAAGTTTTCTTCGCTGAAAAACATACGCGCACTTTTATTTGCTTTCGGTTTGCGCGAATATTTCAGAGAAAGATACGGTTTTGATTGGTGGCAAAAGCGCAAGGCGTTTGAAGAATTGATAGATTTTTGGAACGCGGCGGAGCGTTACAAAGCTGAAGAAATGGCGCGAATGATTGGTTTTGAAATGAGCTTTGATTTGCTGGCGGAAAATTTCAAGACAAAGAAAAACTGAACCGCCAAGACTCAAAGGAATGTAAATTGGAAAATGGAAAACGGAAAATAATATACCACTGCTTTGTATTTTCCATTATCTTGCTCTGCGTTCCAGCGGAGAAAATAAATTATGGAAAAAGTTACCGTAAAATTAAATCAAACTTCACACACATACAACATCAAAATAGGAAACAATTTGTTGAAAGCAAGCGGCGATTGGGCGCGAATGTGCTTGTCTCAAAAAACTAAGAAAATCGCCGTTGTTTCAAACCGAAAAGTGTTCGGACTTTACGGCGAAGCAGTGAAAAAAAGTTTTGAAAAATCAGGTTTTGAATCTCACGTTTTTTTGATGAAAGACGGCGAAAAGTATAAAAATTTTCACACGCTCGAAGAGGCAGTCAAATTTTTCACCGAGAAAAAATTAACTCGAACTGATACGGTCGTTGCGCTCGGCGGCGGCGTTGTCGGCGATTTAGCGGGCTTCGCATCAGCAGTCTTCTTGCGCGGCATTTCGTTTTTACAAATTCCGACAACGCTTCTCGCAATGATTGATTCTTCGGTTGGCGGAAAAACAGGCGTAAATACCAAATTCGGTAAAAATTTAATGGGAGCGTTTCACCAGCCGAACGGCGTTTTGATTGATGTCGAAACTTTGCAAACCTTGCCCCGACGCGAATTAACTGCCGGATTTTGCGAAGCGATTAAACAAGGCGCGATTGCCGACAAAAAACTCTTTAATCAAACAGCAGAGTTTTTGGAAAACTATTCTCCAAATCGTTTCAAAAATTACTTTAAAGATGAAAAATTTCTTTCCGAACTTGGAAAACTCATAGCCGCGCAAGTCGCGTTCAAAGCAAAAATCGTAATGCAGGATGAAAAGGAAAACACCGAAAGAGTTGATTCAAAATCACGAAAAATCTTGAATTTCGGTCACACGCTCGCTCACGCGCTCGAAAAAGTTACCGATTATAAACGCTTCAAACACGGCGAAGCAGTCGGATACGGAATTTTATTTGCCGCCGAATTATCAAAAAGGCTCGATATTTTAGATGAAAACGAGTTGAACTTATTGGAAAATGTTGTGGGTCGTGCTGGAGCTCTTCCCGAAAACTGCGACATTAATTCTCGAGAGGTTTTAGAAGCCTTTGCTTTTGACAAAAAATCAATCAACGATTCGCTTCAATGGATTTTACTTGAAAGCATCGGCAAACCTCTTATCTATAAAAATAAAAACATTCCGCAGACATTTCTTGAAACAACTCTCAAAGAATTTTTGAGAAAATGAATTTACTTTCTAAATATTCGGGTGAAAGAATTTTAATTAAAGGATAAACAGGAAGTAGAAGGGAAGTCCTATTTTTGAATTAAACACTCGCTGTTGATAAACGCGGAGTTCGCAAAGATTGTAATTGAACCAAACCATTTGGCGCGTTTGCGAGCCAAGTTGTCGGACAAACGCCGCAGGTTGTGCATTTTTCGACCGCCGGACACGGTTTGCTTGACAATGCTTCTTGGGATTTTTCGTGTTCGGTTTTTAGAAATTCAAACGACAAACCCGAATCTACAATTGACCAGGGCAAAAATTCGTCATAAGAGCGATTTCGGCTGGTATGAAATGCCGCATCAATACCGGTTTCGCGCAATGCTTCGTTTAAGTTTCCTCTGTTTCTCGCGGCTGATTCGATAACTTTCGCCACGTTTCTGTCGCCCGAAGAAAACAATGCTTGTTCGTGCGCGATACGCGAGCTCATTGCTCGTACTTCGACGTTTGGAATTCGCGCCAAATTTTTAGAAACCCATTTCAAACGCTGTTTTAATTCTTTCTCGTCGCAAACCGCATCCCATTGAAACGGCGTATTTGGCTTCGGCACAAGACCGTTTAATGAAGGAATAATTTTTCCAGCGCGTCCGAATCGTTTTCCGGCTTCGAGCATTCTGTCTTTGACTCTTTCAACGAGAACAATTATTTCTTCGAGGTCTTTGTAAGTTTCCGTTGGAAGCCCAACCATCATATAAAGTTTAATCGTCAACATTCCCCGGTCGAAAACCGCGCCGCAAATGTCAACAATTTCGTCATTGGAGAGATTTTTGTTGATGACGCGCCGTAATCTATCTGAACCTGTTTCGGGCGCAACCGCAATTTGCTGGTCTTTCGATTCGACAAGCGCGTCGAGCAATTCTTCGGAAATCTGGTCAAGCCGTAAAGACGAAACCGAAATGCGATAATCCATTTTGCGCAATTCACTCAAAATCGTGGAAATCTCCGGGTGGTCGCAAACAGCGGTTGAAACCAAACCAATTTTGTTCGTTTTCCCGCGCCATTCCGCAGCTTTCGCTAAAATATCTCGCGCCGGAACGACGCGCGGCGGATAATAATTGTAGCCAGCCCAGCAAAAACGGCAGCCTTGGGAGCAACCGCGTGAAATCTCGATTAAAAGCCTCTCGCCCATTTCCGCTTCGGGCGACCAGACGGCGGTTGACGGCGCGAAAACGTCTTGATTCATCAAAAAATCAACGACTTCGGTTTCGCCGCGCTTTATCGCCCGCCGCAAAGTTCCTTCTTTTGGATTTGTCGCCGCAAGTGCACGTCCGACTCTTTTCGGTACGCCTTCCGCTTTCGGAACATAATCGAAAACTGTTCCATCATCGTTATAAATTACGTTATACAAAGACGGAATATAAAAGCCGCGCCCGATTTTCGCCAAATTCAATAAAATTTCTTCTTTGGTTTTGTATTCAAAGATTGCGTCAACAAGTTGGAAAGCAAGAATTTCGCCTTCGCCCACCGCAACAATATCGGTAAAATCGGCAATCGGTTCGGGATTCAAAAACGAAGCAGCACCACCCATTACGACCAGCGGATGAAAATGATTTCTGTCTTTTGACCAGACGGGAATTTGCGACATTTGCAGCATCCGCGCCATATTCAGATAATCGGTTTCAAACGAAATTGAGAAAGCAACGACATCAAAATCTTTAATCGGCGTTTGTGTCTCTAGCGAAAGCAAAGGCGTGCGCGTTTTTTCGTATTCGCGCATCTCAAAATCATCAGGCAGGAAAACTCTTTCGCAGGAAACTTCGGGAATTTTATTAAACAATTCATACATCGTGTGAAGCCCGAGATTTGCCATTCCAATCGAATGCGTATTCGGATAACACAAAGCAATACGAAGCGACGCGCCCCGTTTGATTAAAAAACCTTCTTCGGCGGCGAGTTTCTTTTTATAGCTTTCGATAATTCTTTTGCTCATAGCAAAACCAAAACAGTAATTTTACCTTTTATTTGCGGGAAAAGATATTAAAAATTTCGGATTGTATTTGAAGACTTTTGCAGGCGAATAGATGTCTTTAATTTTCTATTCTTTCTTTTACTTCGGTAGCCAGCGCGTCTTCGTGCTTGATGCCGACTCTCAAACGACGGTAAATGCTCATCCATTGATTTGCCATCCAAGGAATTGCAAAAAAAGCCAAAATATAACCGCGCCAATCGTCAATCAGCAATTGAAAACCCGTTAAAATCAAAATTAAAAACGTAACCCAATGGCTAAAACAGTACTCGCAGGTAAAAACGTAATAAAATTTTTGTTTCAGAGTCGTATCGCAATTTTTGCTTTTTTCGTCACATATCTCGCGCCACTCGCGGAAGATTTCTTCCTGAGTTACCGTCCAGGCAATCGAGGCGACAATCATCGAAAGAATTACGAGCCAGAAAATTTGCGAAGTGATTGACATTTTTTACCCTTGAAAACTATTTTGCGACTTGCGAGAGCCAGAAGCAATCGCAAATCGCAAATTAAAAATTGTAAATCAAATTATTGCTTTCCTTCCAAAAATGCCTTCAAGCGTCGTGAACGCGACGGATGACGCAATTTACGCAACGCTTTGGCTTCAATTTGTCGAATGCGCTCACGCGTTACGGCAAAATGCTGTCCGACTTCTTCTAAAGTGTGTTCCGAGCCGGTATTTCCAAGACCGAAACGCATTTTGATAACTTTTTCTTCGCGCGGCGTTAAGGTCGCAAGAACTTCGTCGGTGATTTCCCGAAGATTCGAAAATGTAACCGATTCAGCCGGATTCAAAATTGATTTGTCTTCGATAAAATCGCCTAAATGCGAATCTTCTTCTTCGCCAATCGGCGTTTCCAGAGAAATCGGCTCTTGCGCGATTTTCAAAACCTTTCGCACTTTTGAAACCGGAATATCCATTTTCTTGGCGATTTCTTCGCTTGTTGGTTCGCGTCCTAATTCTTGAACGAGCGAACGCGAAGTACGAATCAATTTGTTAATCGTCTCAATCATATGGACGGGAATGCGAATCGTTCGGGCTTGGTCGGCGATTGCTCGCGTAATAGCTTGGCGAATCCACCATGTCGCGTAAGTAGAAAACTTGTAACCGCGTCGCCATTCAAATTTATCAACCGCTTTCATTAAGCCGATGTTGCCTTCTTGAATCAAATCAAGAAACTGAAGTCCGCGATTCGTATATTTTTTCGCAATCGAAACGACAAGGCGTAAGTTTGCTTCGACAAGTTCGCGTTTTGCCTGATTGGTTGCTTGCTCGCCGATTAAAATCGTTTGCAAAGAGCGCTTTATTTCAACCGTCGAGAGATTATATTTTTCTTCAATATCGGCTAGCTTTTTACGGGCATCAGCGATTTTACGGTTCAGTTCCTTTTTTTGGTCGGCAGCAACTTTGCCTTCTAATTTTTCTTCGGCTATAGTGATGTCCCGCTCGGCTTTTCTGATTTCTTCGACAACTTTGCGAATTGCGCCAATAAGCCGCTGCCGCGCCGCATCGGTTAAATTAAGATTTTTTATTTCTTGGGCGATTTCAAGGCGAATCCGCGCCATCTGACGCTTTGCCGCAACTAATTTTTTGCTTGATTTACCTTTTGTTTTCTTTTGTTCTTCGCGCAAAGCAGCCAAAATCTTTAAAGCTTTTTTGTAATTCCCGCGAATATTTTCAATGCCTTCGAGCGTCCAGCGCAAGTATTCGTCAACTTTATCTTCCTCGCCGGTCAATTCGGCTTGTTCGGAAAAATTGACAATCTCGCGGATATATCCTTTTCCGTTTTCCAAATTTTCGCCGATTTGGAGAAGTTTTTCGACGGCGATCGGCGAGCGCGAAATCGCTTTTCGCGTTTTTATTTGCCCACGCTCGATTCTTTGGGCAATTGCAACTTCGCCCGCCCGCGTGAGAAGCGGAACGATTCCCATTTCGCGCAAATACAGTCGAACAGGGTCGTTTGATTTGTCGAGCGTTCCCGCCGAAAGGTCTAAATCGAGGTCATCTTCATCAATCGTTTCGTCGTCATCAAGCGCTAAACTCGCCGCTTGTTCGAGCAGTTGCGCGTCAGAATCGGCGACCGAGATGTTAGCACCTTCAAGTCTGGTTAAAACGTCTTCGATGTCGTCGGGTGACATCATTTTATTCGGAATCTCGCGGTTTAGCTCGTCAAAACTCAAGAATTTCTTGCGTCTGCCAAGCGCGACCAGCCGATCCATTAAATCTTCTTTTTCGTCGTAGTCTGCCATAAATTTGTAAATAGGTTTTGATTAAATATAAGTGTAAATCGTTGTTTATAAAATAATTCCAAACGCCGAAAGTGAGAAAAATGTTTCACGCGAAATAGTTGCGCGAACTGAATGTTTTCAAGTTTCAAGTTTCAGGCGAATCTCATATATGAAATCTGTCATTATAGATTATAAATTGTAAATTATCCACCGGTTTGTGAGAAAAAATCACACGCGAATATACATCGAGCAACGCAATTTTCAGCTTCTTTTAAAACTTCGTCAATCGCTTCATCCGGCTCGCGCACCGGTTCAGACATTAAAAGGACGGGAACAAAATCGCTTGCCGCCGCGTCGTCGCTGACAAGTTCAAGCAAACTTTCACTCGTGACAGGAGTGCCGATTTCCTTAAGCGCGAGCAAAGCGCGAAAGACTTCGGCGGTAGCAAGCGTTTCATAATCGGTTTCTTCAATTTGCGGCAGAATTATTTCGCGTAAATCTTTGTCATAAATCAAAAATTCTAAAAGACGCTGTTCGGCAACCGTCATTCGCGCCTGCGTTGCGCGGGCAACTTGCTGTTTGACGGTTTCTGTTTCGATGCGCGTTGTGCCGGATTTGACGGTTTTCCATAAATCACGTTTCAAAATGGCATCATCAACGCGCAAAAAACTCATTGTCTGGTCAAACGCATCGCGTTTCTGAATCGGATTGCGAACTGCCGACAAAAGCGGCAAAATTTCTTCAATCGATTCTGCCTTTTGCTTGGGCGAAGCCAGATTGCGCTCTTTACTTAAATTTTCCAAAACGAATTGCAGAAACGGAAAAGCGTTTCCGCGCAAATGATTGTAACTGTCCGCGCCATTAGTCCTAATAAAATCATCCGGGTCTTGTCCGTCGGGCAAAATTAAAACTTTGGTTTCAAAATCTTCGGCAACGAGCGTTTCGATTGCTCGCCGAGCCGCTTTTACGCCCGCACTATCGCCGTCATAATTAACGACGACTTTTTTTGAAAATCTGCCAAGAAGTTTTGCCTGCTTATCGGTAAACGCAGTTCCGAGACTCGCCGCGCAATTTCTGATTCCAAATTGGTAAAGCGCAATTAAATCCAGATAACCTTCAACAAGAATCGCAAATTTCTTCTGCCGAATTTCTTCCTTCGATTGAAAAAGCCCGTAAAGATGCTCGCCTTTGATGTAAGCTGGAGTTTCCGGTGAATTTAAATACTTTGGCTCGCCGCTCGCTAAAATTCTCGCGCCGAAAGCGATCGGAGTTCCTTTAATGTCCAAGACCGGAAATATAATTCGTCCGCGAAAACGATCGTAAATGTGATTTTTTCCCTCGTTTTTGGAAACCAAACCGCTTTCTTCGATGAGTTTTTTCCCAACTGTCGGGCGCAAACCCGATGCGAAAAGTTTTGATTGTTTCTTTCGATATTTCACGCTTTTCGAGATATTCCCGCGCCGCTTTTGCATGAGCGTTGTTTTCCTGTAAATGATTTTCCCAAAAATCAAGCGCGTATTTATTTAATTCGATAACTTCATCGGCAATCTTCTTTCTGGCTTCTTTTTTTACTTTGTTCTGCTCGTATTTTTTATCATCAATCGGTTCTGGCAAAGGCACACCGGAAATTTCCGCAACCCGCTTTATCGCTTCGGGAAAGTTCAAACCTTCGATTTCCATCACGAAATTGTAAGCCGTCCCGCCTTTTCCGCAACCAAAACATTTGTAAAAACCCTTCGACGGATTAACCGAAAAACTCGGCGTTTTTTCCTGATGAAACGGACAACAACCCATCCAATTCGCGCCTTTTTTCTTGAGCGGCGCGTAAGGTTCGATAATCCGCACAAGGTCGGCTCTAGTTTTCAGGTCGTCAATGAAATGTTGCGGGTAGAGCATTAAAGATTATTTGAATCTTAAAATTTGTTGTCCGATTTCTTTGTTTGCTAATTCCAACAATTCGGCAAATTCTGGTGTTGGATGTTTTTCAAATGCAGTACGGAGATTAATAATCTTTTGATAATTTCCTTCTTCAAAAAGAAGTCTTAAATCAAGAAGTTCTTTATTATCATCTTCTACTAATACAGGAAAGCCTTGCCAAGTTTCATCATAAATTGAATTTTTCACTTTCCCTTCTAAATCTTCAAAAGAAATTCGGGGGAGTTTTTTATCTGATTCAAAGTTAATCCTTCTGTTCGTTCCTTCAAAAAATCCATAGCTCTTTTACTCAGAGGATGATAAAAGGCATCGAAAAGGATTCTTGGTAATTTTATTCTGTATATAATTTTAAGTTTATTGTTTGAATCGAAAAATTCTTTTAATTCTTGCTCTGAAAGAAACGATTGTGTAAGTATC
>JAIVJJ010000256.1:20920-21886 GCA_020200095.1 Acidobacteriota bacterium | reverse complement strand
CAAGTTTTACAGTAGCTTCAATTGAAAATACTTTAGCTGGCTTGTTTTCAAAAAGTTGATACCAACCCGAAGGAACTTTTAATTCTAAATTATATTCTCCAAGTAATGTAGGAATATTGTCTTGTCTCCATTGATTTACTATTAAATCAAGAGCTAATCCTCTAAAAAATAAGTTTTTGTCGAAAAAAGCCATTGAGAGAACGCCACCAAATTTGTCTTTTTGAATTTCATTTGTAACAGATATTTCAGTTACAATCGGCAAAAGATAAATAAAAAATTGAAATGCCTCCTGAATTTCGGCGGCTAGTCTATCTTTTGTTAGACCTTTCAATTCTCTGGTTCTAATTCCCAGTTCTTTTGCTCGTTTTATTGCACCTGATTGAAAACCGTGAACACTTACAACTATTCCGTGTTGATAAGGTATTCCTACATCGTCAAGTGAATCCTTAAATGCTCCTATTTGCTCTCTTGAAATTCTTTTTTCGTAATTTTTACATTGAATAGCAATTCTAATTGGATAACCAGCTACATATGATGTTAATAAAACATCTATTTCAATCTTTCTGGATTTATCTCCGCTTTTCGGTGAAAATTTTACATTCCTCTCAACCTTTACACCTTCATAATCGTGAAGCATTGCTACTACTTCCTCTAAAATAATCCCTTTGTCATTTCTGGTTCTGTCTTTTTTGCGTTTGTTTGAGTGAGGAATTCCTTCCATAATTTTTCAAAAGTTTTTTAAATCTTCTTGCAATTCTTTTTCATCGTAGCCGAAAATCGAAACATTATATTTGCCCAAAAGTTCTAAGAAAGCGCGTTTCGACAAACCCGCAACTTCCGCGGCTTGTCCCGAAGAAAGTTTGCCGAGTTCAAAAAGTTTTGATGCGACTATCATTTTTATTTCAAAATCGCTGACATCAACGCTTTTCGGTAATGTTAACTCTATTGTTCCGTTCATACTGAAAT
>JAIVJJ010000256.1:2681-20878 GCA_020200095.1 Acidobacteriota bacterium | reverse complement strand
AGATTGAGTTCGCCGTTTGCGTCTTCGGTATCGAGCCGTAAATTTGTATCTTTCGCTTGTTGTTGCAATTTTTCTAGGCGATTTTCTTTCGGTTTTTCTTCCGAAACTACCGCTTGCAAGTTAGAAATCTTTTCGCGCAGACGCATTCCGCCGACGAAAACTTCCGCTATTTCTTTGTCCATTCGCTCGACGACGCCGACATTGCCGAAACTTGTTATGACTTTCGAACCAATTTCAATTTTCGCCTCCGAAGTTTTGAGTTCGGAGTTTTGGGTCATTACGCCGCTTCCGACTTTGGACTTTGGACTTTGGACTTTCGACAAAACAGCGCGATTGAGTTCGGCTTTTCGGGCTTGTCTCTCCTTTTCGAGTTTCGCTTTTACGGCTTTGTCTTCGATTGTTTGAATAAACGCTTTTGATTGACGTTCAAAACTGCTGACGGCTTCGGCGAGTTCGTTTTCAAATTCTTTCTGCCGCGCCCTTTCTTTTTTCCGCGCCTCAATGTCGAGCGTGGCATATTTTTTCGCAGTTACTTCACGTTCTTCTTCGAGAGCGACGCGCAAATCTTCCGCTTGTTTTGTTTCGCTTTGCAAACGATGCAGATAATTTTCCGCTTCCTGTGCTGAAACATCTAAATTTTCACGCGCTTTGGCGATAACTTCATCACGAATGCCGAAACGCCGCGCAATCTCGATTCCCGAAGACGCGCCCGCGAGTCCGACCAATAAACGATACGTCGGCTGCAAAGTTTTTTCATCAAACTCAACCGAAGCGTTAATTACGTTTTCATCGTTTGCCGCGTAAATTTTCAGACCGCGATAATGCGTCGAAGCAACGAGTTGCGCTCCGCAAACGCGGCGAAAGTAATCAACTATCGCCACACCTAACGCCGAGCCTTCTTCCGGGTCTGTTCCCGTGCCGACTTCATCGAGCAAAACAAGCGAAGGCGAAGCGCAGTCTTTCATCATTTCTGCAATATTTGTGATGTGCGAAGAAAACGTCGAAAGATTTGCCGACAAAGATTGCTGGTCGCCGATGTCGGCTAAAACCGATTTGTAAAAGGGAACTTGCGCTTCTTTGGCAGGAATGGGCAAGCCGGAAATCGCCATCAAACTGAGCAATCCGGCGGTTTTCAGCACAACCGTTTTTCCGCCCGCATTTGCGCCGGAAATTATCATCACGCCTTTTTCTTTCGTGAGCGTAAATGTAACCGGCACAATTTCGTGTTCGCTTCCGCGAAGGTTTTCTTCTAATAATGGATGACGTGCTTCCACTAAATCTAATGTTTCGTCGTCGGAAATTGTCGGAACAATCGCTTTGAATTTTCTCGCAAATTCTGCTTTCGCTTTGATAAAATCGAGTTCCGCAACTGCTTCAACTGCCGCTTCAATCGCGGGCAATTGATTGCGTAGTTCTTCGGTTAGCGCGAATAAAATCCGCGCGACTTCGCGTTCTTCTTTGCCTTTCAGGTTTTGCAGTTCGTTGTTGGCTTCGATGGCTTCAAGCGGTTCGATGAAAACGGTTGCGCCCGACGAAGAAAAGCCGTGCGCGACGCCTTGCACTTTGCCGCGAAAATCTGCTTTGACGGGAACGACAAAACGCTCGTTTCGCATTGTTACAATCTCATCTTGAATCGCGCCCGAATTGTTTCGCATTAAACTTTCGAGCGATTTTTGCAGGCGCGTGCGTTGGTTGTTTATCTCGAGCCGGATTTGCGCGAGTTCGGGCGAGGCTGCGTCGTCAATTTCGCCGCTCGGCAAAAGTTTTTTATTGATTCGATTGATTGCTTCGAGAAGCTGGGGCGGCAGATTTTCAACTGTTTGCCAGAGCGTCGGCGCGGATTCTTTTTCCGGCTGAATGACGGAACGCGCGAACAACGCTTGATTGCATAGACGCGTGATTTCAAGTAGCGCGAGCGGTTCGAGCGTCGCGTTTTGAATTCTTAAAACGGCAGCCGCGTCTGACGGGTCGGGAAGTTCGGAAAAACGCCACGAAATTTGTTTTTCGCCGAGCGCAAAAGTTTCCGCAATCGCCCGCAAATCTCGTTCGAGTTCCAAACGATTCGTCAAAGGCTGCAAATTTTCCAGCCGCGCTCTGCCCATCGGCGTCTGCGCGTTGCGTGCGACGAGCGCGAGCAGTTTTCCGTATTCTAAAGTTGTTAGCGATTGCATATTTTCGATGAGATAAAAGTTTATTTATTACAATATGAAAAGTAGGTGTTTATGAAACTAGTTGTTAATTTGTTTTACCTTGTGTAATTAAACGGTTTCATTAAAAAATAGCTATTTACTGTACCTAAAGATTTCAAAAAAACTGTAATCGCAATCTCCCAGTTTTAATTCAGCTTCGTATTCAAAAAAAGTTGGTGTTCCTTCAGTATAAACATACTTTAAATTTGGAATAACAAAATTCGGGGACGCGTGAAAAGGAAATTTCATTTTAACTTTATAATTTCCCGCGGTTAGAGGAGATACTTTAAACGTGCCTTCGACGTTCGTTGTGGTAGTTTGTCGGCTTCCGTTTCCTTCAACTGTTATTTCAACCGGCTCATATTTGTACTCATAAGCGCCGTGTGAAATTAGCCGTCCGGAAATTGTCGTATTAGTTTTTCTTTCGGAAGCTGCATTCAGTATTTCCAAATCTTCTTTGTCTTCTTTAGGATTATATTTATAGCCGATATTGCTTACAAAAGTGTTGTCCTCATCATCATAATTTGCGTAGATAATCCAAGTTTGACCTTTCTTAATTTTCAAACCGCAAGCGGCTCTCCAATCATTTGTGATTAAGGTAAAGATTGAATTTTTAGCACCTTTGAAATTCTGCTGCACTTTGAATTGAACCTTAAGCCAGTTGTCAGGGTAATCATCTTTTCCTGTTAAATCTTCGATTTTTATGGCTTTACCTATAAAGACAGCATCTGCTCGCGTGAACTGGGCACATATTGGAACACCAAACTCGAAACGCGAACAAGCAAATGAAACATTAGTAAATACTACGGAAATTAAAATTAACAGCCAGAGTAAATGTGTTTTCATATTTGTATGTCTTAACCCAAAAATATTTTCACGCAACAACATCGACACCATTCCAAAACGCGACGTAATTTTCAATCTCTTTGGCTTCCGTTTTCGGCGTTGGGTAAAACCAAGCCGCGTCTTTGTTGGTTGCGCCGCCGACGGCGACATCGTAATAACTCGCCGTTCCTTTCCATCCGCAGACCGTGTGCGTCTCGCTCGCTCGGAAATATTCTTTGTTTATCGAGCTTGCGGGAAAATAATGATTTCCTTCGACCACGATTGTTTTGTCGCTTTCGGCTAAAATTGCGCCGTTCCAGATTGCTTTCATAATTTTATTAGTGGTGATGTGTGAACGGTGAGTGATTAGTGAAAAACCAAAAACTCACCGCTCATCGTTCACACTTCATCGTTAAGTTAATTCATTGCCAAAAATCTTTCGCGTATGTCCGGCGTCGGCATCATACACGCATCTTGTTTACCGAACATTCGGTATCGGTATTTAGCGAAAAGTTTATAAAAAATGTCTCTGATAAAACTCGGCACGACAATAAAGCCGTAAAACCAAGACCAATAACCGCTTAATCTTTTAGCAATTCGTAAAGCGGCAGTTGTGCGCGTGTAAGCCTTACCGTCTTCAATCAAAACTACCGAATCGGCAACGGTTTTATCAATGCCGTTTTCGTCCAGTAATTTCTGCCCGATTTCCGATTGCAAGGGCGCAAATTTGAAATACGCTTCCTTGTCGCGCTCGATAATAAATTTGACCGAACCGTTGCAGAAATTACAAACTCCGTCGAAAAGAATAATCGCGCTCATAATTTCTAATGGTAAATGGTAAATCGTAAATGGTAAATGGCGAGCGAAAAATTTTCGGTTTGCATTTGAAACCTAATCGGGTAAAATGCGTAAAAAGATTTCGCAATTCATCCGAGTGTTCTGCTAAAAGTTATGAAAAAATTTAATTTGCGTTTGTTTACCGCAATTTTTGCGTCTTTTTGTTTTTGTGTCTCCGCCGAAGCTCAAACGCGGCAGGAAACTTTTGCCATTACGAACGCGCAAATCGCTACCGTTTCCGGTCCGGTTATTTCGCGCGGAACGATTGTCATTCGGAACGGATTGATTGAATCGGTTGGCGGAAATGCGCGTGTTCCCGCCGACGCGAGAATTATTGATGGCACGAGTTTAGCCATTTATCCCGGTTTTATTGACGCATATACAAGTCTCGGTCTTTCCTCACCGACGCCGCAACGTTCGCCTCAACCCGGACAACAAGCGCAACCGACGCAAGCCGCGCAAACAAATCAAACGCAGCCGTCAAACTCAAACTACCCGGAAGGCTTGCGACCCGAAGCGAATGTTTTTGAGCAATTGAAAGCGGGCGAAGCGCAATTTGAAACAAACAGGAACGCCGGATTTACAACTGTTTTGACCGTTTCGCGCGACGGCGTTTTTAACGGTCAATCGGCAGTAATAAATTTGGCGGGAGATTCGGTTTCAGAAATGATTGTTCGCACGCCTTTTGCTGAACACATAACATTAACGACAGTTCGCGGCGGAACATATCCGACATCTTTGATGGGAACTTTCTCCGCGCTTCGGCAGATGTTTTTGGACGCGCAAAGATTTCAAGAAATTACGAAAATGTATGACAAAAATCCGCGCGGTTTAAGACGACCCGAAGCGGATTTGTCGCTCGAGGCTCTTATTCCGGTTCTCAACCGCGAAATGCCAATTGTTTTTAACGCCAATTCGGAAATTGAAATCATTCGCGTGCTTGATTTGGCGCGGGAATTTAATTTGCGAGCAATTATCGCAGGCGGACAAGAGGCTTGGAAAGTTGCCAGTCGTTTGAAATCACAAAATGTGCCGGTTCTGCTGTCGCTCAATTATCCGAAACGCACGGCTGCCGCCGCGCCGGAAGCTGATGCGGAAAGTATGGATGTTTTGCGCTTGCGGGCAGAAACTCCAAAAACCCCCGCACGACTTCAGCAAGCAGGCGTGAAATTCGCTTTTCAATCGGGCGGTATGCAGAACATAAATGATTTTCTGGCAAACGCTAAAAAAAGCGTTGAAAACGGTTTGGACAGAAATGCGGCAATTCGCGCGATGACTTTGAGCTCGGCAGAAATTCTCGGCATTGATAATCGGCTTGGCTCAATTGAGGCAGGCAAAATCGCCAATTTAGTTGTTACGCGCGGCGACGTTTTTGACAAATCGAAAACGGTTACGCACGTTTTTGTTGATGGCAAACTTTTTGAACCGAAATTACCTGCTCGACCATCAGCAGCCGGAACAACGGGCGGACAGCCATCCGCGCTTGCAAATGTCGGCGGTGTATTTAACATAACGGTCGAAATTCCCGGACAGCCTTTGCAGGGAACTTTGAATTTGACTCAGCAGGAAGCAATTTTAACCGGAAGCTTTCAGTCACAACTCGGTAACGTGCCGATTAAAGACGGACGAGTTACGGCTGAGGGTTTCAACTTTACAATGACCGTTGAATTCGGTGGTTCGACATACGAAGTTGCAGTTGTCGGCAGAGTCTCCGGCAATCAAATTAGCGGCACGATGACAACGCCTCAAGGTCCGATTTCGTTTAACGGAACGAAAACGCCATAAAATGAACGAGACTAATAATATGAGTCGGACAATGCAGTTGATTTATCCCGAAAGCGGTTTTTAGCCGATTGATTTAAGCCAGTTTTGGCACGAAGTCGGCAAAGCGGAATTTGTCGAATTCTGCGAGCGCAATCCCAATATGCGAATTGAAATGTCGAAGGACGAAGATATTATCATTATGCCGCTGCCTAATACTGAAACGGGCAGAAAAAATTTTGAATTGCTGGGAAGTTTTTGGGCTTGGACAAAAAAGGATAGAAGAGGTATCGCATTTGATTCTTCAACGGGTTTTACGCTTTCGAACGGTGCGCGGCGCTCACCCGATTTGGCTTGGGTGCGAAAGGAAAAATGGAATGCTTTGTTCGCTGAAGAGAAACGTCGTTTTGCGCGGCTGGTTCCTGATTTTGTTATTGAATTACGCTCGGAAACCGATTCGTACAAAAATTTGCAAAATAAAATGCGTGAGTATATCGAAAACGGCGTTTCGCTTGGCTGGTTAATTGACCCGCTGGAGCGCAAAATTCACGTTTACCGTACTGAAAAAGATGTTGAAATTTTAGAAAATCCGAAACAAGTTTTCGGCGAATCGGTAATTGAAGGTTTTATTTTGGATTTGGAAGATATTTTTGATTAAGGCTCAAGTTATGAAAAAAATAACCGTTTTATTATTTATAAGTTTATTTTTGCTAACGACTTCAAACATCGCAGTTTTTACGCAAACGCGAAAAGCGAACGATGTTTTAATTCGCAACGCAACCGTTTTGACCGCCGCTCGCGGAACACTTGAGAGTACGGATATTCTCATTCAAAACGGCAAAATCGCGCGAATCGGGAAAAATTTAAAGGCTTCGGCAAACGCACAAACGATTGACGCCACCGGAAAATTCATAACGCCCGGCATTGTTGATTGCCACTCGCATTCGATGATGGACGGCAGCGTTAACGAATTTTCTTATAGCGTGACTTCGATGGTTCGCACGCGCGATATTCTTAATCCGAAAGATATTGCCATTTACCGGGCTTTAGCCGGCGGTGTTACTGCCGCGAATTTGCTTCACGGTTCGGCAAATGCTGTTGGTGGACAAAACACGACTGTTAAATTTAAATACGGTCATCCAATCAGAATGGGCGTAATGGAAACCATCCGCGATGCTTTTATGCGAGCCAGAGATTATCGCCAATCGTGGATTGAGTATGAGGCGAAAGTTGCGAAAAAGGACAAAACCGCCGTTGCGCCGCGCAGAAATTTGGAACTCGAACCACTCGTCGAAGTTCTGGAAGGAAAGCGTCTAGTTCACGCGCACGGTTATCGCTCCGACGAACATTTGAATTTGCTTTTACTTGCCGATGAATTCGGCTTTCGCGTTGCCACACTGCAGCACGCGCTCGAAGCCTACAAAATAGCGCCGGAAATTGCTAAACGCGGAACTGGCGCTTCAATTTTTGTAGACAATTGGGGTTATAAACTTGAAGCCTTCGATTCGATTCCATATAACGCTTATATTTTGTGGAAAAACGGTGTCAATGTCTCGATAAATTCCGATTCTGACGAAAGGATGCGCCGTCTAAACTTGGATGCGGCAAAAGCTATGAAATACGGCGGCGTGCCGGAAGAAGAAGCGTTAAAAATGATCACATTAAATCCGGCGAAACAACTCGGAATTGATAAACGCACCGGTTCGATCGAAGAGGAAAAAGACGCCGATCTCGTGATTTGGAACGCGCATCCATTCAGCGTTTACGCGCACCCGGAAATGACGATGATTGAAGGAGAGATATTATTTGACCGCGCTCGAGACATTACAAACCGCGCCGCGCTTGCCAGAGAACGCGAAACACTCGAAAAAATGGAAGTCAATCGCGCACCCGCAAGCGGCGGAACCGCACCGGCAATTCCGCGAGAAAAACGCGAAGCGCACCGCGATGATGCGGACGGAGGACACAAGCGATGAATTCAAAATTAAAAATTAAAAATTCAAAATTAAATAAATCTCTCTCTTATCTGTGTTTATCCGTGTTCATCTGTAGTTTATTTTTCTTAAATGTTTTCGCGCAGAATGACGGTTCGCTGCAAAATCAAACCGGAAGAGCCGGAACTTTCGCGATTACAAATGCGCGAATCGTAACCGTTTCAGGCACGACGATTGAAAACGGCACTGTTGAATGCTCCCGGCGGCGCGGAAACAATAGATGCTAGAGGTTTGAGCGTCTACCCGGGAATGATTGACGCGGGAACGAACATGGCACTTGTTGAAATCGGGCTTGGCGTTCCCGGTTCGGTTGACTTAGCTGAAAACGGCGATTTTAACGCTAATGCAAAAGCAATCATCGGCATCAATCCGCACAGCACGCACATCAATGTTACGCGCGTCAACGGTATTACAACTGTTCTTTCGATGCCAGAGGGCGGTGCAATTACCGGACAAGCGACGATTATCAACTTAAACGGTTCAACACAATCCGAAATGGCGGTTGTGCCGACTTTCGGGCTGGTTTTGAATTTTCCCCGTATATCAACCGTTTCAGGCTTTAATCCTTTTTCGGGACCGCAAACGATTGAATTTAGCGAAGCGGTTAAACTACGTGACAAACGTCTCGAAGATTTGCGAAAACTTTTCAAAGATACGGAAAATTACGCGCACGTTAAAGAAGCCTACGCAAAGGACAAATCTTTGCCGTCGCCAAAAACGGATTTGAAAATGGATGCGATGATTCCGTATGTGCGCGGCGAAAAACCGGTGATTTTTACGGCTGAACGCGAACGTGATATTCGCGGCGTGATTAATTTTGTCAAAGACTTGAAAATCAAAGCTATCATAATGGGCGGGCAAGAGGCTTGGAAACAAGTGAACGAACTGAAACAAAACAATATCTCGGTAATCTACACGAATGTTTACAATTTACCCGTTCGCGACGATGACCCATATGATTCTTTGTTTGAAACGCCGGCAAAATTGCAAAAAGCAGGTGTTAAATTTGCAATTTCAACCGGCGACCAAGGTCCGCAGGTACGCGAATTACCATATCAAGCAGGTCTGGCAAGCGCGTACGGTTTGCCGAAAGAAGAAGCCTTAAAAGCCGTTACGCTTTATCCGGCACAGATTTTAGGCATTGCCGACCGTTTCGGTTCGATCGAAACGGGAAAAATTGCAAATGTCGTTATCACAGACGGCGATATTTTAGAGCCGCGAACGAATATTAAATATGTATTTATCAACGGCAGAATGCTTCCGCTGACAAGCCGTCATACAAATCTTTACGAACAGTTTAAGGACAGAAAATAATTTTGAAGGATAAATACGAAAATTAAAATCTCTTTGCGAACCCAGCGTAAAACTTTGCCTCCTCTGAGATTAGAGCGGTTCTAACCCGTATATGCAAACTTGAACCGCTCTAGAGAAATTACCGCAGAGGACGCAAAGCATTCACAAAGAATGCCAAGAAAAACTCGATTAATTCCAAAGTTTATGGAAAGTATAGCTATATCCGCGCTTTATTTAAATCCCTTTAACAAAACCGCGTCGTGACTTCTCACGCCGCGCACGAAGGCGAGCCAGTTGCCGTCAGGCGAAAAGCCGAAGTCATAAATTTGGTCGGAAGTGAAGTTTGTCAGTTTTTGCGGCTCGCCGCCGTCGAGCGATTGCCGCCAGAGATTGCCGACGCGCGTTGCATCTTCGTGGTCGTAAATCAGCGATCTGCTGTCTTTCGCCCAGACGATTTTAGCCGGCGAAGCGCGGCTTTCAGCCGCTTCAAATTCGAGCAGGAGATTGCATTCGGGAAAGGATTTGATTAAGAGTTTTCGCTTGTTATCTTTGCGTCCGAAATAGGCGAATTTTTTTCCGTCGGGCGAAATCGCCACGCGCAGACTTTTTTCTCCGTTACAAAGTTGAACAGCTTCGCCGCCTTCGACGGAAACTTTCCAGAGGCTTCCGCCTTTTATTGAATTGAAAACAACCGATTGTCCGTCGGGCGTGAAAGTCGGATTGTTTTCGCCTTCGCCGTCGGTCAATTGCGTTTGATTGCCGCCGTCGGCGTTCATTCGCCAGATATTTTGCCTACCGCTTCGCGTGGAAACAAAGACGACGAATCGTCCCTCGGGCGAAACCGTTGGGCTGCGTTCCAGCGAATCGTTAGAGGTGATTTGTTTTTTATCGCTGCCGTCGGGGTTTGTCAACCAAATACCTGTCTTTATAGTTTCTCTCGCGGGAAAAATGATTTTGCCGTCAGCTGTCCACGCCATATCCCATTGCGCTTTGGCAATCGCTTGAACGTTCGATAAATCATTCGTCGGCGCGACCCAAACGGACGAATTCAAAAATTCCTGCTGCGCGATGATTTTACTAAAATCCACAGACGCACCCTTCAGTTCGAGCGAATCGGCGTTGTTTGTAATCGGTTTGGCTTTTCCGTCGGGTAGCGAGAGCCACCAGATTTGGTCTGTGCCGTCGGCTTTTTCCCGTGCGGTAACCAGCATTCCGCTTTTGTCTGGCAGCCATTCTATCGTGCCGAGATAATTCCACTTAAAATCGGTCAGAGACTTTTCCGTTTCGTCCTTGAAATTAAATTCAAAAATACCGTAATCCATTCCGCCACCGTCGTATCTGCCGTTTCCGAATGAGTAGGCGATTGATTCGCCGTCGGGTGACCAGGCGACCGAGATTATATGGCGCGGCTTCGGGCTGGCAAACGCTCGCCGTTCGTTTCGACCGTCCGATTCGGCAATCATCACAACGCTTCCCGTTTCGTCGTAACGCACAAATGCGATATTGTAGGCGTCAGGCGAAAAGGTATAGCTGCCGTGAAAATCGCTTAAGATTTTTGTCGGCGTGCCTCCGAGAATCGAAAGGCGGCTCAGGTTTGAAGGCTCGCCTTTGTTCTGATGAGAAAAGTAAAGATAGTCGCCGTCTTGGGAAAAATTTAAGCCGTGAATTCTTTCATCCTTCGGAGAAAAAATCGGAGCGCTCTTGCCCGTCGTCAATTGCCGCAGCCAAATCGTGTCTTTGCCGCCGTCAGTCGTATAATAGGCGAGAAGTTTTCCGTCGGGCGAAATAGTCGCTGCTTTCGCGTTGCCTGTGTCGGTCAATTTCTCGACCGTCAAAAATCTCTGATTGCCGGTTGAGTCGCCGAATCGCTGCGAAAAAGACGTTGAATTTTTAAACAGAAAAAATCCCGTCAACAAAAAAATACCAATTATAACTGCGCTAATCGAATATAAAACGGGACGCGAGCGAATTGAGGAAATAACATGTACGGACGGCGAAATTTGGTAGGCGGGTTTTTCGTCAAAAGAATCGTTGTCGGGCAAATTTTCGACAATCAATTTTACACCGTTTCCATTACTTGCGCCGTTTCCGTCCGAAGAAAAATGTTCAACCGTTTCGTTCTTTCGAAAATCTTCGCTCAAAACTTCTTTGACTTCAGCGATAAAACGATAGCCGCGTCGAGGCACGGTTTCGATAAAACGCGGTTTACTCGCGCTGTCGCCCAAAGCCTTGCGAAGCATTTTGATATTGAATGTGAGATTGCTTTCCTCGACAAAACGGTCTTGCCAAATCTTCTGCATCAACTCGTCTTTTTCGATTAAATGTCCGGCGTGTTCAACCAACACTTCTAGTGTTTCAAAAACCTTCGGCGTGATTGGAAGCGGCTTGCCGTCACGAAACAAAACTTTTTCCGCAAGGTCTAAACGAAAACCTCCGAACTCGTAAAAATGTTTTGTTTGCAACGACATAAATGTCTCTCACAAATTTCTCATCGAAATCTCACGACATTCTCAAGACTTCTCCCGCATGGGTTATCTATGCTGGGTTAAATGTGCGTGAATCAGATTCTAGCATAATTTTCAGCCTTGCTGAAAGGTCTTGTCGTCAAAGGTAAATTTGGCGGCTACCTTTATGTCACGAAAATTTTTATTTGAAAGGAGATGAGCTATGCAAGAACGCAAAGAACAATTACCAGTTGCCTTGGATCTACCGGGTGCTAAGTTCCAGATGGTGGAATGGGGCGAAACGTCCGTTGCCTACATCCAGTTAGCCGCTGGCGCCAATGCCGCACCTTTGCTTGAGGGGTTGCCCAATGACAACTGCCATTGCCCCCACTGGGGCTACGTCTTAGAAGGCGCTGTCCATATCCGCTACACGGACGGTAAGGAGGAGGTCAGCAAGGCGGGGGAGGTCTTCTACTGGCGTCCGGGACACACCGTCTGGGTCGATGAAGATACAAGTTTAGTGGAATTCAGCCCGAAACGGGAACTGAAGGAAGTTTACGATCACATTAGCCGCAAAGTGTCGGCGGAATCGTAAATGGCATCATGAGACTTTACCAAAAACTCGCTAATGGCTCACGCTTCGGGTAAAAGTGAGTTTTGGCAAAGTAGTGTGAGAGCAACTGACAAACTGCCGAACAACGCGTTGCACCCGACTGCCTTTGGCGGCATCCATTTCGAGTTTAGTAATGTTGCCGGACGCGCGGCAGGTAAAAGTCTCGGCAAGGAGATTATGTAAACGCGCCTCAAGGCACCTGGAGACTGTCATTAAATATTTTCTTGCGGCATAGAGCGCGTATAGGGGATTTGAAATGCCGAAATAAATTATCGAAAGAGAAATTTCTGACGCGGTAAATTTGTCTGCTTAAGGGCTTCAAACTGAATTTGAACAAAATTGAAACGGGTAAGATTGACGACGCGACGCTGCTTTCGGAAAAACTCAAAGTGATTTTTGACGACCGCGAAAAAGCCTCAATCAAGGAAAAAGAAGTCGTGATTGAGCCGCAAGGCAAAGTCAGAAATGAAGATTTGGAAAAGCCGGTCGAGATTTTAGCGAACTTGAAAACATCGCCGATTTTGGCAATCAGAAACAGTTTGTAGAAAATCAATTTGTAAATTAAGGAGAAAAAAGATGAAAAACATAAATGCAAACCGAAGACTTGTTGCGATTTTGGTATATCGAAATCAGCTATCGTCGGAACAGTAATCAGCCATTTGATGTTGTTTCGCCGCGCCAGCCGGTTTTGTCAGTTCCGTATGCGATTCGCTCACTGACCGCGATAACCGCCGATAATGCCTTGAACTTAAACGGCATTAGCGCGAATAACTATGTCCAAACAAACGATTCGCGTCTTTCGGACGCGCGCGACCCTTTGCCCGGCAGCGGAAATTACATTCAAAACACTGTCGCGACGCAGGCGAGCGTGAATTTCAATGTCGGCGGCACGGGAACGGCGAACATTCTTAATGCGACGACACAGTTTAATCTGGGCGGCAATCGCATTTTGAGCAATGTGGGAACGTACAACCTGTTTGCCGGAGTTCGTGCGGGCGCAGGTAATACGACGGGGTCTGCCAACTCTTTCTTTGGCGCAGCAACCGGCGAGAAAAACACGACGGGTCACAGCAATGCTTTTTTTGGGACCCTAGCAGGCAACAACAATACAACTGGACTGGGAAATTCTTTCTTCGGAGTTAATGCAGGAGTGGGAAACACAACGGGCGAAGGCAATTCCGCTTTCGGCGCAGGTGCGGGCTCTGTCAATTCGATCGGCACTAACAACTCTTTTTTCGGAACGTCATCCGGCAGCAGAAACACTATCGGCAACGAAAACGTTTTCGTCGGTGATGCAGCCGGAGGAAGGAATACAACAGGCAGCCGCAACTCGTTTTTCGGACGACGCGCCGGTGGTGTTGTCGGTTTGGAAGAAGCTACGGGCAATGAAAATTCGTTTTTTGGGTGGAATGCCGGAAGTGGGAATACAACCGGCAGCAAAAACACTATCATCGGTTCGCTCGCAGATGTCGGAGCGAGTAATCTCAGCTATGCCACCGCAATCGGCGCAGGCGCAATTGTCAATTCGAGCAATACGATAGTTTTAGGCAGAAGCGCGGACACAGTACAAATTCCCGGCTCGCTAAACATCGCGGGCACGTTCGGGGCGAATATCCTGAACGCCGCAACGCAATACAATCTCGGCGGCAGCCGCATTTTAAGTAATGCCGGAACTGATAATCTGTTTGCAGGCATCGGCGCCGGATTGGACAATACTACAGGAGCCAGTAACTCTTTCTTTGGACAAAACGCCGGTACAAACAACACATCAGGCGGCGGAAACTCGTTTTTTGGCAACGGCGCAGGCATCAGCAACACAAAGAGTAACAACAACTCTTTTTTCGGCAGTAGCGCCGGACTTGCAAATACGGCAGGCGCGGGCAATTCCTTCTTCGGAACTCTTGCCGGTTATCAAAACACGACGGGCGGAAATAATACATTTTTTGGGTTTGCCGCAGGATATTTGAACACGACCGGTTTCAACAATATTTTTATTGGACACAACACCGGAAATCTGAATACTTCAACTCAGGTCAATAATTCGATAGCGATTGGCGAAAACGTGACGGTTTCGACCAGCAATACAATCGTCATCGGGACAGACGCGCAAACTATGCGGATTCCCGGTGCTGTAAGAATGCAGACGGGAACAAGCCCAACCAATTACGGCATCGCAGCGACATTTAGCGGGGCTGTTTCAGGTTTCATAGCGCAAAACCTCGTCTTCCGCGAGATAGGCTCCAGCATTCTGCCTTCATCGAGTCCCTTATGTTTTCGAGCAGGCGTCGCAGTAGGTGGCGGAGATGGGGGATACGGAATAACTAGCTGCACTTCATCCTTCTCGTCGGCGAGTTATAAAACCGACATGCAGCCGTTTTCGGGCGGGCTTGACGTTATCAAACGTCTGAAGCCGGTTACTTTCAAATGGAAAGCCGGTGGCAAGGAAGACATTGGTTTGGTAGCCGAAGAGGTCGCCGAAGTCGCGCCGCAGCTTGCAACGCGCAACAACAAAGGCGAAGTCGAAGACGTGAAAGAAAACAGCTTGAACATCCTATTTATCAACGCCTTCAAAGAACAGCAAGCGCAAATCAAAACGCAGCAGGAACAACTTCGGCAGCAACAGCAGCAGATAGATGCGCTGAAAAAACTCGTTTGTCAAACAAACGCGCAAGCCCGAGTCTGCAAGGAACATTAGCAAAAGCGAAGAGCCGGAGGCTTTTTGCTACCGCCGATCTGCTTTTTAATCACGACACGGCTTCAAATCTTGGTGCGGGTTGGCAGCGCATACGGCATTCCGCGATACGGACACGGCAGCATTCGGCGTCGGCGCTTTCAACAATCCGAACGACCCGGAATAACTGCGGTGGTAATTTTTTCAAAAATGAATATTATATCAATACTGTTTTCTTTTTTTTGAATGGCACGCTGACCGAACTTTAAAGGTTTCGCTATGTAAAAATTGCAATAATTATCAATTTAGGAGGTAGATTATGAACGAACCGAAAATGGCAATGTCTCCTGAAATGGAGGCTTTGAAAACGAAACTGAAAGCGACTTGGACGGCGGGAGATTTCGGGCAGATTGCCCAATCATATGCGCCGGGAGCCGCTGAATTTATTGAGCGACTCGATTTGCAATCGGGCGAGAAAGTCTTAGATGTTGCTTGCGGGACGGGAAATTTATCAATTCCCGCCGCCAGAGCCGGAGCGAGCGTAACCGGAGTTGATATTGCTCCGAATTTAATCGAACAAGCGAGAAAAATAGCTGAATCCGAAGGAGTGAATTGTCAATTTGACGAGGGTGATGCCGAAGCTCTGCCCTACGCCGACGGCAGTTTTGACACGGTGATTACGATGTTCGGGGCAATGTTTGCGCCGCGACCTAATAAAGTAGCCGAAGAATTGATGCGTGTATGTCGCTCTAGCGGGCGCATTGCGATGGCGAATTGGACGCCGACCGGTTTTATCGGAAAAATGTTTAAGCTGACAGGTTCGTATGTTCCGCCGCCAAACATGCCTTCGCCGGTTTTATGGGGCGATGAAGCCGCCGTCCGCGAACGGCTGAAAGAGGGAATCAGCGATTTGCAGTTAAACCGCCGGATGATTACTTTCAATTTTCCTTTTTCGCCGAAAGAAGTGGTTGAATTTTTCCGCACTTACTACGGACCGACTCAAAAGGCATTTGCCGCGCTCGACCGAGATAAAGATAAACAAACGGCTTTGCGCCGCGAGCTTGAAAACCTTTGGGAAGAACACAATAAAGCGACCGGCGGCGCGACGGCGGTTGAATCGGAATATCTGGAAGTTATTGCCAAACGTGAATAACGATTGATTTTTCAGAAGGTCTCCAAAAACTATACGGCAAGTTCAACGGAATAAAACTTGGGCTTACCGAAATTGTTTAATAAAGAGAAATAAAGATGTGGGTAGAAATCATGAACAAACGGCTGTCATTTGTTCAACCCTTTTCTATCGCCCAACGCGACGGCGAAACCTTTAAAATTTTCCAAGGCAGAGGAGGAAATTATGCCTAAATTTATTATTGAGAGAGAAATTGAAGGCGCAGGTAATCTTTCAAAAGCCGAACTATACGGTATTTCGCAAAAATCCTGCGGCGTTCTGAGCGGCATGGGAACGCAAATTCAGTGGCTCGAAAGCTTTGTTACTGACAACAAAATCTACTGCGTCTATATTGCGCCCGACGCTGAAATCGTGCGTGAACACGCCCGGCAAGGCGGTTTTCCGGCGAACAGCATTTCGCAAGTGAAAGCCGTCATTGACCCGACGACCGCCGAATAAAAAACAAGTAAGAAATAGAAAATTCATCGAAGGAGGATTTATGGCTATCAACGAAGAAAAACTGAATCAATTTTTGGGAAGCTGTATTACGGATTTCGGTGCGACGATGCACGCAGTTATTATCTGTCGGAAGAACAAGCCTTTGCAATGGCTGACGAATCGAGTCCGGCTTACCTTCCGGGAGCGTTTCTGCTCGCCGTCTCCGCGATTCGAGCCGTGCCGCAACTGACCGAAAAATTTCGCACTGGCGAAGGCTTCGGTTGGCACGAACACGATGCCGGACTTTTTCGCGGGACAGAGATGTTTTTCCGTCCCGGTTATGCTGCGAATTTGATTAGTTCTTGGATTCCAGCTTTGGACGGCGTTGAAGAAAAGTTGAAAGCCGGAGCGAAAGTCGCTGACATCGGCTGCGGGCTTGGGGCTTCGACCGTTTTGATGGCGCAAGCATATCCGAACTCAACTTTCACTGGCTTTGATTATCACGACAAATCAATCGAAATGGCGCGTCGGCGAGCCGAAGAAGGTAAAGTCAGCGAGCGAGTTTCGTTTGAAGTCGGCAAGGCAAAAGATTTTCCCGGCACCGATTACGATTTCGTCACTTACTTCGATTGCCTGCACGATATGGGCGACCCCGTAGGCGCAGCCGCTCACGTCAAAGAATCTCTGGCTTCTGACGGAACGTGGATGATTGTTGAACCTTTTGCTCACGACCGAGTTGAAGACAATCTGAATCCAATCGGGCGCGCCTTTTATTCGGCTTCGACGCTGCTTTGCACACCGGCTTCGCTGTCGCAGGAAGTCGGACTAGCGTTAGGCGCGCAAGCGGGCGAACGGCGGATGCGAGACGTAATAACGAAAGGCGGTTTTTCACATTTTCGCCGCGCAACGGAAACGCCTTTTAATTTGGTGTATGAAGCTAAACCCTAGTCTTCGCTCGTCGCGCCGTCGCAATCGGACATCCGGTTTTCGTCGTTGCGACGAACGACTATATTCTGATTGCTTTGCAATTTGAAGAACGCTATATGGTCAGTTTTCACGGCGACGCTTACAAAGATTACAAAAAGTGAGTTTGGGGTCTGAGTCGGTTTCCGCCGAAAAACGGTTAGTCGCCTCCGTGAAAAAATGCGGGTCGGTTGAGGCGCTTCAAAATGGCTGAGATTTAATGCTCGGCGAATTCGTCACGGCGCTTTTAATCGGCGAGCGGAAATTTTTCGCCTAACCGTTAGGCGAAATTTTAGCGGAGTCCTTTCAGCAAAACCGCGTCGTGCCGCCAGCCGCCCTGCGCGAGGGTGAAACTTTTTCCGTCCTTTGAGATTGCAAAGCTGGATGCTTCGCTGATTTCCTCGTCGCCTAAATCGGCGATTTGCTTGGACGTTTGTTCGTCGAGCGGGTGAAGCCACAAAGTATTATTCTCATGTTCGCTGTCGCTTAAAATGTAAGCCAGAGATTTTCCGTCAGGCAGAAAGGCAATCTCAAGCAGCTTTGCCTTCGAGTCGGGTAACTTTAAAGCTTTGATTGTTTGTCCGCCGTCGGCGAGTGCTGCGATGATGACAAATTTTTCTACGCCACGATTTTCTCCGAAGGCGACCGAAGAGCCGTCCGGCGAGATGGCGAAACGACGCTTCGGTTTGTTCAAAACCAATTGTTCTTCACCGCCTCTGGCTGCAACGCGCCACAGCGTTCTGTGCCGACCGTGATGATAGTAAAGCCATTTGCCGTCGGGCGAAACGAAAAGCGGAAAGCCGCCGTCCGTTTGTGTGATTTGCGTTTGAAGGCTTCCGTCGGCGTTCATTCGCCAAACGTGAGCTTCGCCCGTGCGGTTCGACGTAAAAAAAACGGAACCGTCCGGCGCGGGTGAGGCAATCGGGTTGTTTTCGTCAGCCGCATCGTTAGTCAATTGTCTTTGCCCGCTGCCGTCCACGCCCATACTCCAAATCTCGTCG
>JAIVJJ010000256.1:0-2587 GCA_020200095.1 Acidobacteriota bacterium | reverse complement strand
GTATTCGTCGTCGCGGTAATAACAGCGAACAAACGAAATTTTCGCGCCGTCGGGCGAGACGCTTATCCAGCCTTGAGCTTCATTGACGATTTTTTGGGGAATGCCGCCGAAAATCGAAACCCGATAAATGTCGAGTTGTCCTTCAACGGATTTAGGTCGGCGGTTGAAATAAAGAAAATTGCCGTCGGGCGAAAGCGCGATTCCGCCATATACGTCATCCGAAGACGGAATTATCTCGACGTTGTTGGCGGATTCGAGTTGTCTGAGCCAGACGCTCTGCTTGCCGCTGCCGTTTCCGTTCAAGTAAATTACATTTTTTCCGTCAGAAGAAATAACGGCGTGATAAACCCTTCCGCTGGTCGAGAGTTTTTCCGAAGCAAAAGGCGCGGATAAAATCGGCGCGTCAGATTCGCCCGGTTTACTTCTCGCATACCAAAAGCCGGTAACGATTAAAACGAAAAAAACAATCGCCGCAATCGGAAGACCAATTCTTTTGAGTCGCGGCGTATAAACAGGATTCTTTTTGACCGGATGAGAAAGAGTTTGCGCCGCGCCGTCTTTCGAGCGCTCATCTTTTAAGGTTTGTCCGACTTCGGCGATAAAACGATAGCCGCGGCGCGGAACGGTTTCGATAAAAGTCGGCTCATGCGCGTCATCGCCGAGAATTTTGCGAAGCTGTCGGACGGTGAATGTAAGATTGCCTTCCTCGACAAAACTGTCCGCCCAAACCTCCGTCATTAGTTTGTCCTTTTCGAGGAGTTTTCCGTGATTCTCTATTAGGACTTTAAGAAGGTCTAAAACCTTCGGCGCGACGGCGAGCGGTTTGTCGTCATGCAGTAAAACTTTTTCTTCCGGGTCAAGGCGAAAGTTTTTGAAATCATAAAAGTATTTTGTTTCCAACGCCATACGCGCCCCTCATAACTTTCTAACCGAAAACTAATCGAAAACAAAGGACTTTTCCGAAGAAAAGAATTTAACTGTCGAGTATAACTCGTGAAACGAATGTTAGCACAAATCGCCGGAGACGGAAACAGTTTTTAACTTTTGTGAATCCTCAAAAAAAAATTTATTAACGGAGATAAGAATGCGGAAAAGACTGAAAAAAATCGCGCTCGCTTCAATGTTAGTCGTTTTGAAAACGCCGCCGGCAAGCCGAACCCGCTGATGCTTCGTGTCGAGATTGACGAAGACGGAAAGCTGAGCCTGAACAAAATCGAAACCGGAACGACCGCCGACCCGACGCTGCTCGCCGAAAAACTAAAAGTAATTTTCGACGACCGCGAAAAAACGTCCGTTAGCGAAAGGGAAGTCGTGATAATGCCGCGCGGCGAAATCAAAAACGAAGACGTGGAAAAGTTAATCGAGAATCTGGCGAACGTCAAAGCGTCGCCGATTCGAGTAATCAAGAACAGTTTTTAAAAATCAATTTGTAAATAGAGGAAGCAAAATGATGAGACGAAGATTAATAATGCCTTTAGCTATGCTCGGTTTAAGTTTAGGTATTGTGTTGTTTAAATTTTTTGACCTCTGTTTTGAAAAACTGTCGCATTAACAGATAGAGAAAATTTTTCTCTCAATAAAAAATAAGGAGACACATCAAATGAACATTAAACAATATCTACATTGTCTTTTGACAATCACAATTCTGCTTTGCGCTCTGACGAGTGTTCGGACGCAGGAAGTGGACGCGACGGTCGCAAATCCGCCGGGAGAAAATGTCGTTTTGCAATGGAATCGGGTTTTGCAGGAAACCCTCAGCACGCCCGGGCAGCATCCGGCGACGATTTTTCAGACGCGCCCTTACGCGATGATGCACGCGGCGATCTACGATGCGGTTAATTCAATTGACGGCACGCACACACCTTATATTGCGGACATTCCCCGCAACAGCAGCCGACTCGCTTCGCAGGATGCCGCCGCCGCGCAAGCCGCGCACGATGTTCTAGTCGCTTTGTATCCAACGCGGGCGTCTGTTTTCGCCACCGAATTAAACACTTCGCTCAACGGAATCCCGGGGTTTCAGGCGTTCCTAGGCATAAGAGTCGGTCGCATTGCCGCCGAGCAGCTGCTGGCGGTTCGCGCCAATGACGGCTGGCTGGTTACGCCGCCGCCTTACGTTTTGCCGATGACTCCGGGCAATTGGCAACTCGCTCCCGGCAATACCATTGCGACATTTACGCATTATCCGGGAGTTCTGCCGTTTGCGATTGGTTCCGCCACACGATTCGCATCGAATCCGCCGCCCGCGATGACGAGCGACGAATACACCCGCGATTTTAACGAAGTCAAAGCGCTTGGCTCGGCGACCAGCACGACGCGCACCGCCGACCAAACTCAAGTGGCGCGACTGTGGGCGGGCGTCAACACGACGCCGACCCTACCGTTTGCCGTCTATAACAACGTCGCCCGCACCGTCGCTATCCAACGCAACTTGACGACGGCGGAAAACGCACGACTGTTCGCGCTGCTGAATATCTCGTCGCACGACGCGCTGCAAACGACGTTCGCCGGTAAATTCCAATATGGTCTGTGGCGACCGGTGACGGCGATCCGCCGCGCCGACGAGGATGGCAACCCGGATACCGAG
>JAIVJJ010000017.1:17986-28822 GCA_020200095.1 Acidobacteriota bacterium | reverse complement strand
AGTCTATGTTATCAAACGCCTGACGAGTTCAAACAGGATTGGGAAAAGCGGCAAAGATTATTGAAATATGAATCAAGGGAGAAACTCGCCAGCCTAATGGCTCAAGGTTTGGGGTCTTGACACAGCAACGAGGCTCAAACGGCAGAAAGCACGCCGATCCGGAAAAAGAAAAAATCGCTACTTTGACGCCCCGAGAACGCGAGATTGTAAGGGCTTTGATCAATAATGATTCTTCCACCAACAAGGAAATTGCCGACCGCTTATTCATCAGCGATTCGACTTTAAAAAATCAACTGACAACTATTTACAGCAAGCTGGAAATAAAAAACCGCATCGAGCTTTTTAAGTATGCCTTAAAGCACAAGCTCGATGCGGACTAAAATTATGAATCTTTTTTCTAGAAAAAGAAGATTTTAGCTTTAGATAGAAACATATTCGCGTGTAATGAACTGCCTCCCGAAACAAAAGTCACTCTACTAATAATTTCCAAAAAATATTATTAAGCCGATTTTCGCATTACTAGCAGAGCCATCTCAATCTGCTCGCTTAAATCATCTAAATTAATCGGTTTTGCTATATATCCGATAAAACCTTCGCCAAAGTTATCAATGTTCAAAAACAAATCAATACCACGATCTCCTTCTGCCGAGTTAGCAATTATAGGCACGTCGCATAATTTGTTGTGTTGGCGAATTTGCTCTGTAGCATCAATCCCATTCAGTTCAGGCATATTCAAATCCATTAAAATCAAATCGGGTAAAAAGAAAATGGCTGCTTCTACCGCTTCTTTACCGTTTTCAGCTTCGATTACTTTATAACCGAGGTCTTCTAAAAAAAATCTCAGCATAGCGCGGGAATCTTTATTGTCTTCCGCTACCAAGATAGTTTTGGAGCAAGAGTTATTCATTGCTTCTACCGCCTGCGTTAAAATTGTTTCTTGCGTGAGCATTTGCATGATTTAATCCTTTGAAATGTTTATCTGTGATGATTTTCTAATCTGCTTTACTGTTCAGGAATTTTGGATTAATAACTTAATCTTTAATTTGTCATTAATAAACGAGCGAAAATTTTGTTTATAAAAGGCGGTAGTAAGAATTCTTACCACCGCCAGTCCTAATCAGAACACTCTTTACAAGAGCATCCATCTTGTAATTGCGAAATGTTACTGAACAGCTATGGCACCGCCTGGCAACACATTTTTTACGTATGTGTGTGGAGCGAGCGTTCCAGTGCTTCCCCATGCGCTCGAATACCAAACGCCTCCGCTAGACTTATATGCCGTAATGGACATACAACCTTCATTATTGTTGCAGGTCGCGCTGGTGCCCAAATACATGTCTCTTGGAATCGCCTTTCCAAACGGAGTAAACACGATTTGCATTGTGCCGCCGCCGTCCAAACCAACCTTAGTGCCGTCTGCCAACACCTCGGAAACGTTTGTCTTGGAGCCGAACGAAGCGGAGCCGCTTAAATTTGATAACTCGGAAATAGAGTTACTCTTGATGAAATACACATGATGCGTTGCCGCTTTGCCTGGGTCGCAATTGGGATCAACCGATCCATCCGACTTGTTGCAGCTGCGGATATAAACCTGCACCTGACCCTGCGGATTCGCGCCGCTCTTGTTGTAGGTTACCTGACTGCCAAACGAGCTTTCGATTGAGTTCAGTCCCAAAAATCCGTTGGCAGGGAATGGGATTTTGTCATTAGTGACTTTTCCGCCGCCCATCAACGAGTTTGCAGTACCGGATTTGCCAATAGTAATCAGCTGATCGTATGTAGTGGCATTAAGATTATAATACTGTCCATTAACGACTACTCTTACCGTCAGCGTGACAGATTGGTCGTTGCCGATGTTGTACTGCGAAATGGCGCTTGCCGTTCCGACTGACGTATCGGTCGGGTTGACCAATCCGACAGGCAAGTTCTGCGCGCTGGAAACCGGACTAAACGAACCTCCGCCGTTAGTGCTAATTTGGAATGATACCTTCGCTTTTGTAATGTCTCCTTTAAAGCTGGGATCATTCAGGCAAATACCGGTATCTCTAATAGTCGCACTCAACGTTAGTGTAGCTGTACTACTGGTCGAACTGGTAGTCCAGAAGAACAGCGAACCCGTGTAGAGCGAAGTTCCGTTCAATGCCGGACTAACATTCGGACTGGGGTTAACCGTAAAGTTTCGGCTCACCAATACCGGAGCAACACGGTTTGAATCGCTCCAAGATCCATCTAATTGCACAGATTCGGTTACCGAGCCGATCGGTTGATTCAGCGTTAATGTAAACGTTGCTACACCGTCGTTATTTGTAGTCGCAGTGGCAGTCTGTGTGCCGATCGTTAATTTCAGCGGCACCCCAGATAAACCAGCGGTAGTTACAGTGTCCCTGACAGTTGCAGTATACGTGTTGCTGGCGCAATCAAAATTGATGCCGGAAGTTTTATTGTCGAGCGTAATAGCCGTCGGGTCTGCAATGATAGACAGCGTGCCGTTGACGAAGCTAAAATCGTAATTGCCCGAAGCCAGACCGCCAATTGCTGCAGCTATCGTGTGGCTGCTGCCAGCCGCGCTGCCAAGCGGACCTGTGGCAGTAGTCGTCAGACTCGGAGAGCCAGTAACACCGCTCGTTGCCAACACTTCATTGTTCTTAAAACCAGTGACACTAGCAGAAAAAGTTGGATTAGACGCACCATAGTAGCGGCTCGCATTGTTAGCCGTCACGGTTAACGTTGCTCGGGTAACAGTCAGCGTTCCTTTGCTGTATGTGATTGAGTAATTCGCTATACCTGTTCCAACCGCTGCGCTAGTTATGATGTCATATGTATTTACACCCGCTGTAGCAGCAGCACCGTTGCTTGATAAAGTAACGCTCGTTACCGTATCACCATTAATTAACTGACCATTGCCAGTTGAGAACTGGGTTTGACCTGTTCCCGTAGTCATTGTCGAACCATATTCCTTACTACGATTATTCGCGGTAATAGTCAACGGTTTGCCCTCAACTGTCAAAGTTCCCTTGTTATAAGTGATGCTGTAGTTGTTAAGTCCGGTTCCAACCGCGCTGCTCGCTACGATGTCATAAGAATTAACCGCTGCTGTCGCTGCCGCACCTGTGCTGGTCAATGTAACGCTCGTCACTGAGTCGCCGTTGATAAAACCGCCCGTTGTGAACTCGTCGCCCGCAAAGGTTACAGTGTCGCCATAAGTCTTGCTCTTGTTGTTAGCAGTAACTGTCGCTGTTTTAGCATTAACTGCAAGAGTTCCATTTGTTGGTGTGACACTGTAGTTCGGATTTGAGCCCAATGTTACAGTGATCGGATAATTGCTAACTCCTGAAAACTTCACTGCTGTTGTCGCTAGCGAGAAGTTCAACGAATCTCCATTAATCGTTCCAGTAACAGTTGCATCTAAAGCCGGGTTGTCATCACCGTAAGATTTGCTCTTATTGTTGGCGACAACGGTCGCGCTCGCTTTGCTGATTGTAATACTTGCGCTGTACTCGCTGCCGTTATGGTTTGTATCGCCCGCATAGGTTGCCGATGCAGTGCAGCCGTTGGTTGTTGTCACGTTCGTGCAGTCGCCAGTGTAATTCACCGGAGTAACCGCCGCATCAAGTCCGCCTACGCCCATTACTCTTGCCGTTGCTGTAAATGCTGAACCGCGGAAAGTGTACGGACCTGTTCCGAAAGAAACAACCACCGTGCTGGAAGCTTTGTTAATTGTTAAAGCTCCACGATCTGTGCCGGTAGCATAACTTATGTTGTAATTACTGTTGCTAAGTCCGCTGACATCAATCGGATATGTGCCAACATCAACCGGATTAGCCGGAGTAGTAGTAAAGATTGCCGTTCCAAGCGAGCCTAAATTATCGCCCGTTGCCAGCGTTCCATTAGCCAATTGAATGCTGTAACTCGGTGTCGGGTCGCCGTAAGTCTTGCTTGCGTTCGCGGCTTTTACGGTTACAGCACGAAGAGTAATAGTCAAAGTGCCGTTAGCTGGAGTGAAATTGTAATTAACTGCTGACATTCCGCTAATGCTGTCAACCGTAATGACGTGCGTTGTGCCTGCCGCCGCGGTCGCAGATGCAGTTGCGGCAATGCTCAAGGTTGGTGTTCCCGTCACACCGGCACTTGTTGCATTTTCGCTATTGACAAAGCCGTTGATGGTGTAAGTCGGCGTCGGATTGGCATCGCCGTACGCTCTCGATAGGTTATCGGCTTTAACGGTCAAAACAGCTTTATCTACAGTCAAACTGCCGTTGACAAAACTGAAGCTGTAGTTAGTCGCGCTAAGCGCCGGATTGCCATCTGTTACATTAATTGTTTTAGTCGAGCCGGCTGCGGCGCCGCTGCAGGTTGGGCAAGCAAGAGTCGGCGTGCCAGTAATGACACTGGTATTATCCGTTCCGACAAAGCCTGAATAGCTCGGCGTCAAAGTCGGTGTACCACCATAAGTCATCGAGCCTGTTGCTGATACCTGCAAGGCTGCCTTACTAACAGTCAAACTACCGTTAACAAAGTTAAAATTATAGTTTGTTGCGCTTAATGCCGGGCTACCGTTGGCTACATTAATTGTTTGAGTTGTACCAGCAGCAGCGCCGTTGCAAGTCGTACAGCTAAGATTAGGCGTACCTGTAATAACACTTGCGTTATCCGTTCCGATAAAACCTGAATAGGTCGGGGTCAATGTTGGTGTGCCACCGTAAGTCATCGAACCGGTGGCTGATACTTGCAGAACGGCTTTATCAACAGTCAAACTGCCGTTGACGAAATTAAAGCTGTAGTTACTCGCTGCAAGATTGCCTGCTGCAACCGTGATTGTCTGCGTAGAGCCGGCTGCTGCACCTGTGCAACCTGAACAGCTTAAAGCTGGTGTCGTGCCATTCAAAACGCTTACGCCCTCACCAGTAATGAATCCAGTATAGCTTGGCGTTAATGTTGGCGTTCCGCCATAAGTCATTGAACCGGTAGCTGACACCTGCAAGACTGCTTTAGAAACAGTTAAGCTTCCGTTGACGAAATTGAAACTATAGTTAGTTGCACTTAGTGCTGGGCTGCCGTTGGTTACGTTAATCGTTTGAGTTGTACCCGCGCCCGCACCGCTACATGTCGAACAGCTAAGGGTTGGTGTCCCTGTAACAACACTTGCATTATCTGTTCCAATAAAGCCTGAATAGCTTGGTGTTAAGGTTGGTGTACCGCCATAGGTCATTGTGCCTGTTGCTGATACCTGTAACACTGCTTTATCAATCGTCAACGTGCCATTAACAAAGGCAAAACTGTAATTATTTGCCGACAAAGTACCGAGAGCCGCCGTAATTGTGTGCGTGCTACCAGCCGCAGCCGTTGCTGTTGCCGTATTAGCTATTGTTAATGCTGGTGTACCACTGACTACAGACGACGTCTCACTATTGACATATCCGGTTATTGTATGCGTTAAATTCGAAGGATTAGGCGCGCCATACGCTCTGTTAGCGTTATCGGCTGTAACAGTCAATTCTTTTCTCAAAACATTGATTTTAACCGTTTTCAGAGCCGGAGTGTCATATGTATTTGTGTCGGTCGGCGTGAATGTGACAGACAAGTTTTGCTGCTCGCCTGCATTTAACACCGCGCCCGATACCGGACTATAAGAATAATTACCTTCCACGGACGAGCCGTTGTAAGAAGCCGTCGCATTAAGTTGCGTGCTGCCTAAAGCCGTGCCGTATGTAATATCAGCCGGATTGCTCCAACTAATGATCGGCATCTTCTTATTCACGGTCAAAACCGCTGCCGATGATGTTACCGAGGGGTTGCAAGAGCCGCTCACGACAACGTCGTAGGAACCGGCGTCCGAAACTGCAATGGGGTCGATAGTATAGCTGCTGGTGGTTGCGTTCAGGATAGCTGTGCCGCCCTTGCGCCACTGATAAGACAGATTAGAACCACTAGCTGCGACCGTGAAAGTGATTGCTTCACCGGCAAGCTTGGTTGTGGCGCTAGCTGGCTGAGTAGTGATTGACGGAGGTGTATTAACGGTTAAGACCGCTGCATTTGAAGTTGCCGTGCCGGCTGAATTGCTTACTACAACGTCGTAAGAAGCTGCGTTAGAGGCGCTAACCGGTGAAATCGTATAGCTGCTGCTTGTCGCATTAGTAATGTTGACGCCGTTTTTGCGCCATTGATATGTCGGCGCGGGAGCTCCGCTCGCTACTACCGAGAATGTAACAGAGCCTCCCACACATGCGGCTGCGTCTGCTGGTTGAGTTGAAATCGAAGGAGAATTATTGATAATTGTGGACTTGCTCGCCCTGTTATCCGCTGAGTTTACATCGTTTTCAGCTAAGAATATCTCGGCATTGTTTGTAATGGTCTGAGGGCTGATGCCTGGTGCTACAGTTACCTGAAAGGCTTTTGATCTAATCACGCCGTCGTTTGCAAGCGTCCCTAAATCCCATGTCACAGTGTTGCCAACAACTGAGCAACCTACACAACTATTAGGCACATATGTGACGTTGCTCGGCAGAGTATCAACTAATTGCACGCCGGTGGCGGCATTGGTCGCGCTAGATTTGTTTTGGTAGTTAAGAGTGTATGTAATTGTTTGTCCCGGGGTTGCATTGTCTGGTCCAGATTTGGTTAAAGCTAGGTCTGGAGAGCCAGGCAAAACTCCAGGTTTAAAAATGCCGATTGTTCCAAGGCTGAATACGCTACTGCCCTTTAATTGTAACGAATTGCCGGTAAAGTTATGCGATCCTGCCGACAAGCGAGCTTTGAATTGCACATTACCAGTAGGGGCGGTTAGCCGAATTTTGAAGGTATACGACCAGACACCGCTGTCTGCCGGAGCATTAAGCAAAGGCGTAGTAGTTAGCATTTCAACGCCCGTAGATGGTACAAAGTCGAATAGATTCTGGATACCTGGAGTTTGTCCGGTGTGATGGTCAAATTGGACTTGGACGTTTTGCTCGATTGGTTCGTTGGTGCTGGCACAAGTACTAGTTAATGCAACCCGAATAGGAACATTCTCGAGTTCCTTCCAACCAGCTGCACTAGCAGAAGTCCATGTAGATGAACCAGAAGATAGTGACTCGAAGCTTCCATTAATATTATTACAAGCGACGGCAAGACTGTCCGTGAAAATACGTTCAGCCTTCAACCCAGAAGTCGTTCCGATTGCAGTAACTTTGAAAATAGCTCCAAGAGAATCATCGGGGTCAACGTACCATTGAGTAGTGAAAGTGCCGTCACCGTTAACGCTGATAGTCCTCGTTTCATGTCCGTTTCCTGTGTTAGGCGTACCGTCAACGTGCAGCACCTGTAGCGTCACGGATGTTTCCAGTACCGGGTTACCTTCTACATCACGGTAAATGAAACCCGACCCTGTTATGGTCGCCCACTCGCCCGGTTGGTAATCATCTTTATCAGTCTTTACACTTGGAGCCGGCGCCGATTCCTGAACTGTAATAACTTGAGAAGAGTTAGGAACACTAGCGGTTCCAAAAACCGCATTACTAATGCTGCTCAAGCCCGATGCAAGCGGTGCGGGCAGATTGTTTTGAACTGATTTGTTCAGTTGAAACTGTCTTCATTTACTAACGCACGAAATTTGACAAAAAGTTATATTTCTCAAATTTTTTTTTCAATTCACTTAACAGCTAAACAGTTAATCCGGTGTATTAAACTCTACAAACCTTTAAAATCTTTATCGTGCTGGTTAAAATAAGAGCAAATCTACTTGGGGAGTATTACCATTTAAGGCTGGCGATAATTAATAATAGTTCTATAAAAACAACCGCGCATCGGAGAAAAGTCCTGTTTTTCATAGGAGTTTCCTCCTGTTTTTCAGATTGATATATAGGAAGAAAGTACTATTCGCGGTGTCATACTTTATAGGAAGAAAGTTATAGATTTTTCGTTGAAGGCTCTTAAGCCCAGTAAAAATGGGGTTATAATTTTTGAACTATTGCAATAGGACTCAGCGTTGAGGCTTGATAAATTATAAATTAATCGGAATTTTTGTAGGAAAGAAAATTAAATTGCCGGGAAAATATTTTCGTTGTTCAGAATGTTTTCTCTATTCGATAATTTCCTAAAAATTGCTAGGCGGGTTTTCGATATGTCAAAAGAGCCGTTTTAATCTGCTCGCTCAAATCGTCCAGATTAATCGGTCTTGCTATATAGGTAACTACTGAAGCGATCTTGTTTGATATTTAAGAGAGTCAATTACCTGTGATAAATTTTTTTCGCAGTTGGAGACTGATGCGCTTGACAACAACAGGATCCTCAGGGCGTTCGGTTCCACGCTCAGTCGGAGAGATGCTTATAATATACGCGTTATTAAGTCCTTCGATAACACGCCCAAAAACTGTGTATTTGTTATCGAAAAAGGATTGCCGTTTGAGCATAAAGAAAAACTGACTATTTGCTGAATTCGGCTCGTTCGCGCGCGCCGCGCCGACAATTCCGCGCGTAAAGGGAATCGTGCTAAATTCTGCCGGAAGATTCGGATAAGGCGATTTCCCGTAGCCGTCATTGCTCGGATCGGCATCTTTAGAATTCGGGTCGCCGCCCTGAATAATGCCGAGCGAGGGCGAAGTGCGATGAAAAGTAGTCCCGTTATAAAAACCCTCACTGATTAATTTCTTAAACCGTGCCACCATCTGCGGAGCGAGTTTCGGATATAGCTCGATAATAATATTGCCGTAGTCGGTTTCCAGAACGGCAACCTGCGCGTCCGGCTGTAGTTTTGGATTCGGTAGGTTATTTGCACCGCTTTGTGAATTCTGTAAATTAGCACTCGCATTATCTCCTACGTTCTGCTTATTGTCTTTGAGTGGCGCCGTACGGTTGACAGCAGGTTTGCGACGCGTTGTTTGCGCTAACAAGACACTTTCACAGCAGAATAAGGTGAAACAGAGACACGCGATGATTTTAATTAAATGGAAGTGAATTTTATTCATATTAAAATTAAGGTTTCAATTTCGAGTAATAAGTTTATAATAAAAAATTTTGTGTGTATGTATAATGCATTGATTTTTTGAAGCCAGATTATCGTTCGATAAACTCAATAATTTTATCAGCAGTCTGGTTCACGGATTAAAGCCAAACGCTAATAATGATTTTTTGTAATTTGTCCCGCAATGTTACTTCAAATATCATTCAATCAAACTAGATTTTGAATTGCAAAATTCCTGTATATTCTTATCTCAACATTGTTCAGTTGTGTTGTTCGTCATTAAATACTTGTGCCGATTTTAGTGCGCGCCTATTTTTTCGGTAAATTTTATCTAATAAAATTAACGACCTGGCAAGAAGCGTCTCACCAGGTCATTATGTTTTTACAAGTTAATATTTACACCTCTGTAAGTCATTCCAATTACGGAGCAATAGTGCAAATTGCATAAGCAGTTACAGTGAGAGTAGCACCGCCAGAAAGAGCCTGGGATGATGACCCTGTAACCGTAAATGAATCATCTTGTTGATTAGGAACAGCTTACACTTCCGCCCCCGCCTAATATACTTGTTCCGGCAGGACAGGGAGCTGTTACCGATAATGTTTTCTTGTTGACGATATTGGCACTGTTTTCATCTACAACTTGTACCGAAGTAACAATTTGGGTACCAGTGTTACCGGATATACCGGTATCACCTTTGTCACCTTTGTCACCTTTTGGTCCAGTAAGTCCAATAGGTCCTTGCGGTCCTATTGGACCTTGGATGCCTTGAGCACCAGTCGCTCCAGTCGCTCCAGTTGCTCCAGTGTCACCTTTAGCACCAGTTGCTCCAGTTTCACCTTGAATACCTTGGTCACCTTTAGCTCCGGTTGCTCCAGTTTCACCAGTGTCACCTTTAGCACCAGTGTCACCTTTCACGCCTTGGATACCTTGAATACCTTGGTCACCTTTAGCTCCGGTTTCACCTTGAATACCTTGGTCACCTTTCACGCCTTGAATACCTTGGTCACCTTTCACGCCTTGAATACCTTGGTCGCCTTTAGCTCCAGTTGCTCCAACAGGTCCAATAGGTCCGGTTGCACCAGTAGCGCCAGTGTCACCTTTCTCACCTTGAGCACCAGTTGCTCCGGTCGCTCCTTGTGGTCCAGCAGGTCCAATAGGTCCGGTCGCTCCAGTCGCTCCAGCAGGTCCTGTATCACCAGTCGCACCTTTTTCGCCAGCAGGTCCAGTAGCACCAGTTGCTCCAATAGGTCCGGCGGGTCCGATTGCACCAGTCACACCGGTGTCACCTTTCTCACCTTGCGCTCCAGTCGCTCCAGTTGCACCAGTAGCGCCTTGCGGACCAGTAGGTCCAGATGCTCCGGTTTCACCTTGCGGTCCAGTTAGTCCAATAGGTCCAGCAACACCTTGCGGTCCCTGCGGTCCTGTGTCGCCTTCTTCACCCTTCGGTCCCGTCGGTCCGGGGACGCCTGCACCTGTTCCGTCTTCTTTCAGTGCTACTTCAAAGAATACGGTCCTTCCGCCTCCATTACCATTTACGTTTCCATTCGTTGTAATTTTTAATAGGTATGAACCCTCTTGGTAAAACCCATCTAATAATGAACCATCTGGTAAAAACGTTTTAGATGTTGCGACCCAAAGGTTGTCGGTATACTTTTGTACCGTTAATGGTCGACCACCGAGAGTAAATACAGCCGGTGCATTATTTGCTGAGCTTTCAAGATTTAAGCCGCAAATGAAAAATTTTTGTGCTGTTTCCGGTGCATTCGGATTGTACTCAACCTCAACAGTTAAAACGACGGGCTGCAAAGCCGCCAATGGTCCGTGAAAGTTAAAAGCGTGCGCTCGAACTTCTTCAGCGCAAAAACTCCCAGGCTGCTGTGCTAGGACTTCTCCAGAG
>JAIVJJ010000017.1:0-17954 GCA_020200095.1 Acidobacteriota bacterium | reverse complement strand
CTTCATTTTCATTATTTTTCTCCTAAAACTATTTTTTTTATTTTTTGTATTCAGTAAAACTATAAATTCCTTTTAATCTTCCAAAACAACTTTTTTACTTTGATAATTCTTAAAATAATTATCTTTTTTTCGTGAAGAACTGTTTAGTATAAAAATTGCTCACGGGATCTGATAGATAATTGTTAAACAAGTAGAAGTGAAAGTAGAAATAAATTTATTAGACTGAACACTTTGAAACTATACTAAAGACATTATCACGCACTAACAAGGGAGAAAAGTCCTATTTTTCGTAGGAGAAAAGTCCTATTTTTCATGTAAAAAATAGGACTTTTCTCCTATGAAATTCCCTACTTAATAGCTAAATTAAATTGCATTTCTCTACCTATGTTTGTAATAAAACTCTGATTGTCTCTAATAAAAACGATTTTCTTGTCTTTGATGAAAGCCTCTTTTGTTTCATGTGGTAGGTAGAGAACAAAGGCAGTTTCTGCCTAAAACTTCTCTAAAATTTTCCGAGAACTTTTTTCGACTTTTAAGGGATTCTAAGAGGGTTAGATTAGTATTGTATTCCTCTAAAAGTGATGATATGTCTAAAATTTTTTCATTAGCTTTCAACTGCCCTATCAAACGTTTTCTGGAAACATCTGCAAGTTATGAAAGATTTGCTCTATCAGATGCCGGTTTTTGCTTGCGAGAAGTGACTGACATTTTGCCAAAATATCAGCCTTGAAATGTTGCTGAGTTTATAAACGAAAAAATTTCACAATGCGCGAAAATATTCTTTATAAGATTGATGCAAAAATAGAAGATTGAATTATGCCTCACATAGATTTGGTAAATGAATAATCAGAATGCGCTTTGTCTTTCTAAATCTTTCACGCAAATTTAGTTTTACCAGCGATGAAATGCCGGATGACCTTCTTTGACGATGACGAATAAACCTTTGCACGTAGCGCAGACTTTATCGTCGGCAATCAGTTCGGCTTCAACCGTAGCGCGGTCTTCCGAGGATTCAATGACACGCGCAACCAATTTTATCGTCTTATCGAAAGGTGTCGGGCGCAGAAGTTTTATTGAATAATTTGCCGTTACAGTGCAGTCGGGCGTGTCTTTGCCGTTTTGTTTCATCAAAAAATGCGCCGCCATCCAGTTTGAATGGCAATCAAGCAGTGCGCCGATAATTCCGCCGTTGAGCATTCCGGGAAAGGCTTGGTGATGCGGTTCGGCTCGCCATTCGGCAATTGTTTCATCGCCATTTGCAAAACTTCTGATGCGCAAACCTTTTTCATTTTTCACGCCGCAGCCAAAGCAAACGCCGTTCGGCGCGTAAGTTTCCTGGAGAGATTTTTTGTTGTTCATAAGAAAATTTAACCACAGATTAACGCAGATTCACACAGATAAAATCTTTTTTTACATCTGTGTTTATTCGTGCCAAATCGTAGTTTCATTTCTTATTTGTCGTTTCTATCGAGAATGTCGTAAATTTATTCTGCCTTTAATCTTTCCAAACGAACGGAGAAATTTATGCTGACGCTTTTGGCAATCGTCTTTTTATCGTGGCTCGTTTTCGGTTATTTCGCTTACGGACGTTGGATTGCAAAACAATTTAATTTAGACGATTCGCGTGAAACTCCGGCAAATCGAGTCAATGACGGCGAAGATTTTATTCCGACCAAGCCTTTTTATCTTTTCGGTCAGCATTTTTCGGCAATAGCGGCGGCAGGTCCGATTGCCGGTCCGATTATCGCCTGTCAGGCATTCGGCTGGCTTCCCTGTTTATTGTGGATTGCTTTGGGCGTAGTTTTAATCGGCGCGGTTCACGATTTTTCCGCGCTTGCTTCTTCGGTTCGGCACGGCGCGACTTCGATTGCCGAAATTACAAAAGAAAAATTAGGCAACGGCGCGGGTCGGGCGATGATGGCGTTTATTTGGATTGCGCTTATTTACGTGATTGTCGCTTTTACTGATATTACGGCAGGAACTTTTGTCGGCGGAACCGAAGAATTGCAAGGCGTCGGCGAATTTAACGCGGGCGGCGCAGTAGCTTTTGCTAGTGTGATGTATTTGGGTTTGTCAATTGTTTTAGGTTTGGTCGAAAGACATTTGAAACCACCGCTTTGGCTTTCGACAATCGTTTTTGTTCCCGCGACTTTCGCGCTTTCTTACCTCGGCACAAAATTTTCAACTGTTTTATTACTCGACCACACAAGCTGGGGCGTTTTGATTTTAATTTACTGTATCGTCGCTTCGCTCGTTCCAGTTTGGGCATTGCTGCAACCACGCGGATATTTGGGCGGATTTATTCTTTACACGGCAATCGCTCTCGGAATTATCGGTATTTTCTTCGGCGGCTATGAAATCGCGCAACCTGCTTTCAAATCATTCGATGTCGGCGGAATGACCGGAACGCTGTTTCCGTTTCTTTTTGTGACAATTGCCTGCGGAGCGTGTTCAGGTTTTCACGGGCTTGTTTGTTCGGGAACGACGTCGAAACAAATTGATAAAGAATCGCATACAAAATCCGTCGGTTTCGGCGCAATGCTGGCTGAAGGATTTGTCGCGTTTATCGCGCTCGTAACGATTATGATTGTCGCATCAGAGGCAGTCAAAGGTGTTTCACCCGGGAAAATTTATGGTAATGGTATCGGAAATTTTTTGACGATTTTAATCGGTAAAGAAAATATGCCGTTTGCGATAACTTTCGGCGCAATGGCTTTCTCGACTTTTGTTTTCGACACTTTAGACGTTTCCCTCAGGCTCGGTCGTTATATCGTGCAGGAATTGTTTGGCTTAAAGGGAAGATTGGGAGCGATTATCGGAACTTTAACGACGATTTTCGTTCCGTTTATTTGTGTTCTAATTGCGCCGAAAGGAAGCTGGAATGATTTTTGGACATTGTTCGGAGCGTCGAACCAACTGCTCGCGGCTTTAACATTATTATCAATCACGGCTTGGCTTTATCAAGCGCGGCAGCGAATTGCTTTTACGCTTTTCCCGATGTTGTTTGTATTAGCGATTACATTTTGGGCTTTAGCAAAAATGGTCGTCGGAAATTTCCAAGCGGCAAACGGCTTCGATATAAAATTCATTAACGGTCTGGCATCACTGACCTTGATTGGCTTGGCAATTTATTTGGTGATTACGGCTTTTGTTAAATCGCGTGGCGAAACCCGCGGCAAACTTTTAGCGGAAGGCGTCTGAGGCTAAATGACGTATAACCTCCAAATTTTACCGAAATTTAAGGATTAAAAACTACGCGAACAAAACGCGAGAAAGATTGCCTGCATTTTTTATTGGCGCAATAGCCGCTCTGTCTTAAATGAATTGAGCCGGACTAAAACGAATAATTTACAGCTGCGTTTATGTGTTTCTGCGATAAAGGTTATAATCACAAAATATATGATTAGAGTTGGAATTCCGAGAGAAATTCATCCGGGAGAGCGGCGCGTAGCGGCGACTCAGCAGACTGTTTTGCGCTTGCGAAAACTCGGTTTTGAAGTGGCAGTTGAAACAGGTGCCGCCCGAACAGCATCCAACGCTCGGCGTTCACGAAACGGAGCTTTTGCGCGAAGGCGGCTGGCTCATAGGCTTCGTCTGGGCGGCGCAGAATAAGGAACTTCTTAATCGTCTCGCAGCGCGAAAGGCAACCGTGTTGGCAATGGATTCGGTTCCGCGCATCACGCGGGCGCAAAAGATGGACGCTTTGAGCGCGATGGCGAACATCGCCGGTTATCGCGCCGTCATCGAAGCGGCAAATCATTTTCCGAGATTTTTCAGCGGACAGATGACCGCCGCTGGAAAAGTCGAGCCGGCGAAGGTTTTGGTCATTGGCGCAGGCGTCGCGGGACTTTCGGCAATCGGCGCAGCACGTTCTTTAGGTGCAATTGTCAAGGCTTTCGACCCGCGTTCCGCCACACGCGATCAAGTCGGCAGTATGGGCGCAGAATTTCTCGAACTCAGCGTTAGCGAAGAAGGCGAAGGAAAAGGCGGATATGCAAAGGAAATGAGCGACGCATTTTTGCAGGCGGAAATGGCACTGTTTGCCCAGCAAGCAATGGAAGTTGACATTATCATCACAACCGCTTTGATTCCGGGCAAACCCGCGCCGAAATTAATTACGACGGGAATGGTTGAAAGTATGAAGCCCGGCTCTGTCATTGTTGACCTCGCGGCGGAACAAGGCGGAAACTGCTCGATGACCGAACCCGGAAAAGTGGTCACGCACAAAGGCGTTACGATTATCGGCTACACGGATTTGCCGAGTAGGATGGCGAGTCTTTCGAGCCAGCTTTACAGTTCGACGATTGTCGCGTTGCTCGAAGAAGTTCGGGACGGAGAAGGCAACTTAAAAATTGATTACGAAGACCAGGTTGTCCGCGGCGCGCTCATCCTTCACAATGGAGAAATAACTTACCCGCCGCCCACACCGCCGCCGCCACCCGAACCTGGCGTTCCGACGCGCAGCACGGCGAGCGTAATCGCCCAAACAGGTAATCAAAGCGCGGCGCCTCACGAAACCGAATCGAGCATTAGCCCATTGTGGCTCGCTCTCGCGGGCTTGGCTTTGCTCGGCATCGGCTTCGCTGTTCCGGCTTCAAAGCTTGGACATTTCACGGTTTTTATGCTCGCGTGTTTCGTCGGCTGGCAACTCGTCTGGAACGTCAAACCCGCGCTGCATACGCCTTTGATGAGCGTCACAAACGCGATTAGCGGCATCATCCTGGTTGGAGGAATGCTGCAACTTTCTGGCACGAATTTTAATTTAACGACTATTTTCGGTGCAATCGCCGTTCTAATTGCCGCCATCAACATCGTCGGCGGATTTCTGGTGACGAATCGAATGTTGGCGATGTTCCGGCGCTAAAAAGAAAACTAAAAAATGCGAGATAGTCTTATTACAATAGCTTACATCGCCGCCAGCGCGTTGTTTATTTTAAGCCTTGGCGGATTGTCGCGGCAGGAAACGGCACGGCGCGGGAATTTATACGGCATTTTGGGAATGCTTATCGCGCTTGTCGCCACTGCCGCTCGAATGGACTTCGGAAGTTATGCTTTTCTCGCCGCCGTTTTGATTCCCGGCGCTGGTGTCGGTGTGCTCGTTGCGTCGCGCGTGCAGATGACGGCGATGCCGCAGCTTGTCGCCATTCTGCACAGCTTTGTCGGCGCGGCGGCGGTGCTGGTCGGGTTTGCGACTTATCTCGGACATCACGAAGTTGCCGAAGGCGAAGCGACAATTCATCTGGCGGAAATTTTTATCGGCGTTTGTATCGGTGCGATAACTTTTACGGGTTCGGTCATTGCGTTCGGGAAATTGCAAGGAAAAATTACGGGTCGTCCGCTACTGATTCCCGGTCGTCATTTGCTAAATCTTTTGATGCTGTTTGCGACATTCGCCCTCGGCGTTTGGTTTATGCGCTCGCCCGGAGTCGATGGTCAAATTGCGTTGGGTGCGGCGACAGTTTTAACAGGAATTCTCGGCGTTCATTTCGTTTTGGCAATCGGCGGCGCGGATATGCCGGTCGTGGTTTCGATGCTCAACAGTTATTCAGGTTGGGCAGCGGCTGCTGCCGGTTTTATGTTGAGCAACGATTTGCTTATTATCACGGGTGCGCTCGTCGGCAGCAGCGGCGCGATTTTGAGTTATATAATGTGTCGGGGAATGAATCGTTCGTTTCTCAATGTAATGCTCGGCGGATTCGGAACTGAGTCGGGCGCGTCGCCAGCTGCAGGCGAGCAACCGGCAGGTGAAGTCCGATCAATTGATGCCGGACAAGCGGCGGAACTTCTCAACGAGTCGCGCAAAATCGTCATCGTTCCCGGCTATGGTTTAGCAGTCGCGCAAGCGCAGCACGCGCTTGCCGAAGTCGTGCGAATGCTGAGAGAAAAAGGCGCTGATGTGCGCTTTGCAATTCATCCGGTCGCCGGTCGGCTGCCCGGACATATGAACGTGTTGCTTGCCGAAGCCAATATTCCTTACGACATCGTTTTCGAGATGGAGGAAATCAACGATTCGCTCAAAGAAATGGACGTTGTGCTGGTGATTGGTGCAAACGATATTGTAAATCCGAGCGCGATGGAAGACCCAACGAGTCCGATTGCCGGAATGCCCGTTTTGCGCGTCTGGGAAGCGCGAACCGTCGTCGTGATGAAACGCAGTATGGCGAGCGGCTACGCGGGTGTGGACAATCCGCTTTTTTACCGCGAAAATACGCAGATGCTTTTCGGCGATGCCCGAAAAGTCGTGGACGCGATTCTGGCGGCGATGCGTTCGTAATCTTGCGAGGGCTGATGCACCAAGCCTTCGTATTAAAGGTATCAAAAGCCAAAATTTCTGGGACTCTAAACAAAGGTTACAAGCGCAGATTAGTTTCGTTTTGTAGCAACTTCGCTAAGCGTTCGCGTCGTATTTTCCGTCACGCTCAATACGGGTTCACGTGGTTCTTCAAGCTGCGCTGCTATCGGCGAAGACAATTGTGTAGGTTTGATTACTTCAGATTTTTCCGCATTGTTTTCTTTTAAATTAGCGTTTATTAATTTTGGAACTTGGCGAAGCAGCATAAAACAAATACCGAAAAGCACGGCGAGATAAGCTAACGAAACCATTAGCAGCACAGTTTCGGGGACGGATTTGTCCAAAAGTATAGCAACCAGACCTACAAAAAAAACAAACCCGAAAATGGCGATAAAACACAGCGAGGTTAAGATATCGTCCAACATAGATTTCGGCGCGTCCTTGTCTTTCGCTTTCGCAAGTTTTTCGCCGCAGCTATTGCAGTAATTTAATTCGTCGTTAACCAAACTTCCGCATTTTGAGCAATACATAGAGTTCTCCCAAATAAAAGGCTATACGCACAAACATCATTTTCTTTCAATTAAAACTTCATCAAGCGTTCTCGTTGTGTTTTCCGTAACGCTCCTTGCAGGTTCGCGGTGTTCTTCGAGTTGCGCGGTGTTGATTGCCCCAAGTTGCTGAACGCTAGCTTTATCAAAAGTTTTCTCGCCTGAAGCCGATTTTGTCATTCGTGAAACCTGTTGAATCATCAAAAAGCTAATGCCGAAAACCGCCGACAAAAAAGCAAATGTCAGCATCACGATAACTTGCGGAATAACGTTGTAATTAAGAAGAATGGCTATCAAACCGACTGTCAAACCCAAGCCACCGAGTCCGACAAAGCCCGTTGCCATTGACAGATATTCCAAGCCAGTCGAGTCTTTCGTCGTAGCCAGTTTATCAATGCACCCGCCGCAGCGGTTGCAGTAGTTGAGTTTTGTATCAAGCAAATTTCCGCAGGTTTGACAATACATTTTCGGTTTCTCCTTTTTAGAAAATTTTAACTGCGCGGTTTGATTTTTTCTTCGAGCCATTCGGTTAAATCATCAACCGATTCGATATGCACGGGTTTTCCCTGCCATGCTTTGACGGCAAAGATTATCAACATAATCGTCGTTGCAAGCTGAAAAATAAAATTTCCAATATCTGCTAAATTAGTGATATTGCCAATGCCGCTTAAAATTGTCGTGACAATCAAAATTCCGATATGCGCGGCGAGACCTTGCGCGGCGTGAAAACGAACTTTTGTTTCGCTTTTCGGAACAAATAAAAGAATGACTACTCCCGCAACCAATCCGACAAACCAAGGAAGATAAGGCAGCGCCGTCAGTATATTTTCCGGCAATCCGACGCTTGCAACTTTTCGTTTAGACGAATTTCCGACATCAGAATTGAGTTTTGCCGTTTGATAAACATTCGGAACTTGTTGACCGTCATAAGGCGAAGAATAAGCGGCAAAATTTGCTTCATCAAAACGGCGCGTTTGTTCTTCCGTCACGCTTGGCGGCGGAATTCGGTCGGTTTCGTTTGATTTGGGCAAAGTTGAAGTTTGTGCTTCCTGCGCCTTGCGCGGAAAATCGGGGTCAAGCGGATTGGTGTCGAATTTTTTCTTTGCCATTGTTTTTTGATTTTACGACATTTCGGCAATTTTAGTTCAAGATATTTAACCGCTAAAAATCCTACGCCGAAGTTGTTTTTGGAAATGCGACGACATAGATTTTCTCATATCCCGAAGTGACGTTAAAATAGGTTTGTGAAGAAATCATTTTCAAATATACGAAAAACTTTTGCTCTGGTGCTGATTTTTCTGGTAAATGCAGAAACTTTCGCTCAATCAAATATGACAAAAAACAGCCGTCCTCGCGCCCGCGACACGGGTTTGAAAATCGGCATTTTGCCGACCGGCACGCTAAACTCGATTACGGATGTGCCAGGTGTGCGCGTCGGTCATTCGACCGTTTTTCGTAATGAAAACGTCCGAACGGGCGTTACAGCCATTTTGCCGCACGGCGGAAATCTGTTTCAAGAAAAAGTTCCGGGCGCGGTTTTCGTAGGCAATGGCTTTGGCAAATTGATGGGTTCGACGCAAGTCAACGAACTCGGCGAAATTGAAACACCGATTTTGCTGACCTCGACTTTGAGCGTTCCGCGCGTCGGCGATTTTTTGCTCGATTATATGCTCGCATTGCCCGGCAACGAAAACGTGCAGTCAATCAATCCGCTCGTTGCTGAAACCAACGACGGATTTTTGAACGACATTCGCGGGCGACATATCACGCGCGAAGATGTTTTCGCGGCAATCAAAAACGCACAAACAGGAAAAGTTGAAGAAGGCTCAATCGGCGCGGGAACGGGAACAATCGCTTTTGGCTTTAAAGGCGGAATCGGCACGGCTTCGCGCCGTCTGCCAGCTTCTTTGGGCGGCTACACCGTTGGCGTTCTTGTCCAAACAAACTTCGGCGGCGTTTTGACGATTGACGGCGCTCCGGTCGGTGTCGAACTCGGCAAGTATTATCTGAAAGACGAAGTAGAAAAAAGTGGAAATTCAAAGCCGAATGTCTCGCAAAATAAAAATAACACCAACGATTTGGCGGACGGCTCGATTATTATCGTGATTGCAACCGACGCGCCCGTTGACGCGCGGCAATTGAAACGAATGGCGGCGCGGTCAATGTTTGGTTTGGCGCGAACCGGCGCTGCGGCGACCAACGGCAGCGGCGATTACGCCATTGCTTTCTCGACCGCGCCGGAAGTCCGCGTCAAATCTTCGGGCGACAACCGCGCTCCACGCGACGTTAAACTTTTGCCGAACGATGCGATGTCGCCCCTATTTCTAGCTGTCATCGAAGCGACAGAAGAAGCGATTTACAATTCGCTGTTTCGTGCGGCAACAGTTAGAGGACGCGAAAATCGCACGGTTGAAGCCTTGCCAATTGATAGAACGATAACGATTTTACGGAAATACGGAAAAATAAAATAAATCCACTTTAACTTTCTTCAGTGATTTTTATTCCTAATTCGTCCAACTGCGCCGCATCAACCGCACCCGGTGAGTCCATCATCAAATCCTGCGCCGACGCGGTTTTCGGAAACGCCAAAACGTCGCGGATATTGTCCGTCTGACACAAAAGCATCACGATTCTTTCGATTCCGGCGGCGAATCCGCCGTGCGGCGGTGTTCCGTATTCGAGTGCTTCGAGGAAAAACCCGAAACGCTCACGCGCTTTTTCCGGCGTTAAACCAAGAGCTTTAAAAATCAGATTTTGAATTTCGCGTTGGTGAATACGAATTGAGCCGCTTCCGATTTCGTAGCCGTTTATCACAATATCATAAGCGCGAGCGCGGATTTTTCCCAAAAGTTCAGTCTCATCGTTTTCGATGGCGCGTTTGAAAAGCAGCACGTCTTCGTCCATTAGAGATGTAAACGGATGGTGCATCGCGTTGTAATTTCCCGTATCATCGCTCAATTCAAACATCGGAAATTCGGTGACCCAAAGCGGTTTATAAACATTTTTCGGAATCAAATTTTCGCGTTTCGCAATTTCAATTCGCAATGCGCCGAGACCTTGCGCAACGACGCTCTTTTTGCCCGCGACAATCAAAACCGCATCCCCTTTTTCCGCGTTCGCAATTTGCGACAATCGCTCGATTTTTTCTTGTCCTAAAACTTTGTGCAAAGATGAAGTTGTTTCGTCGCCGAGCTTTATCCAAGCCAGCGCAGATGCGCCATAACGTTTGACGAATTCCTGTAATTCGTCGAGTTGTTTGCGTGAATAATCGGCTTTTCCTTTCGCTACAACACATTTTATTTCGCCTTTGTTTTTTAAGGTTTCAGCAAACGGCGCGAAATCCGTTTCGCGCAAATCTTCTGACAAATCTTGCAGTTCCATTTCAAAACGCAAATCAGGTTTGTCGCTTCCGAAACGGCTCATCGCGTCCGAGTAAGTCATTCGCGGAAACGGTGTCTCAAAATCGTTTTCTGACAATGTGAAAACTTGTTTTAAAACTCCTTCCATCGTCCGAAAAACCATTTCTTGATTGGCAAAACTTATCTCAATATCAAGCTGTGTAAATTCAGGCTGGCGGTCAGCTCTAAGGTCTTCGTCGCGGAAACAACGCGCAATTTGGTAATACTTGTCAAAGCCCGCAATCATCGAGATTTGCTTCAGAATCTGCGGCGATTGCGGCAGCGCGAAAAATTTCCCGGTCTGAATGCGCGAAGGAACGATAAAATCTCTCGCACCTTCGGGCGTTGATTTCAATAAAATCGGCGTTTCGATTTCGATAAAACCATTTACGTTCATAAATTCGCGCATTTTTGTCAAAACTTTGCCGCGCGTGATTAAATTTTGCTGCAAGCGCGTGCGGCGCAAATCCAGATAACGATATTTAAGGCGCAAATCTTCGCTTGCTAAATTTTCCGTACCGGCAACTTCAAGCTGAAACGGCGGAACTTTCGCGTCATTCAAAATTAAAATTTCGCTCGCCTGAACTTCGATTTCGCCTGTCGGAAGTTTAGCGTTAATTGTCTCTTTCGTTCTTTCGACAACTGTTCCTTTCACCGCGACGACAAACTCGCCGCGCAGATTTTTCGCTTTCGCGTGCGCTTTGTTTGCGGTTTCCTCGCTGACGACGATTTGCGTAACGCCTTCACGGTCGCGCAAATCTATAAACGTGAAAATGCCGAAGTCGCGTTTTTTCGCCACCCAACCCATTAAAACAACTTCGCTTCCGACCGTTTCGCCACGAAGCTCACCGCACGAATGAGTGCGTTCTAAATTTCCTAAACTATCTAACATAAATTAAAAGTAAATTTCTCGCTAAGATAAATTAAAGACTAACATAGACGTAGCGGATGAATTATAAGTTATGTATTAAGAATCAAGTTGTTTTATAAGTCAAACTTCTGGGAGCACGGACGGCTCGTCCGCAAATGAACGCTCCACGCGTTTAAATACCTAGCTTAGCTCGATATTGAAAGATCGAAGCCGGCACTTCAAAGTCGCAGATCTATAAAGCACGGCAAAACTTCGCTGGTTGCTGAAGACTAATTGCTACCATTTCAAATCAAAAGCTACGTGAAGCAATTCAGAAAATTTTTTGAACTGAAAACGCAGTTAAATTATGCTATCAATCTAGAGAATGTTTTTTTGCAACGCTTTTTTTTAAGCAATATTACAAGCAGTTAGAACTGTACGATTGATAAATTAAACCTGATTATCAGCGATGCAGGCTTTCCTTCGCCGAATTATTCGGACGATAGCGTTTCGCCATTACAGAAAAAGCACGAGCAACAAAAATAGGTTGCTTCTCGTGCTTTTATTTTTGAGAGTTTCTCACAAACTTTTGTTTAATCCACAAAAATTTTTGCCGTTTCAAATTTGCGGAGGTTTTTTCTTCGTTTCCTTTTGTTTTTCGCCATCATCATCTTCGTCGTCTTCGTTTTCTTCTTCAACATTAACAATCGCGCCGGTTTCTGCATCAACCTCGACATCGAAAACTTTTTTATCTTTGTCCAGAATCTCAATTGAATAAACGATTCTACCGTTTTCCTTTTCAAGTTCTTCTTCGATTATTGTGCCGCTCACTCTTTCAAGCGCGGTTTTTCTAGCTTGCTTCGCCGAGATTTTGACTTGTTTTCGTTCTTCGGGCGAAACTTCGTCGTCTTCACCGTCATCATCTTTTTCTTGATTGTTTATTTTTTGTTCCTTATCCGGACTGGTTTGAGCATTTGAAATGATTGCCAAACTGCATACCAACATTACGGAAAATAATATCGCTAATAAGGCTTTTATCTTCATCGTTTTGCTCCTTGAACACAAATTTGTTTGTTGTAACAATTGTTCAGTTATATCATCACCAAGGTTCGAGCGATTTTCAATTTAGAAACTATTCAACCGTCACGGATTTCGCCAAGTTGCGCGGCTGGTCAACATCGCAACCGCGCCGCACGGCGATGTGATACGCTAGCAATTGCAAAGGCACAATTGATAGAATCGGCGCGAGCAATTCGGATGTTTCGGGAATTTCGATAACGTGGTCGGAAACCAGTGAACTCATTTCGTCACCTTCGGTCAAAATCGAAAGAACAATTCCGTCCCGCGCTTTGACTTCGACAATGTTTGAATGGGTTTTTTCGTAGCGCAGCTCGCTTGCTTCGTTACCCTTTTCGCGTGTATTAACAATAACAACCGGCAATTTTTCGTCAATCAGCGCGTTCGGTCCGTGTTTCATCTCGCCTGCCGGATAGCCTTCAGCGTGAATGTAGGAAATTTCTTTTAATTTTAATGCGCCTTCCAAAGCGACAGGAAAATTAATCCCACGTCCTAAATAAAGAAAATCCTGAACGCGGAAAAATTCTCTCGATAGTTCTTCGATTGAATCGGCATCACTTAAAAGTTGTTCGATTTTGAGCGGAAGTTCGGCTAATTGCTGCGCGTGAAACTTTGCCCGCTCTTCGTCAATTTTTCTGCGAAGTTGCCCTAAATACAAAGCGAAAAGATAAATTGCAATCATCTGCGATGTAAACGCTTTGGTCGAAGCGACGCCGATTTCCGGTCCGGCGTGCGTTAAAATAGTTCCTTCCGCTTCGCGCGTAATCATCGAACCTTGCACGTTGCAGACGGCTAAAACTTTGCAGCCCGCTTGTTTAGCTTCGCGCATCGCGGCAATCGTATCGGCAGTTTCTCCTGATTGCGAAATAACAATAAGCAAAGTATTTTCATTTAAAACCGGACTGCGATAGCGAAACTCGGAAGCGTAATCAACTTCGACCGGAACTCTAGCAAGTTCTTCAATCATATATTTTCCTGCAAGTCCGGCGTGCCAGCTTGTTCCGCAGGCGGCGATTTTTATTGACGTAAAGCCGAGAAAATCTTCTTCGGAAATATCCATTGCTTCAAGATAAACTTTTCCCGTATCCAGAGACAATCTGCCGCGCATGGTGTCGCGCACGGCTCGCGGCTGCTCGTAGATTTCCTTGAGCATAAAATGTTTAAAACCGCCTTTTTCCGCCATAATCGGGTCCCAAGTAATGCGCTGTTGTTTCGGCTCAACCGCGTTTCCGTCAAAGTCTGTAACGCTAACCGAATCTTTCGTCAAAATGGCGATTTCCTTTTCGCCTAGATAAAAAACGTCGCGCGTGTGCTGCAAAATCGCGGGAATATCGCTGGCAACAAAAAATTCGCCGTCGCCTAAACCGATGACAACAGGCGGTCCTTCGCGCACGGCAATAACTTTGTCAGCTTCGTCCGCCGAGATAATCGAAAGCGCGAAAATCCCTTTAAGCCGCTGGACGGATTTTTGTACGGCTTCTTCAAACTGCAAGCCGGTTTTTAAATACTCTTCAATCAAATGCGCGACAACTTCCGTGTCGGTTTCGGTTTTAAATTCGTGTCCTTTTTCCCGAAGTTCGGCTTTAAGGTGCAAATAATTTTCGATAATTCCGTTATGGACGACGACAATTCTTCCGGTGCAATCACGGTGCGGATGCGCGTTTTCTTCGGTCGGTCGTCCGTGTGTTGCCCAGCGCGTATGACCGATGCCGTAAGTTCCGTCCAAAGGTTTTAGACGAATGCACTCTTCCAGATTGCGCAGTTTCCCTTCGGCGCGCCGCAGCGAAAGATCGTGATTTTCATCAACGACGGCGATGCCCGCCGAATCGTAACCGCGATACTCGAGTTTGCGTAAACCATCAATAATTAACGGTACAACTTGTTTATTTCCGACGTAGCCAACAATTCCACACATATTTTTATAAGGATAAAGGATGAAGGACAAAGGGCAAATTTTCATGCAACTTGATACTTTTAATTAGAATTTTAGCCTTTAAATTCTATCAAATCGCATGATAAATTTTGTGAATAACGATGCCGAAAGTTTGCAAAAATTCATTCTCGAAATCCTTCCGTAATCAGCGATAAACCGGTATGTCCGACAAATAAAGTCATACAGATTTCGCTTCTGTATTATCTTTTTCCCTTAAATTCTTTTTTACTTGCGCTGGAACGCCCGCGACTAAAGAATCCGGCGGAACGTCTTTCGTTACGACTGAACCGGCGCCCGTTACCGAACCGCTTCCGACGCGCACCGGCGCAACGAGCATTGTATCCGAGCCGATTTTTACGTTGTCTTCGATAATCGTGGAATGTTTGTTTTTTCCGTCGTAATTACAGGTAATCGTTCCCGCGCCGATATTTGTTCTTTCGCCGATGGTAGCATCGCCCAAATAAGTTAAATGGCTGGCTTTTGAGCCGCGTCCAAGAACGGTTTTTTTGAGTTCCACAAAGTTTCCAACCTTTGCCGATTCTTCCATTTTTGCTTTACCGCGAAGATGCGCGAAAGGTCCGACGGCGCAGTTATCGGAAATCTCGGAATCAGTTATCACGCAGTTGTCTAAAATCTTAACACCGCGCCCAATGCGCGAATTAGTAATGCGGGTTCCGGAACGAATTGTGCATCCGTCGCCGATTTCGGTTTCGCCTTCGACCGAAACATTCGGATAAATTATCGTGTCGCGCCCGATGTTTGCGCGCTCGCTGATATATACGTTTTTCGGGTCAATAAAAGTTACGCCGTAATCGAGCATCATCCGAGAAACTGTACGGCGGCATAAAGTTCGTTCCAGATCGGCAAGTTCAACACGATTGTTAATGCCGGAAACTTCGCGGGCATCGGTGTGTTGATAAAGCGAAACATTTTCGACCGAATCACGAAGCAGTCCGGGAACGTCGGTTAAATAATACTCGCCCTGGGCGTTGTTGTTTTTCACGCTCGAAAGCGCCGCGAAAAGTTTCTTCGTGTCAAAACAGTAAATGCCGGCGTTAATTTCCTTGATTGTTTTTTCATCGGGATTGGCGTCTTTTTGCTCGACGATTTTTTGAAAAACTCCGCCTTCGTCACGCACGATACGCCCGTAGCCGGTTGGGTCTTCGAGTTTGACGGTCAAAAGCGTGCAGGCAGCTCCCTTTCCTCGATGATTATGATGCTGCTGGACAAGCGCGGCTAAAGTTTCGGCGCGAATCATCGGTACGTCACCGGAAAGAATTAAAAGTGTCGAATCTTCCGTTTCCAGAAACTGCCGCGCAGCGTTAACCGCATCGCCCGTGCCGAGTTGTTCCTTTTGCCAGACAAATTCGACGTGTTCATTGTCTAACTCTTCTAAAACTGCGGTTTTCACATCTTCGCCTTGATGACCGATAACAACGTAAATTTTGCGCGGCGCGAGAGCTGTTGCCGTGCGGCAAACGTGATTAATCAACGCACGTCCGTCAAGTTCGTGCAGAACTTTTGCTTGATCGGAACGCATTCGCGTGCCGAGACCGGCGGCTAAAACAAGCACGTCAAGCGTTCTTTGCTCAATTTTCTGCTCAATTTTCTCCTCGGTACTTTGCTCGTTGGAAATTGATTGTTCCATACATTTTTAAAATAAAAGCTATGCGTTTTGAGCAGCCGTCACATTTTTCTTAATAACCGCGCAATGTAAAATAACCTGCGCCAATTTATCGGGGTGATGCCGCACTTTTTCGTTTCCCTCCAACAGATTACCATACAGAATTTCCGCACCTTCTACGGTTTCCAGTAAAATCGAATTGGAAATGCCGATTTGTCTCGCTCCTTCGCTGGCGTAACGAGCTTTTTGTTCGCCGCTAATCGGATAGTTGTTAACAATTACATAATCAAAATCAATTATCGGCGCGTGTTCGCGCACAGTTTCAAGATGTTTTTTCGCGGAAAAATCATCCGTTTCGCCCGGCTGCGTCATCAGATTGCAGACAAAAATTTTCACGGCTGCCGAATCGTCAATCGCTTGCGCCAAACCGTCAACCAAAATCGGCGGCAGAAGGCTTGTGAAAAGCGAGCCGGGTCCGATTGTAATAATGTCAGCTTCACAAATCGCGGCTAAAACTTCCGGCAAAGGCGGACAATTTTCCGGTTCAAGTCGCAGCCGTTTAATCGAATTCCCAACTTTTGAAATGTTTGTTTCTCCACGCACAACAGAGCCATCAACAAGTTCTGCCGCTAGGCGAACATCTGCCGTCGTCGCCGGATAAATATGACCTTTGCTTGCCAAAATTTCCGAAGAAAGCCTGACGGCTTCGGCAAAATCGCCCGTTACTTCCGAAAGCGCGGCGAGAAAAAGATTGCCGAAACTGTGTCCGCCAAGGTCGCCGACTCCGCGAAAACGATATTGAAAAAGTTTTGACAAAAGGTGAGAATCTTCCGAAAGCGCGACCATACAATTGCGAATATCGCCCGGTGGCGGCATTTTGAGTTCGTCGCGCAATCTGCCCGAACTTCCACCGTCATCGGAAACTGCCACGATTGCCGAAAGTTTATTTAGCCATACGGATTCGGTTTCACTTGGCGATACAAATTTTTTTAAGCCTGATAAAAGAGTGGCAAGCCCGTTGCCGCCGCCAATGGCAACACAATTTAAGCCGAATGAATTTTGTGGAAACGAATGATTTTTCATTTGTCTTTATGAGGAATGTATCGAAATTTAGCAAGGTTATCAAGAAAAGAGAGTATTTTGGACTTTATTAAATTAGGGAAAATTTTGATGAGTAATTCAGCAGCGTATTTTTACCTGCTAGAAGTTTAACATTTTTTTTTTGAGTTATCAATAACGTTTTATTATGGGATGTATAACGAAATACCGTAAAACCATTAAAAATTGAGAAAACTCCCAACGGCAAGTTTAATCAAACAGAACTGCCCGAAGCGGCAACCGTTCGAGTTAGAGGATTAACAACCGAAGAAAAATTTTCTGATCCGACGTTGAGAATTTTTGCCGACCGGCAAGCTAGCGCCATCGAAATTTTAATTAAGTCCGTACACCAAAAGGAAGAATCAAAACTTGTTCTAACGCTCTCCGACCAAGTTGCCAAAGGAAAAATTACTTCCGTAAAATAAATCCTAAAATATTTTAAGAAATGAGAAAAAAGCCGGTAAGTATTAAATAATACCTAACGACTTTTAATTTTTGTGACGGAGCCGGTGGGAATCAAACTCTTGACCTCCAAGTTGAAATAACGGCGATGGAATCAAAACTATCGTTGAAATCCTGCAAATCAAGCCGCTACTTGTGGAAGAAATCAACAAAGTTCATATGGCTTGGCATCCTGGCAGAGGAAATCGCCGAGTACCTTGAATTTGAAAAGGCGACGACTAGTTAGACCTACAGTAATCCCTGGTTATCTCGCTTTACCCTGCCATAGACCCTGATTCGCAAAGAATCAAAAACCACTGAATTTATTTCAGTAGTTTTAATTTAAATGAAAAACGTCTTTATTTCGACTTTTAAGATGATTGGCTCATCACTTGCATAAAGGAAAGTTGAAGATCTCCCCGAATTATCTTGCAAGGAGTTTTTATGAGCTTACAAACCTTGAAAATTTATATGAAAGCTATTGTAAATTGGTTTTCTGACAGATACCCTCGACCCGACTAGGTTTTATCTAACAAAACCATTTAAAGATACACTTATACTATTTAGTATAAGTGTATCTTTAAATGGTTTTGTATTTAAATCTTAAGAAATATTAGAAGGGCTAGTTATACATTTTTCACATAATTTATTACCCAAATTAGTTAATTGATTATTAAGCTCACAATTATACCC
>JAIVJJ010000016.1 GCA_020200095.1 Acidobacteriota bacterium | reverse complement strand
ATAAAATACATGTATGAGAAAAATTTTAGTTACAAGATACCTTTATAAAAACAATTTGTAAAACTTTTCAAAAAAAAATTCAAAAAAAATTCAACTGACATATAAGTTTCAGATTTTTTTCGCGCGTATATAGGTGAACGCATAAATTCGCGCTTTAGTCCAAAAGAAAAAAATATTTGATTGACATATAAGTTTTGAGTTTATTTCGTGCGTTAGTAAATGAGACCAAAAATTTTCTTTGACTGTTCAGTTTATCAATGCTTTTTAGTTAATGAGAATTTATATCGGCAAACTCAACGATTTACCACCTTTTCAGGCGTCAACAAAACTAAACATTTCAATATAAGATATAAGTGCTAGTCAAACTTTCATTATTAACGTTACACCGGTTAATGATGTGCCGAGCTTTACCAAAGGCGCAAATCAAATTGTCGCTGAAGATGCCGGAGCACAATCAATCGCAAGCTGGGCAACAGCCATCAGCAAAGGTCCGGCTAACGAATCGGGTCAGGCGGTTAGCTTCCTCGTCAGCAATGACAATAGTGGACTGTTCGCCGCGCAACCGGCGGTCGATCCTTCTGGAAGGCTGGCTTTCACGTCAGCACCCAACGCGAGCGGTTCGGCTACCGTAACACTGAAAATAATGGATGACGGCGGAACTGCCAACAGCGGTGTTGATACAAGCGCTCCGCAAACGTTTACCATTAATGTCACAGCGGTGAACGATGCGCCGAGTGCGACAAACAATAAAGCGACGCAAAGTCTGCAATACAGTGACGCAATTCAAAACGTGACAATCAGCGGTTCCGACATTGATTCGCATCCGCTTACTGCTTCTGCATCGTTTAGCAAAGACGGCGGAGCAGCGCAAGCTGGATTGCCGACAGGTATGACACTTTCGTCGCCTGCAAACTGCACAGCTTCGACGGTTCAGCTTATCGGAACGGGAACATCTTGCTCGTGGACTGTTTCAGGCAGAGCAATGGTTGCGCCGGGAACATATGCTGTAACCGTAAAGGTAGAAGACAGTGACGGAGCTTTCAATAATACTACTTTTACCGTTACTGTTACCCAAGAGGACGCGCGTGCTTATTACACAGGTGGGCTCTTTGTTAATACATCCAGCGCAACAAGCAGTAATGCAACAACAACGCTTTCGGCAACTGTTCGTGATATCACGGCAGAAACTGGTGATGCGGCAACCGATTCGCTTGCCGGAGACATCCGCAACGCGACCGTGACGTTTGTCAACCGCGATGCCTCTAATGCGCCGATTGCGGGCTGCAGTAACTTGCCGGTTCAACTGGTGGATGCTGCCGATACGAAGACTGGTACGGTAAATTGTATTTGGAACGTCTCAATAAATGGTGATTCGTCTGATTTCACCATCGGGATTGTCGTCAATAACTACTACACCCGCAACTCCTCGACCGACAATACGGTAGTAACGGTTTCCAAACCGCTTACAACCAACTTTATTACGGGCGGTGGATATCTTGTTATGTCTGATCCGAGCAGTTCAGCTGGATTGTACACGGGCGCATCGGGGCTGAAAACCAACTTCGGCTTTAACGTCAAGTACAGCCCCGGCGGTAAAAATCTGCAAGGCAGAATCAATGTTATTGTTCGCGGAAAGGATGGTAAAGTCTATCAAATTAAGGGTAATCAGATGGACACCTTAGCAGTAACAACCGTTTCTAACAATCCATTAGTCACAGCGGCAACTTACAGCGGAAAGGCGAACATTACAAACATTACCGATCCTTTAAATACGATTTCACTTGGCGGAGGTCACTCATTCCAAATGAAACTGACGGATAAAGGTGAACCAGGCAAGACCGACACAATTGGTATTACCGTTTACGGAAATAACAATGGTGCACTTTTGTTCTCCAGCAATTGGAACGGAACCAACACAATCGAGCAATTGCTCGGCGGTGGAAACTTGCAGGTGCGTTAACCTGCTCAATCAATCACACCACGTGATTGTTTGACCTAAAGGAAGCGGCGAAGCTCTCGTCGCTTCCTCTTTTAGTTACCGCTCTTCAGCGAGAGTAGTTTTGCCAGTTATAAATTCGCATTGATAAAGAAATACTGTCAGAATTAACAGTAAAAATCTTTTGGTTTGCAATATAAGTTTTTGACCTTTTTCGTGCGTATATAAATAGACACAAGCCAAAAATTTGTAAGAAAGGGTTATTACACAACTATTTTACAAATTAAGAGAAGTGTTAAACCAATTTAGATACAAAATAAATCTGCCCTCCGTGGCAAAATAGGAAATATAAAATGAAAAAAAATTCTTTTCTGCTAATTTTATTAGTTTTGGGAACACTAACAATTGATGTGCTTGCCCAAAAAGGGAAACCTGCTGCTGATACTCCCGTAACAACAAGGATTAATGATTCTTATATTGTAGATTCTATTTCGGGATCCACTAAAGATTACCGGATAAAAAGTGACGGGCGCGTATATACAAATGGAGCTGATTCCGTCGAATCAATTATTCAAGGGATTGGGGATTGGGAATTAGACACGAAACCTTCAACCGTTCGCAAAGTTTTTATTGATTTTAGTGACCCGGTTCCTGTCGCGATAAGTGGTCAAAATCCAAGTGCGCCGTTTCAATCTGCTTCGGTTCCATTGCGGTTCATATCTAAGTGTGCCGAAGTAGGAATTAACATGAGAAATCTGACACTAAATCAGATAGTGCAGTGCCCTTTAGCAATTAGCTTGACGTATAACGGGGCAACTTATGCCGTTCGGATGAATGCGAATTATCCTGGAACGGAACTTGTTAAATGGACTTGTGTGGCACAAAACAGTTCAAGCCAGTGTATAAGTTGGCAAATGGAGCCAAGTGGTTTCAGCGACGGTGAACTTAAAAACAGAGGACAACTTATTAAAATAGCTACAAACAGAAAAGAGACTGACCAACTTCTCGGACAATTTTATTTTTCATTTAAGGTTAATGTAACAAATCCATAGAATAACTAATTATTCAGAATCAAAACGGATGAACGACGGTTCCGGGTGGATTTTCAGATGGAGCATTTCCCGTATAACACACTCCCTTATGAGACGATGTACTACTCGGGATATTTGTCCCGCAAGTTTTGATTCTGATTTTCATTTACCAAAATATGGGATACAACAATGTTTGGTTTGAGGCTCATTTAGTGGTTATGATTTTGGCATATTTCACGGGCGGAAGTAGAACTGTCAGATGGCGAAGACAACGGCGGGAGCATTATTGATTTTATAAGCTGGGAAATCGCGTTGTTTATTTGGCGGTTTCCTAATTCAGGTTGTTTTTACCGATACCGGAATCGAGTCGTCGACCGTCTGAAGCCTGATTGTTTTTGAAAAAGCGGCGCCACTTTTGGAATGTAAAATCTATCAATACGACTGTTAAAATCCAAACAACGGCTGCCGCGTAACCTGCGATAACATCGCTCGGATAATGGACGCCGAGATAAATGCGCGACAGCCCAATCAGTAAAGCGAGCAAAACGGCAAGCGACCAGATTAAAATCCGCAATGATTTGTTTTGTATCCGCGCGGCGATAAGCCAAGCCAGCACTCCGTAAAAACACGCTGCATAAAGCGCGTGTCCGCTCGGAAAGCTGTATGAATCGGGAAGCGGCGTATCGAAAAACGGAACGGGTCGAAGTCGACCGAAACTCATTTTCAGCGCGAAATTAAGTATTACCGCTCCAGCCATCGTCGTCATTAACAAAACTGCGGCGCGTTTCAAATTTTTGATCATGAAAATTACAAAAATACTGACGCACAAAATGCTGAGAAACAAGGTTGAGCCGAGCATGGTTATAAATTGCATCAGCGCGGTCAGTGATTCGCCCGCAAATCCGTGAACGAAAACGCGCACGGTTTCGTCGAATGTTTTTGCATCACCTTCAAGAACTTCGTCCGCCAGCCACGCGAAGAAAAATAACGCTCCGACGGCGCTCGCCAAACCCAAAAACAAAATTGATCCGATGAGTGCTTGAAATCGAGCTGATAACAATTTTAGGCGAGTTTTGGCGCGGTCGCGTTTTGTTTGATTAAATGCCATAAATATGGATCAAGAGTAAAAGGTTGAACAAATTTACGTTTTTTGCGGCAGACAATCTTTGCGTCTTTACGTTAAAGGTTTTTTTAACCGCAACACGCAAAGACTTACGCCAAGTTCGCAAAGAAAAAGTCTTTGTTTATTAATATTTATTTCTACTCTTGATTTACTAAATTATCATACTGCAACGCGCGTCCAACCGTTGCTCACTTGCTGAAACTTTTCAATCTGATTGCTGATGAAGACGGACTGCGTGGTTTGCCACTCGAGTCGCTCCACGGCGATGCTTGGATAGTCAACGCGAATAACATTAAACGAGTTTGCTTCGCCTCTGCCGCGCGTCGAAGTTGCGGTTCCTGCTTGCACGACCAACGCGGAATGGTCGCCGATTTTGTAGCGTTTCGCCGTGTGTCCGGTGTGGCTTACGTGCAGGTGTCCGGCGAGAAAAACATCCGCGCCGCAATCGGCGAGCGTTTTCATCGCCATCTTTGCGCGTCCGACAAGCTCGTTGTCGTCGTAGCCTTCAGGCAAATCGAACGGGTGATGCGTAACGACGATTTTAACCACGCCGTCACCCAGCGGACACAGCTTTTCGCGCATCAAGGCAACTTGTTTTTCGTTGACCCGTCCGCCTTTGAAAGTTAAAGAACGCGCCGTATTAACGCCTAAAATTGCAATTTCTTCATCTGCATAAAACGGCTGCAAATCATTTGTAATAAAATGGCGGTATTTGTCGAGCGGCTGAAGAAATCTGGTAAAAACATTATGAAGCGGTATGTCGTGATTGCCCGGAACGACAATTTGCGGATTGGGCAATCGGTCGAGAAAAGCGCGGGCTTCTTGAAATTGGTGACTGCGCGCACGCTGCGTCAAATCGCCGGAAACCGTGACGACATCCGGTTTAAGGTTGGCAACAAGCGCAATCAACGGTTCAATAATTGCCGCATCAACGCGCCCGAAATGAATGTCGGACAAATGCACCAGCGTTCGCATCAAAAATTACTCCCCTTCTCTCGTCTATTCACTCGTTTCATCTTCGGTTTTCGCCGGAACAATTACGCTCAGGGCGGCAGGTCGCACGCGGTAGTGAAGCGGCATTTGCAACATTAAAACTTCGCCGTCCATCGCCACGCGCATTTGTCTGCGCCTGGTTTCTATCCACACTTCGTCCGTACATAATGACACGAAATCCTTCGCTTGCCGCAGATTGCCGAACAGCGCCCGCAACGCCATTTGCAACAATTCAAATCGTCCGGCGCGCGGCGTCATATACAAACTCAAATGTCCGGCGTCCAGACAAGTTCGCCCGCCAATATTGAAACTTTCCATCTCGTATGTATTATTGCCGACGAAAACGAACGGTGTGCGCGTGATGATTTCCTCGCCGTCTGTGTTTAACCGAATATTGAGAAACGGGTAACGACGCAAAACTTGAAACGCGGCGCGAACGAGCGAGTTCCACTTTCCATAACCGAGTCGCTGCCGCTGCTCGCGCCGCCGCACAACCTCGGGGTAAAGTCCCAAACTCGAATTGTTGATAAACACTTGCCCGTTGACTTCTCCGACATCAACCTTTGCAACGACACCGGCAATAATCGTGCGCGCCGCTTCTTCCAAGTCGAGCGGAATGTTCAAGTCTTTGGCGAAATGATTGAGTGTGCCGAGCGGCAATACGCCGAGAATTTTTTCCGTGCCGACCAGTTCCGACGCTACTGCGCTGATTGTGCCGTCGCCGCCTCCCGCGACTATTATTTCACTGTTGCCTCGAGCGGCACGCTTCGCCATCTCAACAATCTCTGCTCCGCTTTGCGCAAGATTAATCTGCGCGTCAACGCCATTCGCTTCGAAAATGTCGGCAAGAATTTGTCGTTCATCTTCTTTATTGCTTGTGCCGGAGGCGGCGTTGATAATGATATTTATCGGCGTAGGCATATTAGATTTTCATTTCGGTGTTTTTACCTAATAAATGACAAGATCGATGGAAAAATGATAATTTTTTATGGTAGCGCATAGGGGAATTGAACCCCTGTTTCAAGGTTGAGAACCTTGCGTCCTAACCACTAGACGAATGCGCCTTAAATCAAACAAGTTTACTCGTACAGTATATGATTTCTTGCTAATTTATGCGAGCTTTTAGTCATCTTTGGCTTGTCACCGAAAGAGAAATTTACGGCGGGAAACCGACCTTTTCCAACAACTCCTGAAAGCGCGGGTCGTCGCGCAAAGGGTCAAATGCCGGATCGACTTTAATGTAACCATCGCCACCACGGTCTTCGATAACCTTTTCAAACCATTCGAAGGCTTGTTCCTTGTCGCCTAGATTCGCATAAATTTCCGCCATTCGATGTGGCTGAACATTCTCTCCCCGCGCTTGCCGCTGTTTAGAGTGTTTAAGATCTTGTTCCCAGAAGCCTTTTGCGCCTGCCTTTCTATATGCTTCTCTCAGTTCCGCGAAATTTTGTACTTGCGTTGCGCGGTTATCGGGGTTTCCTCCCAGACCGGCGATGCGCTTTTCCGCCTCCGTAATCGCTTCTTCATACATTCCCTTGTAGATATATGTCTCGGTAAGCCATGCGCTTGCCAAATTAAAGTTCGGGTCCATTTCAAGCGTTTTTTTGTATTGCTCGATGGCTTGATCGAAGCGATGCGCCATCATCAAGATATGCCCTACCATCGTATTGATGGGAAGCGAAAGCGGGTCAAGTTCTTGGGCGCGTTTGATTTCCGTGATGGCTTCATCGTGCCGTCCTAGACGCGACAGCAGCTCGGCATGCCAATGCCGAGCCGTCGGGTAGTTTGGACTTAGTTCAATAGCCCGTTTGAATCCTCTCTCTGCATCTGACCAGTTCCAGGCGTCCACTTCGACTTCTGCCAACGCCGTATGGGCTTCGCCGAGCGTTTCATCTATCTCCAAAGCCTTCATCGCCGCCGCTCGCGCTTTCGGAAATCTTTCTTTTCGCGGCGTGGAAGGAAGTTGGAGAATGTAGCAGTCAGCCAAGGCAGCATAAGCTAACGCATAGGTTGGATCAAGCGCAATCGCCTGCTCGAAATACTCGACAGCTTTTCTATTTTCGACCGGCGTTCTTTTGTTCCAGTAAAAACGCCCTTTCAAATAAAGCTGGTAGGCTTCCGTGTTCTGCGTGTAACTCTTCGCCAAGCGTTGCTTGTCCGCTCCCGACAATTTGGTTTGTAAATTGTTTGAAACATCGCGGGCAATATCTTTCTGCAATGCGACAAGATTTATCATCGGGCGATTATACGTTTCGCTCCAAATAACTTTGTCCGACGCGACATCAACCAACTCGACATAAAGCGACAAATCATTGCCGCGCTGCACGACTTTTCCGGTCAAAATCGCCTGCACGCTTAATTCTTTGCCAATCGTCTGCGCATCTTTTTCTTTGCCTTTATAGCGGAAAACGGACGAACGCGCCTTGACATTCAATTTTGGCAGTTGCGACAAACTGCTAATCAGCATTTCGGTCATTCCATCCGACAGATATTCAACATCAGCATTTCCGCTTTCGTTGACAAACGGCATCACGGCGATTGATTCAATTTGCTTGGTGTTGCTTTTGGCAAAGAAGCCGAAATACGCGATGGCTGAGATTGCTCCAAGCAGAATGATGCAAACGATTGCCGTTGCAAGTTTATTGCTCCTTGCCTGCGTTACCGCGTATTCGAGGCTTGAAGATGTCGTCACGTTTTGCGTCGCTTTTGCTTTTGATTCGGCTTTCGTTTCTTCGATTGATTTTGAGGAATAAATTTGCGTTTCGTTTTCTTGAACTTGGTTGGTCGTTGCCTTTCGATTCGGAACTATTGAACGCTCCAGTTCGCCTTGAATGTCTAAATCTCGCCGCAGATTTTTGAGGTCAATTAACAAATCTCTCGCCGACTGATACCGCATGTCGACATCTTTGGTCAGCGTTTTGCGAACGATTCGCTGCAACTCGTCAGGCACATTTTCGAGCAGCTTCGGCTCTTTTTCGAGTATTGAAACTATCGTGTGATTGATGGTTTCGCCCGCAAACGGAACTTTTCCCGCCAGCATTTCATACAGCACAACTCCGAGACTCCAAAAATCGGTGCGGGCATCTGTCTCTTTCCCGCGAGCCTGTTCGGGCGACATATACTGCACGGTGCCCATCACCATTCCGGGATTGGTTTTGACGAACGCTTTGGTCGCGCCTTCTAACGAAATCTCGTTTGTCTGCTTCTGCTCAGTCAGTTTTGCGAGTCCGAAATCCAGGACTTTGGCATAACCGTCGGAGCGAATCATGATGTTTTCGGGCTTGATGTCGCGGTGAATGATTCCCGCCTGATGTGCTGCCGAAAGTGCTTCCGCTACCTGAACGGCTATTTTGAGAATTGAATTAAGCGAGTTTGTTTCCCTTGGAGAAAGATGCTCGCGCAAAGTTTTGCCTTCTATGAATTCGTTCACGATATAGTTTGAATCATCATTTTCGCCGATTTCATAAACCGTCAAAATATTCGGATGATTCAAAGCGGAAACGGCTTTGGCTTCCTGAACGAAGCGATTCAATTTATCGGCATCCTTACTGAATTCTTCGTTCAGAAACTTGATAGCGACTTTACGGTCGAGCTTTGTATCTTCGGCAAGATACACCTCACCCATTCCGCCCGCTCCGATTTTCGTGACGATGCGATAATGAGAAATGTGTGTACCCGATTCAAACGATAATCTGCTCATTATTATATAAATAAAGTCATTTCAGCTTTTCAAACTCGTTTTTCGCAGCAATCAGCAAAGGTATATTTTTATCGTCGTTTTTCCACATTTCAAAAAACTTCTCGTATTCGTTTTTGTCTTTTCCGGTTCTCGCTAAACCTAACTGTGCCAGCGGATAAAGTGCGGACAAAGGTGATTCTCCCCGGTGATGCAAAATCTTTTGAAACTCTTTAGCGGCTTGTTTTTCTTTTCCAAGTTTCAAAAAGCAAAGTCCGCGAATGTATTGTGGAAAAAACTCCGCGCCCTTTTCGAGTCGTTGAACGATTTCCAATTCTTCAATCGCTTCTTCCGGTTTTCCGCTCTGCAATCGAAGCGCGGCATTGATGGTCGGCAGCCAAAGCCCGTTGACAAGCGTGTCCTTTGGACATTCGTTTTTTAATTCTTCAATCAGTTTTTTAGTTTCGACGACTTGTCCGGCAATTGCTAGGGCTAAGGCACAACGCGTTAATGTCACTTTGTTTCGCTCGAGCTCTAATGCGTTTTGCGTTTGCGCTTTTAGAGAAATTCTTAATTGGTTATCTTTCGCGTTAGGAAGGGCTGTTGTCGAACTCCAGAAGACAATCCTGAGGGCTTGTTCGGCGGCGTATTGCGCGGCAACGCCTTTGGCATCTGCGCGATTTGCCAAGTCAATCGCCCGCCGCGAGAAATCTTGCGAACGTCGTCGCTCACCGCGAAAGGCAGCCGCGCCCGCTTGCAAATTGAGTGAGATGTATTCATGAGGTTTTCCGTTAAACCAGGCAATCTGGTTCGCCATCGCTGCCCTGTCGTTTTCGATGAAGGCAATCCAATACAGATATTCATGAAACCAAACGCCGTCAAATTTCTGTTCAAAAGCCTGCTCGCAAACCTCTTTTGCCTCTGTGAAACGATTGAGCCGAAGCAGCGATTCCGCCAAGTTCGCGTAACCGACGAAGGAACTCGGATTAAGCCGGATGCCTTCGCGGGCAGCGTCAGCGGCTTTCTCAAATTGCCCGATTCGCTGATAACTGTCCGAAAGATTACTGACGGCTCTGATGTCGCGCGGGTACATCCGGTTAATCAACTCCAGCGTTTCAATTCGTTTGTCCAATTCTCCGGTAACGTAACTGTAGTAGAAAGAGGTAATACGGAGTTTTTCCAGTTCGCTCACTCTGTCTCGCAATTCAAAAGCCTTTGTTGCATATTCAGCCGCAAGTTTCGGCTGGTTCGTGTTGTTGTAAGCGACTGCCAGTAAGTTGTAAGCGAAAGCGAAGTTCGGGTCGAGTTCTATCGCTCGTTTGTAAAACGGAACTGCTTCGAGAGTCTTGCCTTTTTGTGTCTGTTGCTGCCCGAGCGAATGAACTTTGAGCGCTTCGAGCGATGATGTTGTTAGTTCCAAAGCGGCGTCGAATTGCTCAATTGAACTGAGACTTTCGCCTAATTTTTCACGCAGACTGCTGGCTGCATGTCCCAAAGCCTTCAATACCTCCTCTTTCGATTCGGCTTGCTCAAGTTGTCGCCCTAAACTCTCGCCCGTCTGCGCGTTGACCGCTTCGAGCGTCAGTACATACATTGTTCCCAAACTTGCGATTGTTCCCGTGATGAATGCCTTCAAGCCTTGCCTTAAGCAAATCTCGCGCCCGAGTTTGGGTGTTACGCGCTCGTCCGCCGAACGTCCCATCAAACGCAAAGTCTGCCGCACGCGAGTCTCGGCGAAGATGTCCAAAAAAGGCGATTGTTCCAGCGAAAATGCCAAAGCCATTTTAAGCGTCGCGTCAAACACCGCGTCATTTGTCAAATTGTCAAACTCGGTCAAAAGCAAAGCGTCTTTGTGGCTGTCAGAACCGGTCGAAGTTTTGTGTTTATTCGATCCGGTGCTTCGTTGAAGTTTGACTTCGTGATTGAGCTCCTCGCGCAAATCCTTTAAATCGCCTGATAAATCTACGGTTGATTGATAACGCTGCTCACGTTTCTTGCGCAAAGTTTTATTGACAATGCGCTGCAGTTCCCTCGGAATTTCCGGCACAAAATTTTTCAAAGGCAAAGGTTCTTGGTTGAGAATCGCAGCTAAAACATCTGTTATCGTTTGACCTTCAAACGGCGCGTGTCCCGAAATCATTTCATACAGCACAATGCCGAAACTGAAAACGTCGCTCCGGGCATCAACCTCAAGCCCGCGAGCCTGTTCGGGCGACATATACGCAGCAGTTCCCATTACCACGCCTGGATTTGTTTTAACTAATTTCTGTGTTGAGGCAAAAGGGTCGGATTCGGGATTTTCCTCTTTTCTTTCCGTCAGTTTTGCCAAACCAAAATCCAAAACTTTCACATAGCCGTCGCGTCGGAGCATAATGTTTTCCGGCTTAATATCACGATGCACGATTCCCGCCCGATGCGCCGCCGAAAGCGCTTCGGCAACTTGAATCGCAACGTTCAGCACGTCCGATAAACGCAAAGAATGTTCGTTGATGCTTTCCCGCAAAGTCTTTCCCTCAATAAATTCGGTGGCGATGTAGTTCGTGCCTTCCTCTTCGCCAATTTCGTAAATGGTGATGATATTCGGGTGATTTAAAGCGGACGCTGACTTAGCTTCCTGTTCAAAGCGCTCTAAACGATCGCCGTCAACCGTAAATTTTTCCGAGAGAATTTTCAGCGCCACTTTGCGATTAAGGCGAGTATCTTCGGCTAAAAACACTTCACCCATACCGCCTGCCCCAAGAGCGGAATGAATGCGATAACGTCCTAACTGTTTATTTGAGGCGAGCATATTGAAAATGAGTGCATTCTAACATTGCTTCTTAAATTATTAAATAGTTTTACTGTTTTGAAAAAAATTTAATTGTCGGCTACCGTTTAAATCTCAATAACAAAGAACACCAATCTGCAAACGATAAATAAAAAGATGAATCAAACAGCGACCAGAAACAGCAGCTTTTTTTACGGCTGGATAATTGTCGGCATCTCGACGCTCGCGCTTTTAATCAGCAACGGATTATCAATCGGCGGAATTCCCGTTTTCTACAAACCGATTCAGGAAGATTTACTGCGATTGGGAACGGTTACGGCGCAAACTAAGGATTCCGTGACGGGACTCGGCGCCGGACTTACCTTTTTGCTCGCCGGAATTTTTTCGCTCGTCGTCGGCTTGCTGATTCAAAAATACAGCTTGAAAATGTTGATGCTGATCGGTTCGGTGATTTTGGGCGGCGGACTCGCGTTTTATTCGCAAGCGACAGCGCCATGGCAGGTTTATCTGTCACATTCGCTGCTCGGATTGTCGCTCGGACTCGTCGGCGTAATGGTGCAAACCGTTTTAATCGCTAACTGGTTTCGCCGCAAACGCGGATTGGCGATGGGCATTATTTTGACCGGGACGAGTTTTGGTGGTGTGCTAATTCCGATTGTCGCGCGTCCGTTAATTGAAAGTTATGGCTGGCGCGCGGCGCTTTTGATGGTTAGCTCAATTGTGTGGCTGATTTTGATTCCGGCGGTTTTGTTTTTGGTGAAGAATAAACCGAGTGATGTCGGCGCAAGTTTTGACGGAGACAGTCTGAATGCGGAATGCGAATTGCGGAATGCGGATTTTGTTGAAAAAGATAATCGAGCTAAAAATCCGAAACCTGAATACGGTTTAACTTTGGGAGAAGCGGTAAAAACTCCGGCGTTTTGGATTTTAAGCCTTTGCGCGGCGGCAATTTTTTACCCGATTTTTGCGACCAGCCAGCAATTTATTCTGCATATTCAAAGCCCGCGCATCGGCGCGACGGCGGCGCAGGCAGCGACGGCGCAAAGTCTGTTATTTGTAACGAGCGTCGGCGGAAAATTTCTGTTCGGTTTTCTGTCAGATAAACTTCCGACCGTGCGCGTGATGCTGATTTGCTGCGGCGTGATGTTTCTGGCAACGCTGATTTTGCTCGGTTTTTTGACGGCGAACACAATTTTCTGGTTTCTTCTGCCGTTCGGTTTAGGCTACGGCGGAACATTCGTTTTGATTCAGCTACTGGCAGTCGAATTCTTCGGTCTGCGCGACATAGGGAAAATTCTCGGCGCGCTCACAGTTATTGAAACTTTTGGCGGGTTTGTCGGTTCAGTAATTACGGGACGTTTGGCAAGCGCGGCAGGAGGCGATTACACGACGGCTTTTTACGGAATAACGATGGCGGCAGGTTTGTCTTTGGTGTGCGTGGTCGCTTTAAATTTCTTTGCGCCGCGCACAGAGGTTAAGACACTAAATTCTTAGGCATTTAAAGGGCGGTTGAATTTAAGGCTTTTCTGCCTTTTCTTCTGGCTGATTTAAATAATAAAAGATAAACGGAACATCAAAGTTTGTAACGCCGTAAGGAATTCTGCAAGCAGAATATGTTTTGCACAATACTTAATTTTTATTTTAGGAAAATTCAATATGTCATTTTTCTTTTTAATTTTATTTAGTTTTTTGCCATTTATGGCAGATGAAGCGCCTGCCGTTAAAATCATCGCCAAACCGCAAGCAATTTACATCGAGAAAACTTCTACGGGACAAAATCTGAACTTTGATTTTGTTGTTGAGAATGCGACAAGCGAAAATTTAACGTTGAGCAGCGTCGAAATTTCAATTTTTGACCGCGAGGAAAAACTTGTCTTGCGAAAATTTATTGACGGAAACGGCATTAGACCGAGCATCCAGACAGTTCCGAACCGCGAATTTGAACCGAACAAACCATTAATAATTTTTAATCCGTTTTATAGTTTCGCGGATTTTACCAAACGAAAACCGATTTAATTCTGCCCGTTAAAGGTCGATCGATAATTTACGACGGACATGATTTTTACTCGCATCATCGCCGTTTCGATTATATGTTTGAACCGATTCGCGCACTTGGTTTCGCTTCGAACTTTATGCGTTACAGCTATGATTTTGTTCCGGTCAACGAAGCAGGCAAGATGTTTCAGGGCAAAGAAGAAAATAATGCGGACTTTTTCGGCTTCGGCGCAAATCTTTACGCTGCCGGAAACGGTAAAATCGTCGCCGCGGTTGACGATAAACCGGACAATCGCTCGTTTGACGAATCACAACTGGCGACAAATCCGATGGTTCTCTGGGGAAATTATCTTGTCATTGACCACCAAAACGGAGAATACAGCATTTACGGGCACATCAAACAAGGCAGCGCGAAAGTAAAGGCGGGCGAAATGGTCAAACAAAATCAAATTATTGCGCAAATCGGCGCGTCGGGCAGCGCAAACATTCCGCATCTGCATTATGAATTGCAAAACGGCGCGGACACAAAAGCGGAAGGTTTACCTTCTTATTTCAGAAACTTTCAGCGAGTTTTAGGCGCGAAAACACAAAATATAAAACTCGGACAAATTGATAGCGGCGATATCGTGCAAAGACAGTAAATTAATCTTTTCATTTATCAACCGTTTTTATTTAATCGGAAAGCTGCCGTTTTCTTTGATTGTTTCATCAATCTCGTTCATCAAATCGATGGTTTGCGACAACGCCGAAACTACTTTTGCGTAATGTTCCAAATCGTCAAACGAAAGAATTCTGCCTTTGCGGTCATTGTTAAAAATAATTTGTAGTAGAAGTTTCTAATTGGAAACGATCGGTTTTAGTCCGAGCATTATGGCGACCGTACCTTCTATCAGAGCCATTGTTGCCGGCGACAATTTGCCTATTCGTTTCGCGTTGCCGAAATTATCCAACAAACCTTTATCTTTATCTATTACTCGGATTTGGTGACACAGAGCAATTGAGTCGGTTTCCAAACCGCCTTCGCCTTTGGGAACGAAAACGCAGCTTGGTATATTTCTGTATTTTAATTGGCTGGTAAAAGGAATAACGACGGTTGTTTTTGCCGTATTATTAAGCTGATTTATTTGAAAAATCAGCACCGGTCTTTCGCCAGCTTGTTCCGAGCCTTTTTGCGGGTTGAGATTTCCTTTGTAAATTTCACCTCTTTTAAAGTTGTGAGCCACACTTTTATTCCCTGTCAATTTTCGCTAATGACGAAACATAATCCGACATACCGGCATTTGCCAATTCTCTTTCCTCGTCTTCAAATTCGGCAAAAGCAGCGCGTAATGAATCTTCATCGTTCCAATCAATTTTTTCATTTGATTTCAAATCATTCGATATTTTTTCCGGCGTGTTCGGACTGTCCATTAAAGTTATGATTATTCGACTTTTTTTATTCACTTTTAATGGTTCAAGCAATCTGATATTACCGTCAACGTCAATTTCAGCTTCGATTGTAGTAAGCATTTTCAAATCTCCTTTCTACAAAATCATATCATAATTGCTTTTGATAATCGCTCATTTTCCGGTTGTGCGAAACTTTTGTCAGAGTCAAAAAAGTGCAATTATTCAATCGGAAAACCGCCGTTTTCTTTGATTGTTTCATCAATCTCGTTCATCAAATCGATGGTTTGCGACAACGCCGAAACTACTTTTGCGTAATGTTCTAAATCGTCAAACGAAAACGTTCTGCCTTTGCGGTCTTTGAGCCATTTTTGCAGAACTTGATAACCGCCGATGTGAAAATTCCAAGCCGTTTCGGGAACATTCGCAAAATACTGCGTTTTGTTGATATAAACTTTTTCGTCCGCGTATTTCACAAACTCGACCGCGTTTGAGCCTTTTTCGGGAAAAGTAACTTCGCTCTCGATGTCTTTTTCTAAAAGATGCAGTTCAACAAGGAGTTCGCCTAAACGGGCAAGCTGGAAGAAAAGCAAATAATTTGAAGTCAGCGGCAGGCGCGGAAAATCTATCTTGAGAAATTCGGCATAACGGGCGCGGTAAGTCGGGCTGTGAAAAACGGCGTAAGCGTAATTAAAAATGTCTTCTGGCGTAAATGATAACGAATTCGTCGAGCCGAGATACGGTTTACTTTTGCGCGGCAAATTTTCGATCATTTCCGGCTTAAAATTTGATTTCAATTTGGCGTGAAGGTCGCCGAGAAATTCATTTGAAAAGTTCGGCTGTCTCGTGGAAGTTTCTTCATCAAATAAACCGCGCTTTTCGGTTGGATAAATATAAAGCGGCGCAACGTAAGTTCCACCTGCGCCCGCAACTTTGTTTCCAACGACGGATTGGTCAACAGCGACAGAAGAACACAAAACTGAAAATTCGTAATTTGGACTCATTGGTCTTGTCCAAAGAAAAGCCTTGTTTGAATGATAAATAAGTTGATTCGTAACTGACGGTCTACCTCTATCAACTGCAAGAGGATTATAGAAATACCATTGAAAATCAAAAGGTCTGCGAATACACTTTGTCACCCATTTACTAACATTACCAATCTTTTGCAATTCCTTTCTACTGCTTTCAATAGTCCATTCTGAAGTATCGCCTGATTTATATTTTCCAACTTTGATATGTGAAAAGTATTTATTTCTTACATCTTCATCTGAATTTTTCGGATTGATAAAATCTTCAATTCTGTTTATTAGCTCGATTTTAGAAGGTGAAAGAACTAAATAATCTCTGTGAGTTTGAAAACCTACGGCGTTAAGGGGAAAGATTTTTGTTATATCCCAATAATTATCATATTCAGGTTTTAGTGTTATATCTTGTGGAGCAAAACGATACGATGGTGAATGCGGATTTAATTCTGTGAATTCAGTTGTTGAAATATCATTGTTTGTAAGCCAATGATATTTCCCGCCAGTCAATTCCTTTTCATCATTGACGTTTTCCGTCCAGATTTCACGAACGCCGTAAAGGTGTTTGTGGAAAACTTTGACCGGCGCTTTTTGTTCGCTTTGCTTTTTGACGAAAATTCCAATCGAAACGCCCTGCATAATATCGAAAACATTCTGGTCAATCGTGCCGTCCGGCGAGCGTTCCTTCTTTTTCGAGTTGCCGTGCAAATCCAAAATATAAATTTCGTCAAAGGTTTTCATCAAAGACTGCCGCATTCCGCGAAACGTCGGATTGTCCAGATAACCGTGATTCGTTACAAAAGCCAGAACGCCGTAGCCTGTCTGGTCAATTCGCCATTGCGCGAAGCGAATAAATTTAACGTAATCGTCATTGAGCCATTTCGGATTTCTTTCGCCGAGCGGCTGACCGTCAACCATAAAATAATTATCGGTGGTTTTTTCGTTGAGCGAATCCGCGCCGCGCAGCAAACCGGCAATCCATTTTCCCGTGTTTGCCGAATGTCCCGAATACGGCGGATTGCCCAGAATAACCATCACGGGTTTGTCCTGCTGAATTTCGCGTGCCGCCGTTGCTTCGTTATTGATAAATGCCGAAAATGCGTCTGCGTCTTCCTTGAGCGTCGTAAAATCGAGCGTGTTGTTGAGATAGATTCTTAATCGCTCATCAGATGCGAATTTGTAGCCGGTTTCTTCCAATAGCAAACCGAGCTTCAAATGCGCGACGGCATACGGCGCAACCAGCAATTCAAAACCGAAAATGCGCGGCAGAAGATGTTCGGAAACATAACCGTCCCACATTCCTTTGTTTCGCTCGTAACGCTTGTAAATTTGCTTGATGACGCTGTAAAGAAATGTTCCCGTTCCGGTCGCCGGGTCGAGGATTATAACTTTGTGGATTTGGTCTTCGGTCTTTGGACTTTGGTCTTTGTCGTTTTGACTTTGAACTTTGAACTTTGAACTTTGAACTTTTGAAGAATCGGCAAGACCTTTCGAGAGTTCGAAATCCGTCTGCAAAATCTTATCCACGCTGCGGACAATATAGGAAACAACGGGTTCGGGTGTGTAATAAACGCCGCGTGTTTCCCGAAGTTTCGGGTCGTATTCGGAAAGAAAAGTTTCGTAAAAATGAACGACCGGGTCTTCCTGTCTGGTGCGTTTGCCGAAATCCTGCAAGATTGCCGAAATGTCGGTTCGATTAAGTAGCTCGGCTAAATCATCAACCGCCCACGTTATTCTTTCGTCAAGATGTATTCCGGCGATGCGGTCAAATGTATCACGAAGAAACGGATTGGTTTTTGGCACAAGATAAGCGGCTTCCTGCCGTGTAAACGGCGGTTTATTATCAAAGCACCGCGCCGTGAAAAGTCCGTAAGCAATCGTTTGCGAGTAAAGGTCTGCAAAGCCTTTGTCGTCTAAATTCGGCAAAAGCGTTTTCTTAAAACTTTCAAATTGTTCGTGCAGAGTTTGCTGTTTAGTCGTTTCTTCATCTGCCAGAGCCTTTTCGATTGTCTGCCGGATAAGCCTTGTTATCGAAGCCATACGCTTGGCAAGTTCTTTCGGCGTGGCGACGGTCGGAACTTCTTTGTGCAGAAATTCTTTGATTAAATTTGTAAGCTGCTTTTCAGCATCGGCTTTCGGCTGCAAATTACCGTTCGCATCAAATTCGGCAAGCGTGATTGTGTCAACGACATCGCCGCGAACATACCAGCGAAAATCGAGATAGTTGGTGTAAATGATGTTGTTGAGTGAATCGAGATATTTTTTGAGTTGTTCCTTTTCGCGCTTGTCAAGCCGGTCTAAATCTTTTCCAACGTCTTTAGCTTCGATATAGCCAAGCGGAATTTCACGCTTGCGGATAACGTAATCCGGCGCGCCGAAAGTTCGCCGTTTCGGTTCGTTTATGGCTTCAATATCTTTGCCGAAAGATTCAACAAAAGTTTTCAAAAAGGGTCTGTAAGTGTGTTCGGTGGCGAGCTTCGATTGAAAGCCTTTTTCAATCTCTTTAAGGTAAGCATTGAAGTCAATCATTTGTTTTTTTCTTTTTGTCTATTCTAAAACGGGACTAAAATCAATTGCAAGATTTGTTGATTTTAGTTTGCAGGTTAGAAATAGTTGATTATCATTAGGAGAATATTATGAACCATCTAACGCCGATTCATCCCGGCGCGGCTTTACGGGATGAGCTTGAAGAAATCAAAATCAGCCAAAGCGCGCTTGCGGCGCATATCGGAGTTTTGCCGAAAACAATCAACGAGATTTGTCTCGGCAAGCGCGGAATAAGCGCGGCAATGGCTTGGAAACTTTCCAAAGCAATCGGCGGAAGTCCTCTTTTCTGGATGAATCTGCAAAATAACTGGGAATTAAGTCAGATAGATGAAGCTGCTTTCAGACAGCTTGAAAAAGTAGCCGCTTAAATCTTAAAAGAGGTTGTTTATTCCGGGATGATTAAATCAATCTTCTTTTTGCCGTTTTTGCGGTAAATGTGAAAATCGCTGTCGGTTGTGAAAACAATCGAGTTTTCTATTCGTTCGCTCATTCGGACAATACACGCATCAGCAAGCGACATCGGCACGTTTTCATATTTTTTTAATCAAAGATTTAACGCTTGCAGCTTCCATGGAAAGCCGAAAATCAATCTGCAAAAATCCGTCTGCAATCATACCTAAAATGCTTTGTTCGCCGTCTTTGATATTTTGCAGCAAAAAACACACCTCGGTAATAACGGTTTCGCAAGTGAAAAAAGGCGGCACAATGTGTTTCGATTGCTCGAACGCCCATTCGTGCCATTGGTCTTTTTCATAGATTAAGCCGACGATAACGCCTGTATCGGCAATTATCGGAGAGTTAATCATTTTTCGAGTTTTTTATTCTATTCCGTAATGCTTTCTTTTCCGCGCTCTTTTTACCCAAATCTTTCAAATACTTTTTGTTCGTGGATAAATCCGTCGGCAAACCGTCTTTGATTGAACCGATATATTTAGCGGCGACTTCGGCAAAGGATTTCGGTGTTTGACCAGCGCCGTTCTTTTGATTGCCGTTTTTATTTTCGATTTCTTTTACAGGTCTTCCGGCTTTGCCGTAAGTCTTGACCGAATCCAGAGAACTTTCTTCGATAACATAATCACGCCCGACTTGTTTGGCTCGAATCTTTCCTTCACGAATTAATTGCCGAACTCTAATTGGTGTCACGCGCAGTATTTTCGCCGCTTCACTAGTTGATAGTAAATTCATAATAAAATCAATATAACTTAAAAATAAATCTATCGCAAGAGATAATTTTATCCGCTCTAAGATATGTGAACGAAGAAAAAAGGCATCTCGTTCGAGATACCCTTTAGTAATCAAAAATAATGGAGCTACCTTCGAGACTCAAACTCGAGACCTTTCGATTATGAATCGAATGCGTTTTGAAAATTAGCTTATCTTTCGACATCAAGACATTTCAAAATGTTTTTATAAACCCAATGAAATCAATAAGTTCCTGTATCTTTTCACATCATTTGATTTCACCTAATATCATAAAGTATCTTTATTCTATAAGGATACTTATAAGGATACTGCAATGGAAACAGAAAAACCTAATAAAAAAACGCGTCGTGCCCGTTCACGCGAAGGTGGTTACAAATGGATGAAAGGAAATTTGTATGCGCGGATTCAATACCAAGACGATACAGGAAAGCTAAAAGAAAAATTGCGTCGTGTGCCAAGCGGCAAAATAACGGATGTTTGGAAAGCTGTCCGCCAAATGAGAGATGAACTTACTCAGCACGGCGAAGAAACTTTGAATGCCGACAAAATGACGTTCCTCGCGCTTGCCGAAAAATATAAAGAAGCAAAAGTATTTCCCGCTATCATCAAAGACGGTCATAAAGTTGCCGGACTGAAATCCCATAAACCCGTTGAAACGTACGTTAAAATTGCCAGCGCGTATTTCGGTAAAAAACTTATCCGCTCTATCAAGCCACGTGATGTTGATAAATTTAGAACCGTCAGGCTTAATACTCCGGTTGAAATCGAAATTAAAAAGAAAGTTCCCGCAATAAATGAAAAAGCGGGCAGGAAGAAAAATGAAATAATAAAAGAAAAGCGGGTAACGGAGCGCAAGCTTTCATCGGTTAACCGAGAACTTGCTACACTTCGGCGAATGCTCAATTTTGCCGTTAATGAAGGTTGGCTTATTGCTAACCCTTTTCAGAAAACAGACAAAGTTATTTCCAACGCATTGGAAAAAGCAAGAGAGCGTGTTTTAGAATACGAAGAAGAAAAACAGTTATTGGCTCAATGCAAAGATGAGCGTGAGCATATCAAGCCGATTCTGATTTGCGCTTTGGATACAGCGATGCGCCCGGAAGAAATCTATAAACTAATCTGGAGCGATATTGATTTTCTAAATGGCATCATTATTATTCGCGCCGAAAACACAAAAACGGAAACTGAAA
>JAIVJJ010000130.1 GCA_020200095.1 Acidobacteriota bacterium | reverse complement strand
CGATAAAGATTTCCACAGATGGAAATCTTTTTAATAGTAAAATAAATTAATTGTTTCCAACAGTTTAAATTTTAGGTCTTAATCTAAAACAAATAATAAACAAATAATTTTCCAAACCTTGTCAAACGCTTTAAAGAATGGTTATAATAAATTTTACTTATCAAGGGGCGTTAATGAGACGTTTCTCACGCCGCCAACAATTTATCAAAAATCAGTATCCAAAAATAAATTTAAATGTAAAAAGGCTGTCAACGCGACAGCCTTTTTATTCTTTTGCTTGATAAAAGCCTGAAAATATCAATCAACGCGGGAATGATAAAAATTGCGCACGCAGCGCCTAAAATCAAACCTGTCACAAAACGCGAAAAATGTGTATTTTCCCAAATATCAAAAACTCCAAGCGACCAATCAACGCCTATCGGAATCATTGCTAAAAAAAGCCAGAAGCGCGGAAGCGGTTCGTTTTTTTCAATTGGACGCAAAAATGGGTAAATAACAAATCCAAACAATAAACCGAAATAAACGCCGAAACAACGCGAGCAGACCGCAAAAGCGTGATTTTCAATACTAAAGCTGCGCGAAGGAATCTGGTGGCAAAGATAACTGAAAAATTTATAAATCGGGTTAGATATGTCGGTTAAATTATATGTTTCAGCAATTGGAGCAAGTAAAATCAAGAAAACCCAAGCCGCCGCGAAAATAGCAAAAAAGCTCCACACAAAAAACGCTTGCCGCTGCATTCTTTCTACGGCAACTTGCGGTATATAATTTTCAATTGTTTCAGGCATTTCAAATTAGTGATGAACTGTGAACGGTGAATGATTAATTAAAATCAGAAACTTACCACTCACAGTTCACCACTCATCACTAATTAAAATCTAATCACAGCGTCGGGTCCGCCTTCGACATGAACCGTATCAACAAAGCGAATGCTTTTGGAATCGGTGGTCATCACAACCGAATGCGTGCGTTTACCCGCGCCGAAAAATCTAACGCCGCGAAGCAATGCACCGTCGGTTACGCCTGTTGCGGCAAAAATTATCTTTTTGCCCGGCGCGAGGTCGTTCGTATCGTAAATTTTATCCGGGTCGTTGATGCCCATTTTTTTGAGGCGTTTCATAACTTCGGCTGCGGGCGGAACTTTAGATTTGTCAACGCCTAATCTTTCCGGGTCGAAAACGAGTTTAGCTTGAATTTCACCATTCAAACATTTCATCGCCGCTGCCGTAATCACGCCTTCCGGCGCACCGCCGATTCCCATCAGCGCGTGAATGTTCGTTCCCGCAACTGCCGCCGAAATTCCCGCCGAAAGGTCACCGTCGGAAATCAGGCGAATGCGCGCGCCAGCTTTGCGAACTTCATCAATTAAATATTTGTGCCGTGAACGGTCGAGTGTAATAACGGTTAAATCATCAACGTCGCGTCCCAAACGTCGGGCGATATTTTTCAAGTTGTCTCTAACCGGCGCATCAATATCAACCGCGCCGCGAGACGACGGTCCGACAACAATTTTGTCCATATAAATGTCCGGCGCGTTTAACAATCCGCCGCGTTCTGCCGCCGCGAGAACGGCGATTGCGTTGTTTGCGCCGAGAGCGCATAGATTTGTACCTTCAAGCGGGTCAACGGCAATATCAACTTCGGGAAATTCGGCACGCGCTTCTTCGGAAAATTGTCCGCCGCCTAGTTCCTCACCGATATAAAGCATCGGCGCTTCGTCGCGCTCGCCTTCGCCGATGACGATTCGCCCGCGCATCGGAACACTGTCCATAACCTCGCGCATCGCTTCAACCGCTACGTGGTCGGAATGTTTGCGGTCGCCTTGTCCCATTGTTTTAGCGGATTCAATCGCCGCCGCTTCCGTAACGCGCAGAAAATCGAATGCCAATTCACGTTCTGCTTTTAAGTTTTTCATTTACGTTTCCTTAGAAAATATCGAGAAAATATCAGTCAATAGAAGTTGTAATTACTGTGGCATTCTATCACTTGTCTAACCTGCTTTGACAAGTTATGCTTTTCGGTATCATATTTTTATTTTGATTTGTTTTGATTTTATAACAGACGAGGAGAATTTTAACGAATGACGTATATCGTGACCGAACCGTGCATAGAATGTAAATACACCGATTGCGCGGCGGTTTGTCCTGTCGAAGCGTTTCACGAGCTTCCCGACAGACTTTTAATAAATCCCGACACTTGCATTGATTGCGACGCCTGCATCCCCGAATGTCCGGTTGAGGCAATTTTTTCGGATATGTCAATTCCCGAAGAATATACGGATTGGCTTGAGAAAAATGCCGAAGCCGAAAATTATCCGATTATCAGCACGAAAATGCCAGCTCTTCACGGACCAGGTTGTTCCGGTCCGCCGGAGTAAACTCTGTAAAAATTATTATTAAGGATGAATGATTAATTTTTTCATTCATCTTTTTTCTTTGAAGAACCAAAACTTATCTAACGGTAAAATTTTGTATGCCTAACTTTGGAAGATTTCGCGCAGGCGAATTACACTATTGAAAGCAGGAGGGATTTTTATTTGGAAAGAGTTCTCCTAATTTAAGGAAAGAGTAAAATGAATGAAACAATTGCGAATAATGCCGAACCTAGACCGACAGTTAGATGTATCGAATGCGACACGGAAGTGGAGCATTATGTAACATTCGTTATGCCGTCAAACGAAATGCGGAATGTTTGCTGGTCGTGTCAAGACCGCGAAGATAAAGGCTTTAATATGAAACCCGAATACAGACGCGAGAGAAGCGGCGGGCGTTTTCTGCCGCGTTCGCCGAAATTTGACTGATGGCTATTAGGAAAATAACCGAATATCCGGAAAAGGTTTTGGCGGAAGTCGGAAAATCGATTACGGAATTCAACCAAGAATTAGAAAACTTGTGCGCCGATATGTTTGAAACGATGTATGACGCGGAAGGCGTAGGGCTTGCTGCGCAGCAAATCGGATTACCTCTACAGCTTTTCGTAATGGATTGCGAAGGCGTCAAACTCATTGCCGCAAATCCTGAAGTAATTCACAAAGAAGGTAAACAATCCGGTTCAGAAGGCTGTCTTTCGGTCGGGAAAGTTCCTGCGGTTGTCCTTCGTGCGGAGAAAGCAACTCTACGAGCGCAGGACTTAAAAGGCGAATGGTTTGAACGTGAAGCGACAGGTTACGCGGCACGGTGTTTTCAACACGAAACCGACCATTGCAACGGTAAACTTTTTATTGATCATTTGCCGAAAATGCGGCGCGATATGGTTGTAAAGAGATTTCAGAAAGAGAAAAAATGGAAATAAACAAAAGAGTTTTTTCCTGCGAAGAAAGCATTGATCGTTATAGCTTTCTTCCCAGGAAACCTGCTTTAGTT
>JAIVJJ010000371.1 GCA_020200095.1 Acidobacteriota bacterium | reverse complement strand
CACCTGCGTCTGCGCCGCTTTATCAGGTTTATCACGCATGCCCTTGAAACTCTGTATGGCAGAGTCTGTCAGATCGAATCGCTGTCGCAGATCAAGGCTCATGCCTGTTTTTCAATCTACTGATTCTGGGCATTTCAGAATTTGAGAAAGCGGTCGGCGGTCTGGAGTCATCTGCCAAGACGGACGGCGGGGAGACGGCGCGCACGATTGCTTACCTGCTGAATTGGATGCAAGAGCAGCGGGACGTTTTCGTGATCGGCACGGCTAATGACGTGCGCCAGCTTGCGCCTGAGCAAATCCGTCAGGGACGCTTCTCACACATTGTCTTCGTTGACCTACCGACACCGGAAGACCGCCGCGAAATCTTCGCCGTGCATCTCGGCAAACGCAACCGCGATCCGCAGCAGTTCGACCTTGATGAACTCTCAAGCGCGACCGATGGCTTCTCCGGCGCGGAGATCGAAGCGGCAATTAAAGCGGGACTCCTACACGCCTTCATGGACGGAGAAAGGGAAGTAACTACGCTCGACATCGTGCGCCGGGCGCGGACGATTCAACCGACATCCGTCGTCAAGCGCGAACAGATTGAATCATTGCGCCGGTGGGCGCGCGAACATATGGCGATTGATGCCGGCGGAGCGGGTGTCATGCCGATTAGCGAAGCGGGCGTAACCGACCGCGCGCTTGAGATGCACTAAGCCGCGAACCTTTAACAATGAAAGGATGGAACAACCGTGAGCAAGTATTTGGCTTTCAACGAGGTCGTTTTCAAAGACCGCGAGATGCTCGTGCAGGCTCTTGAAGACATCGGCTGCAAAAATGTTCAAATCGGCACGGACTTACCGATGGGACGTTACTGCGCCGAGCAACGCGAGCAAGGGCAGACCGCCGATGTCATCATCCCGCGCCACTCAATCGGCAACAGTTTCGGCGACATCGGTTTCGTGCAAACTGATGCGGGACTCGCGCCAGTGCTTGACGAATACGATCAGCCGCGTGTGTTGGGCGGTCAATTCGTTGCCCGTTTGCGCTCCGCTTACAACGAGCGCGCGGTGCAAAAAGTCGCGGCGCGCGTGCGCGGCACGATTCATCGAGCGGTGACGGGCAACGTCACGAAAATCAAAGTCAGATTCTAAATCGTCAATTGAACGATAGGAGAGGGTGATGCCGGAAATCGAGTTCACGATCAACAACGACACCGGAGGGATGGAGATGCGAATTGACGGCGTGCAAGGTCCCGCGTGTTCAGAGATCGCCGACAAGGTGAAAGAAGTGATGGGCGCGTCGACCACTGAGCAAAAGACCGCCGACTACTATGCCCGCCCGCACATCAATCGTCAGGTGCAGGGCAAAGGCAGAAGCTGAGAGAAAAACGAGAGCGGCGAGCAATGACCGTCCATCAAGATTATCAGGGAAGGCGAACAAAATGCTCAACGCTCAAAAATCTATTCAGGCAAAAGAGACGACGTGGATCATTGACCACGCGACGGGTGCGCTGACCGTCGAAGGATTGACGGAAAGGGAACTGCTGAGCGTCGCTTCGGACTTGTTACCGGAAGCAGCGCACGTCAATTGCGCCCGTCCGATTAATGCTCCGCCGGTGCAGATGGGAAGCCCGGCAACCGCCGTCGCAGAAGAAGATTCGTTATACGTCTTTCGCGTCTATCACGGCTCTGTGGTCGAGGGTCCCGGCAGGCGTTCGGTTGCTCAATTAAGCGGCTGCCCGATTCTTTGTAGAGGATGCAGCGTACCTCAGACACATCGGCTCGATGCCGGAACATTGTTGAGCATCAGCGAAGTGATAAACCTCGTTCTCGACACGGCAGGAGAACCACGCGACGGTGTGACAGTTTTAGGCGGCGAACCGTTCATGCAACCGGATGGATTAACAGCCTTGCTGCGTGAATTGAAAAGCCGTAACCAGCACCTCACGCTTTATAGCGGCTACACGATTGAAGAGCTTCGAGCAAGAACCGAAGCGAGCGTCCACGAGGCGTTATCACTCGCCGACATTCTAATCGAGGGTCGGTTCGTCGTGGCGCAGTCGCAGGGCGCAGGCGAATGGCGCGGGTCAATCAATCAACGCATCATCAACAATCCAGCGACATGGCGAGCTTAAAGCGGAGGGGCGAGCATCATGGCTCTCGTCGAAAAAGTGTGCCTGTATTACCGCGAAGGCGCGAGTGACAAGGTTTATGAAATTCACTTGACGCAGGAAGAGGATGGTTTTCTCGTCACGGGTTACAACGGGCGGCGCGGCACGAAACTCGTCGCACAATCGAAGACGACGAAGCCCGTGCCGTACCGCACAGCTCGCTACATCTTCGATAATTTGGAAGCTGCCAAGCTTAATCATCGCCGGACGCCGTACTGCGTGGCGAGTCGCGAACGCTTCGACGTGCCCGTGAATCCTGCTTCCGCAAGCACCTCGTTACCACCATCGACACCGCCACCTGCGGAAAGCGAATCGTCGGCAGATGCATACAGCGCAACGCATCTTGAAGCATTAGAGTTTTGATTTAAGCGTCTGATCTCAAGGAGAGTCAAGTCATGACGGTTGATGAACGACTGCGAGTCACATCCTGCCGCGTGCGTGACTACTTGGCGGCTGAACACGATGAGTTTTATCCGTTGCTGGTTGTCGAACGTGCCGTGAGCAAGTGGTTCGAGCTCGAGGTTGAGAGGCTGTTGGAAGATAGCGCAGAAATCCTAACAACGCCCCGCTACGTCCAAGCCCAAGCCCTCCAATCTCAATTAGCTCGCACGGCACAAGAAAACAAGCGGCAAGCAGATGATTGCTTTTCTCCGGTGGACATAACCGGCTTGATTTCTACAAACGAAAGGGAGATGTATGCTCGTGAATTATCCGTCTGAGATCGAAAAAACCGTGCTGGCGTTGGCAGAGTGTAACAGGCAATCGGCAGAGTTGCGCGAACGACTCGCGGCGATGGAAGCTATCATTATCCAAGACATCGCTGCGGCTAAAACACTGGAAGGCAAGCCGCAATTCTCGAACGAGAGCGTCCGCGCCGCCGAGCTTACCTTACGAATGAGAGATGACGCGGAAGCAACAAACCAAAAAGAGCAAATTGAGCGAGGCGAAATGCAGAAGCAGCAGCATCTCCGCACGACTCGAACGCTTGCGCGGCGAGTTCAGACTCTACTTGGTCGAACGCCAAGCCGAAATCGCCGCCGCAACGAGCATGTCTCTCGCCACATAAAACCAAATTCAACGTCGGACAGCTTTGAAAGAGATGTGCTATATTCTTTCAAAGCTCTGCCGACTTTGAAAGCGCGCTGACAAAGTGCCTGCGAGATGAATTCATCAGATTTTCACGCGCCGGAGGCGGGTCGCGTCGTCCGTGTAGCGC
>JAIVJJ010000255.1 GCA_020200095.1 Acidobacteriota bacterium | reverse complement strand
AGCTTATACCGCGCTTCACAAACTCCGAAGTACACTTCGAGTTCCCAAAATGACAAATGAACTGGCGCTATGTTGCGCAATGGAAGATGACTTACACGAGTTTCCGACGCATCTTACGCAAGTAACGATTGAAAACGAGGGTTTTGAAGTTGTGAACTTCGGAGCAAACACTCCGCTTTATTGTTTAGCAGAAGAAGTCTTCCGATATTCGCCCGCAGTAATTTGTATTTCTGCAACAATAGTTAGCGATTTAGAGCGTTCGTCACGTGATTATAAAAATTTTAGAGAACAGATTGCTAAACTTAAAACTCCGGTTTTGCTCGGTGGTAGAATCTTCGAAGATGAACGAATTAAAAAACGTTTTCCATCTGAATTTTACGCGCGGAATTTTACCGATGTAGCAAAATTTACGCGAAGTTTGTCAAAAAATCTTTAATGTTTTGACGAGAATATTTAATTTTCGGCAACGGTTTCGATAAAGTTTCGCATCTAGCACAAACAAATGCGTTTTTATTTTTCTCGAAATTTGTTTGATTTTGATAAAAGCTTTATAATTCCGAAAGAAAATCGAATCCCGGAAATGAAATCTGCCGCCTGCAAAATTTTTGCTTTTATCGTGATGGCTTTAGCCTGCGCCAATTTCGTTTCCGCGCAGGATTATCTTCCCGAACTTGTCCGCCGCATCAAACCTTCAGCCGTAGCGATTGAAACTTTCGACGCGAAAGGCGCGACGCTCTCACGCGGCAGCGGCTTTTTCATCTCCAACAACAGGATAATCACCAACCGGCACGTCATCGAAAAATCAAACCGCGTTGAAGTTCATTTAATGGACGGCAAAAAATTTACTGCCCGCGGCGTGCTGGCAATTGACGGCGAAGGCGACCTCGCGCTTTTGCAGGTTGATGTTCCGCAAGGCACTGCCGTTCCTTTACCGATTGTACAAAGCGTTCCTCAAGAAGGCGAATCAATCGTTGTGGTCGGCAATCCGTTCGGTTTGGAAGGCTCGGTTTCCAACGGAATTGTTTCTGCCGTACGCGAGATTCCGGGTTACGGAAAAATTATTCAAATCACCGCGCCGATTTCTCCCGGTTCAAGCGGTTCGCCGGTTGTTAATATGCGCGGGCAGGTTATCGGCGTTGCGACGCTGCAAGCGGCTGAAGGTCAAAGCTTAAATTTTGCCGTTCCTTCGGAAAGAATTTCACAATTAAAAATCGGTGAAATCAAAACCTTCGCGTCGCTCAACACCGAGACGCAAAAAAATAAACGCGCCGCCGCGCAAAGTTTGTACTCGCAAGGACTCGGCATTTTGTCGCGCGACGATTATGGAAAAGCTGTAACTTATTTTGAAAAAGCGGTTGAGATTGATCCGAATTATGCGGAGGCTTGGTACCAGGCGGGATTTTGTTACGGAATGCTCGGGCGCCACACTGACGCGCTCAAAGCTTCAAAACAAGCGGCAAAACTTCGTCCCGAGTGGGCGGAAACTTACGTCAACATAGGCGCGTCTAGTTTTGCACTCAAAGAATATAAAGACGCGGTTGAAGCATACAGACAAGCGACAAAACTTGATTCTGACAATGCCAATACGCAATATGCACTTGGTCTTTCGTTCAACAAATTCAATCGCACTGACGAAGAGATTCTTGCTTATAAACGCGCTCTTGCGTTAAAACCGGATTTTGCGAACGCTTACGAATTACTCGGCAACGCTTACTTCAAACAAAAAAGATACGCCGAATCGGTCGCTGCTTTTGAACAATTAAAAACTTATAAGCCGGACGCGAAAACTTATAATTATCTGGGTGAAGGTTATTTTGAGTTAGGCAAAACTGAAGAAAGCATTGACGCTTTAAATAATGCGGTTAGTTATAATCCGAATTTTGAAAAGGCGCGTTTTAACCTCGGCAAAGCGCTACTTAAACTCGGCGACCGCGATTCCGCAAACATCCAATACGAAATTTTAAGAAGCACAAAATCAGATTGGGCTGACCGGCTTTACGTTTTAATCAATCCTTGAGAAAGGGAAACAGAAAAAAACGTCAATTTATAACAAACCTACTTTTACACTTTTACACTTTTAAGGTTGTTTTGTTTTCTCGACAACCAGAGCGCTCAAGAAACTGTCTTGAATCGTTTTTTCGAGAAACAGTTGTGTATGCAGACCGCACGCGAAAAATGAAGATTTAAGCGGGAAAACGGTCTTGACTAATTCTTCCGTGCCGCCTTTTGATTCCTCGCTTTCGGCAAGCAACGAGCGGCGCGTAACGCGCCCGTCACCTAGCACAAACATTACGGCTTTAACTTCATCTTTTTTTATTTCTCGCCCGCTCGAAGTTTTAATATCACGCGCATCCGTAATCGTTAACCAACGGTCTTTTTTATCGTTCCTCATCATTACGACGGCATCAAGCGTCGGCTGACAGTTACCGCCGAATGCGTATAACTCAATCGGCGATTTTCGCGTCGGCGCGTCAAGCGCGAGATGAAATCGCTTGGCGCGACTTAAAACAGTGGCAAAATAGGCTCGCACCTGTGCGGATGTGGTCTGCGAAAGTATTCGATCGTCAAAATTTGCATCTTTTCCCAACTTAGTCGGTTCGATTTCTTTGTTTTTTACCGCAAGTTGAGCGGCGTCTTTGAGTTTGCTCAAAAATTTCGGGTCGTTGACCGCTCCCCAACCATAAGTTTGCCACGTTTTTGGGTCATATAAATCAACTTTTAACGGCTTTAAATTTTCGTCCAGAAAGCGCGTCGCCGTTTGATGCGGCATCAATTGAAACAACGCCGGAGAGCTAATTACGTCTTCAGGTCGAAAGTCGTCAATAAACGGAAGATTGCGCGCACTGATAACCGTAGAACCGTTGACTGCTCCAATAAAAGCGTCAAATGAACCTTCGTTCGGCGTACCGAACATCAAAATTTTATTTATGTGACGCGCTCCCGTCCAACTCGGAACAGCCTTTCTGCCTTCAGGCGGTAAATCAGCCGCGCCATACATTGCCGCGTAGCGCGCGACGAGTCCGCCCATCGAATGCGCGATAATATCAAACTTCAAATCAGGACGTTTGACGACGCGCTTGACCGCTTCGATTTTGTTTATTAAAAGCTGTGCCGTTTCAACATTATCGCGCCGCCAGTCGTATGGAAAAACGTAAAAAACATCTATCGCCTGCGGTTTGTTCCAGTCGGCTTCGGCGTAACCGCGCGCTTTGAGCGAATCTATAAGACCTTGATAAACCGCAACATCCGGTAAAACGCCCGGCAGTTCTACTTCCCGGATAATATCTTTGGCGATTAACTTATCGCGGTTTCGCGCCAGATTATTTGATGTCATCGGCAGACGTAAATCATCGTCTTTGTCGCGCCGCACGTTAAACCAGACGGTTTTGCCCGTTTGCGGATTAACCAATTGCGAACCCTGAATACCGGGAATAACAATAACCGGATTTTTTCCGCTCGTTTGCGGATTTTTCTCCATCGCTTGCGGAATTTTTTCTGTCGTTTGCGCGGTTACGTTTGCCGAACAAAAAGCAAATAAAACGAATGTGAGAGGAAGAAAAGATAAAAATTTTGATTTCAACATATAAAAATATACCTGCATAAAATTGCTAAAATTATTAATTTTTACAAAAAGCTGTATCATAAAAACTTTTCAATCTCGGTTAAAAAGACACAAATGATTTCGCCGGAATGTGCTTTTTAACCTTCAACCGAATTCAGAGTCCGCGATTGTCTCGCTTCCAGGGCATTTGCCAGCGCAACATATTTGCAATGCTCGTTGTCGGAGTAAAGAGACTGCGGGATATTTTAATTATAAATATATTGGCGGTCTTCTTCTCAAGCCAATTCTTTAAGAAATATTTGTCAACCGCGTCTTCCGCAATTACAAGTCCGGTGCCACCGACGGGTGTCATAACCAAATCAACATAAGACATTGTGCTATGCCCATTCTTTTGGCGCATTCCGACATTGCCAAGAGAAATCGGCTTTCCCAATACTTTTTTGATTTTCCGAATTCCTGTTTTTTGCTTCGGTCGCTATTGTTTATAAAAATTCTTCCCGTAATCGCTCCCTGTCCGGGATGCGCGATATAATTTGTGAAAAGATTGTCTCCATCTTCCCAACCGCGTAGATTTTTTACCGATTGCGCCCAATCGCGGAAGAAAGGTCCGCCGAGTTCACGCGTCGTTTTTTTCTGCAGCATTCTAAAGCCGTGCTGAAAACCTAGAAAAACTCCCGATTCAATTAAAGCAAATTTCCAGTGAAACTTTTCCTTCTTTGCAACAGGCTGCCGGTCAAGTTTTTCTTGGGCTTCCGTTTTAGAAAGATTTTTCCCAAGAGGAACGTCTTTTATAATTATTCCACTTGTGTCTTTTGCTTCGACACGCAGTTTGTTTTCAGCTTCCGGTGGTGGCAAACTTGCTTTTTCCTGCTCGCCTTTGGCGTCGGGTACAACAGTGGTTTGCGCATATTCAATCTCTTTGGCGGAAATCTCTTCTACTTCTCTAGAATTATATGTAGGTAACTTTTTATAATTCTCGAATGAATTTGGAACAGGAATATGCGATTTAATTTCTTTTTCCTGCGCCCAAGTAGAACTACAGCTTAATAATATTGCCAATATAAATAACGGTATTCTCATCGAGAATAAGCATTTTAGATTTGTTTGTCTTTTAATTATATTTCTCCTTTTGCGAATGTGATTTCTCATAAAAATTAAATTAGAAAATGTCTTTTAATGAGTAAGACGTAATTGAGAGATAAATTTTGACATTAAAAATTCAAAAATGTTCAGCGACACAAATTGAGATACTACAAAAAAACTAATCATTTTGCCAACGACGATTTATCAAGCTTGCCGTAAAACCGGCGCCGAAGCCGTTGTCAATATTGACGACCGTGACATTTGACGCGCACGAATTAAGCATTCCCAAAAGCGCGGCAAGACCGTTAAATGATGCGCCGTAACCAATACTGGTCGGAACCGCAATGACCGGAACTTTCACGAGTCCGCCAACTACTGAAGGTAACGCGCCTTCCATTCCGGCAACAACAATGACAACGCGCGAATTCTGCAAAATCTCTCTTTCCGACAAAATCCGATGAATTCCCGCAACGCCCGCGTCCCAGATTCTTTTAACGCGATTTCCCATCGTTTCCGCCACGAGCGCCGCTTCTTCCGCAACGGGAATATCGCTTGTTCCGGCGGTTACAACGGAAATTTCGCCCGCGCCAAACTCGGTTTTATCACGCCAAACGCGAATTAATTTCGCCGTTTCGTGCCATTCGGATCCGGTAAAAACATTGCGAATCTCACCGTAAACATCGGCAGTTGTTCTGGTTATCAGAACATTCGGCGAACGCGCCAAGAGTTTTTCAAAAATCCCGACAACCTGCTCCCGAGTTTTTCCCTGTCCGAAAATCACTTCGGGAAAGCCTTGTCTTTCCGCCCGCGCGTGGTCAATCCGCGCGAATCCGATGTCTTCATAAGATAGATTTTTCAGTTGTTCGGTTGCATCTTCAATTGAGATTTCGCCGTGCTCGTGCGATTCAAGAATTTTTTTTATTTCTTCAGTTTGCATTTATCATTTGTCGCTTACTCGTTTATCATTAATTCATACAATGCTAAATGTTTAATAATAAATGTTCAATGCTATGGAATTGACACTCGCCGTCACAGGCGCATCAGGCATAATTTACGCTTACCGAACATTGCAGTTGCTTGCTCTAAGCAAAACGATTGAGACAATAAATTTGATTATGTCGGGAACTTCGGTAACCGTCGCGCAGGTTGAAATGGGTGTCAATTTGCGAGAACCGACAACGGAGAAGATTAATGAATGGCTCGGTCTGGCAAAAGACGCAAAACTTATTCGTTTTTGGAAATTGGATAACTTAGCGGCAAAGCCCGCGTCTGGTTCAAACAAACAGGCGGGAATGATTGTCGTGCCCTGTTCGATGGGAACTCTGGGCGCGATTGCGAGCGGAGCAGGAACAAATTTGATTCATCGGGCTGCGGACGTTTGTTTGAAAGAGCAACGAAAACTTGTGCTTGTGCCGCGAGAAACGCCGTTTAACACAATTCATCTGGAAAATATGCTGCGGCTTTCACGCGCTGGGGCGCAAATTTTGCCTGCTGCGCCGAGCTTTTATCACAAACCGCAAACAATTGCAGATTTGGTTGACCATTTGTGTTTTCGGATTTTAGACCAGTTCGACATTCCGCATTCAAGAAAAACGCAATGGACAGGCGAGGAAGTTAAATAGTGGTAAGTGCTTAGTGGTAAGTGGTTAGTGAAAAAACAAAAAATTACCACTCACCACTAAGCACTTACCACTAAAAAATTATGTCCGATACAATCGAAAGATTTTCCAATCGCGTCGAAAATTACGTTAAATATCGTCCCGATTATCCGAAAGAAGTTTTAGATTTGTTTCGGAAGGAAATGAATTTGCAAACATCTTCTGTTGTTGCAGACATCGGTACGGGAACGGGAATTTCCGCCAAACTTTTTCTCGAAAATGGAAATACGGTTTTCGGCATTGAGCCAAACGCGGCGATGCGCGTGGCGGCGGAAAATTATTTACAAGATTTTCCGAATTTCAAAAATGTTAAAGGAACTGCCGAAGAAACTTCTCTTGAAAACAAAACGGTTGATTTTATTGTTGCGGCGCAGGCGTTTCATTGGTTTGATAAAGAAAAAACACGCGAAGAATTTAAGCGAATTCTGAAAGATAAAGGATTTGTTGTTTTGATGTGGAATGAACGACAGCTAGATTCAACTGAATTTTTGCGCGGTTACGAATGTCTTTTAATTGAATACGGAACTGATTATGAAAAGGTCAGACACGAAAATATTACCAAAGAAATTTTGCAGGATTTTCTTCAAACAAACTTTCGCCAAGCGATTTTTCAAAACGCGCAAACTTTAGATTTTAGCGGTCTAAAAGGCAGAATGTTATCTTCTTCCTATATGCCGACGGCGGAAAATCCGCGCTTTTCGGAAATGCTAAAAAACCTCGAATCGCTTTTTGCAGAACACTCGGAAAAGGGTAAAATACAAATCTTATACAATACAAATGTTTTCTACGCACAGTTTTAATTTATGGAAGCAAAACCACAGAAAAGGTCAATTTCCGTCGCGCATTCGCCAGATTCGGACGACGCTTTTATGTTTTACGGCTTAGCGACGAACAAACTCGAAACCGACGGTCTGAAATTTGAACACACTTTAAAGGATATTCAAACGCTCAATGAAGACGCGAAAAAAGGCGTTTATGACGTAACGGCAATCAGCTTTCACGCTTACGCCTACATTTCTGACAAATATGCGCTTCTACCGCACGGCGCGAGCATCGGCGATAAATACGGACCGATTTTGGTTTCGAAAGAACGGCGTAAACCCGAAGAAATTTCGAATATGAAAATCGCAATTCCAGGCGAATTGACCAGCGCGTTTCTCGCTTTGAGAATTTACAATCAAGATTTTGAGTATACGGTTGTCCCTTTCGACGAAATTATTGACGTGGTAAAAAAGGGTAAAGCCGACGCGGGACTTCTCATTCACGAAGGGCAGCTTTTTTACAAACAAGTCGGACTTGATAAAGTTTTGGATTTGGGCGAATGGTGGCATAAAAAAACCGGCTTGCCGCTGCCAATGGGCGGAAACGTCATCAAGCGTGATTTAGGCAAGGATTTAATGCGAAAAGTTTCTCTCTGTCTGCACAAAAGTATTAAGTATTCGATGGAAAACCGCGAAGACGCGCTCGCTTATGCTATGCAATTTGCGCGCGATATGCCGCCGGAACTTGCCGATAGATTCGTTGCCATGTGGGTTAATGATTTAACGCTGGATTACGGTGACCGAGGTAGAGAAGCCGTGCGCCTTTTGCTCAAAGAAGGTTATGAAAAAGGTATTATTCCAAATCAAGTAGAAGTTGATTTTGCCGAATAAATAAATTTATCAATAAAAACAAATTTTGGACGATGAATAAATTTGCAAAAGCGATTTTTTATTCAATCGTCCAATTTTGTTTTTTCACAGACGAATTTTTTGCAAAAACTTTTGAAACAACGCGTTCAAACGCTTTGATTTGAAAATAGAAGTGCGGTTGGTTCGCGCCTTTCGCTTTGGATAAATTCTCGCCTGCGAGTTTCAGAATTTGATGATTAAAAGTATCATAAAATATTGGCTGTAAAACGGAATTTATACGAACTTTTCTGTAAACTTCTGATAGATTTTTGATCAAAAATTATGAAAGCAATCGCGGTTACACCAAGACAAAAAGACACGGTTCGCCTTGTCGAAATGGACAAACCGAAAGTCGCCGACATTCCGAACGGGCGCGGCGTTTTGGTCGAAGTTTTGCGTGTTGGCGCGTGCGGAACGGACAGGGAAATAAATAACGGCGAATACGGCGTCGCACCGGAGGGTTTTGATTTTCTCATCCTTGGACACGAAAATCTCGGTCGCGTCGCCGAAATCGGTGAAAACGTCAAAGAATTTGCCGTCGGCGATTTTGTTGTGGCAAGTGTCCGGCGACCGGGCAAAAGCATTTATGATTTAATCGGCGAGCAGGATATGACGACCGATGACGAATATTTCGAGCGCGGTATTTCCCGCCTTCACGGTTATATGGCAGAATTTTACAGTGAAAGCGCCGATTGGCTGGTGAAAATTCCGCCCGCGATTGTCGAAATCGCTGCTCTGCTCGAACCGCTTTCGATTATTGAAAAGGGAATTTCGCAAGCCTTTGAAACGCAGGAACGAATGAAAATCTGGCGACCGAAAACGGCTGCGGTTTTCGGAACGGGAACAGTCGGACTTTTAACGGCGCTCGCTTTTCGCCTGCGCAATTTAGAAGTTCACGCCTTCGGAAAAGATAAACGAGAAGGATATTTTAATGCTGATTTACTCGAAGAAATCGGCGTAACTTACGATTCGACAATGGAAATTTCCACTGCTGATTCAGTTAAAAAATACGGCGAATACGATGTAATTTTTGAATGTACCGGATATTCGCCAATCGCTTTTGAAGCGATGCAAGCCTTAAATCAAAATGGCGTTTTGATCTTGTCTTCGGTAACGGGCGGCGACCGCAAAATTGACCAAGTTCCGGCGGACAAAATCAATCAGCAATTTGTTTTGGGAAATCGCCTGATGTTCGGTACGGTCAATGCCAACCGCCAGCATTTTGAAATGGGCGTTAAAGATTTAGCTTTAAGCGAGGCGATGTATCAAGGCTGGCTCAATAAGATGCTTACGCACAAAGTTGAAGGCTTGGAAAATTTCGGAAAACTTTTCGACATTTTAAACAACGCCGCCGCTAATAAGGCTATAAAAGTTTATTTTGAAGTGAACAAGATTTGATAGTGGCAAATGGTAAATTCTTAAAGGTAAATTTTTAATTTTGCGACGGTCTTTCATTTACCATTTACCACTAATTATTTACCATTATTTTTATGCCCGAATTTCCCGACATCGAAACTGAGGGTGACGTTCTGACCGAGAGCGAAACGAAACTCGAAAAGCCGAAACTTTTCAAGGTCATTTTGCATAATGACGATTTTACGACAATGGAGTTTGTCGTTTTTATCTTGAAACAGATTTTTATGCGAACGGACGCGGAAGCCTTTACGATTATGCTCAAGGTTCACAACGAAGGCATCGGTATTGCGGGCGTTTACACTTACGAAATCGCGCAGATGAAAGCTGAAAAAGCGATGAATTTATCGAGAGCGCACGAATACCCGCTTCTCTGCACAGTTGAAGAAGAGTGATGCAAACTTTTACCGAAAAAAAACAACAAATATTTTTTGAATTATGCTGACCGGAGAATTACAAGAAACAATAAGCTACGCGGTTGACGAAGCCGTGAAATACAGGCACGAATATGTAACGCTCGAGCATTTGCTTTTCGCTTTGCTCGAAGACAGCGCGGCGCGAGATATTTTATACAATTGCGGAGCGCAGATTGAGGAAATCGGCAAGCAGCTCGAAGATTATTTTGCTGACGTTTTGGAAAGAATGCCCGCGAAAGTAAATAAAGCGCCGGAACTGACTTCGACGTTTCAGGCGACGATTCAATACGCGGTTTTGCAGGCGGAAGGAAGCGGGCAGAAAGCGGTTGACGGCGGAAATATCTTAGCCGCGATGTATCAAGCCGAGCAGAGTTATGCGGTCTATGTGCTTTTGCAGCAAGGCGTTTCACGGCTCGACGTTTTGAATTACATCTCGCACGGTATTTCTAAAATTGACGATGACGAGCCGATTTTGGAAGGCTTTGGCGACGAAGAATTTGCCGAAGAACGCGCGGCGGCGGGCAAAAAGAAAAAACCGCTCGAAAGTTTTACGGTTGAACTCGTTGCCAGAGCCGCGAAAGGCGAGATTGATCCAATAATCGGGCGGCAGGAAGAAATTGAAAGAACTGTTCAGGTTTTGTGTCGGAGAAAGAAAAATAATCCGCTTTATGTCGGCGAGCCGGGCGTTGGCAAAACGGCTCTGGCGGAAGGTTTAGCGTTGAAAATCAGCGAAGGAAATGTGCCGGAAGTTCTTCAGGGCGCGAAGGTTTTCGCGCTCGATATGGGCGCGGTTCTTGCCGGAACTCGTTATCGCGGCGATTTTGAACAACGTTTCAAAGCGATTATAAATGACCTGAGAAAAGAAGAAAACGCGATTCTTTTTATTGACGAAATTCACACGATTGTCGGCGCAGGCGCAGTTTCGGGCGGCGCAATGGACGCATCAAACATTTTAAAACCCGCGCTCGCGGCGGGCGAATTACGTTGTATCGGCTCGACGACTTACAGCGAATACAAAGCTGCGTTCGAGCGCGACCGTGCATTGGCGCGACGCTTTCAAAAAATCGAAATTGGCGAGCCGACCGTTGATGAAACTTACGAAATTTTGAAAGGTCTTAAACGGTTTTATGAAGAACATCACGGCGTAAAGTATTCGGATGAATCTTTGAAAGTTGCTTCAGAACTTGCTGGCAAATATATCAATGACCGTCATTTACCCGACAAAGCGATTGACGTGATTGACGAGGTCGGCGCGGCGACAAAACTTTTAGCGGAAGAGAAACGCCCGAAACAGATTACCGTTTCGATGGTTGAAAACACGATTGCGCGGATGGCGAAAATTCCCCCGAAGACCGTTGTTGCAGACGAGAAAGACCGCCTTAAAACTTTACACGAAGATTTGAAAGATGTAATTTTCGGGCAGGACGACGCAATAAATAAAATTGTTGACGCGATTCAGATTTCGCGGGCGGGCTTGGGACACGAAACAAAACCTGTCGGCTCGTTTTTGTTTTCCGGTCCAACCGGCGTCGGCAAAACCGAACTCTCGAAACAGCTTGCGGAACAACTCGGCATCGAGTTTATGCGCTACGATATGAGCGAATATGCCGAACCACACACGGTTTCCCGCCTTATCGGCGCACCGCCGGGCTACGTCGGCTTCGACCAGGGCGGATTGCTGACTGAAGCAATTATGCGAACGCCGCACGCCGTTCTTGTTTTAGATGAAATCGAAAAAGCGCATCCGAATCTTTTCAATCTGCTTCTTCAAGTAATGGATTCGGCAACCTTGACCGACAATAACGGCAAAAAGGCGGATTTCCGCAACGTGATTTTGATTATGACGACTAACGCGGGCGCAAGAGAACTTTCGTCGGGCGGCGTCGGTTTTCGTAATCAATCCGAAACGAAAGGACAGGCGAAGGGCGCAATCGAACGCACGTTTTCGCCCGAATTTCGCAATCGCCTTGACGCTTGGGTGCCATTTAAGGCTCTGGATTTGGAGGTTATCAAATTGATTGTCGATAAATTTGTTAAAGAGCTAAACGGTCAATTAGCCGAAAAGCGCGTGTTAGTCCGGCTGGAAGAATCGGCGCGTGAATGGCTAGCGAAAAACGGTTTCGACGGCAAATACGGAGCGCGTCCGATGTCGCGGTTGATTCACGATAAAATCAAACAACCGCTCGCGCACGAAATTCTTTTCGGTAAATTAACCGACGGCGGAAGCGCCTCGGTTGACGAGAAAGACAGCGAATTGGTTTTGAATTTTTGAAATTTTTCTCGGCAAATCGAATGCCGACGCGGAAGCATTGGTTGAAGAAAAGGACAGTTTACTCATTATTCGAGGAAATCGTTATCCATCTCGCGCGGCTCTAATTTATTACGCATCACGATTCGCGCGCAGCCGTTCCAGCGAAGTATTGCGTCGTCATTTCCGGCGGGACGAATCTCTTCGGCTTTATCAAACCAATTCATCGCTTGGCGGAAAAGCTCGTAAGCATTGGAGGCGGAAAGCGGCGTGCCTCGGTTGAGAACTGCTTTGGCGCGGCGCTCGTAGATAATTCCGGTGTAGTAAGTTCGCTCGTATTTGTCCTCGATGCGAGATAAATAATCTTGGGTCTGCGTATCGCCGACGGCGTAATCTCTAGCAAAACGGTCGCTCATCGCCAAAACAAGCGTAACCAAAGCCTCTTGATTGTGCGGTTCAATCTCTAAAATGTCGAGACAGATGCTTTCAGCCGCGCCGGGTTCATTGAGCAGACGGTAATGCTTCGCCTTTTCGAGAGCCGACGGAACGGCTTCCTTGTGTAAAGGTTTTAGCTCATACATAATTTGTTCCTCTTACTCGTTATCTTTTTTTGGCGAACGCCGGAACAATCGCAGGAATTTTTTAATCGGGTCATAAAATTCATCAACCACGCGCTCTTTTAATGGAATAATCGCGTTATCGGTTATCGTAATGTTTTCGGGACAAATCTTGGTGCAGCATTTGGTAATGTTGCATAAGCCGATGTTGGATTCGTCCTTTAAATCTTGAAGACGGTCTTCAGTATCGAGCGGGTGCATCTCCAGTGCCGCCGCATAAACTAAAAATCTCGGACCGATAAATTGTTCGTGCATTTCGTGGTCGCGTAAAACGTGGCAAACGTCCTGGCACAAATAACATTCGATACATTTGCGAAACTCCTGCACGCGGTCAATATCTTCCTGAAACATTCGCCAAGTGCCGGCGGGCGCATCCGGCGGGCGCGGTTTGAATTTTTTAATTCTTTTTTTGACTTCGTAATTCCACGAAACATCCGTCACCAAATCTTTTTTGAGCGGAAACGCTTTCATTGGTTCGACCGTAACAGGATTTTCGAGCGGCAAAGTATTGAGCCGCGTCATACACATCAGCTTCGGATTACCGTTTATCTCCGCCGAACACGAACCGCATTTGCCCGCCTTGCAATTCCAGCGACAGGCGAGGTCGCCAGCCTGTTCGCCCTGAATTTGCAAAACCGCGTCAAGCACAACCATTCCTTCGGAGATTTCGGTTTGATATGATTGCAACTCGCCGCCGCTTATATCGCCGCGCCAAATTTTGAATGTTGCTTTTGCCATCTTACTTCTTACTTTTGCCTTTTACCTTTTTACTTTTTTAACCCATTTCTTCGATAACCTGTTTCAACTCGGCGGGCATTTCGGGAATCGGCACGCGCTCGATTTTCATTTCGCCGTCCGCCCCTTTTTTAATCGTGAAATTTATTTTGCCAAACTCCGCAACTTTCGCCGGATAATCTTCGCGGAATTGTCCGCCGCGGCTTTCTTTGCGCTCGATTGCAGCAAGCGTTATCGCTTCGGAAACATTCAGCAAGTTATGTAAATCGAGCGCAGTATGCCAACTCGGATTGAAATCTATATTGCCCGTTAAGCTAATTTTTTCTCGTCGCTCTTTAAGTTTTTCGATGCCGATTAAAGCGCGCTGCATCTCGTTTTCGTTTCGCACGATGCCGACTAAATCCTGCATCATATCTTGAAGGTCGTGTTGAATCTGAAAAGGATTCTCGCCGTTTGTGCGGTCAAACGCTTCCAACGACCAATAAGCAGATTCCTCAATTTGTTCGTTGTTAATTTGTCCGAAATCGTTTTCCTGTGCAAATTTTGCCGCGTATTCACCGGCGCGTTTGCCGAACACTAACAAATCGGAAAGCGAATTTCCGCCGAGACGATTTGCGCCGTTGATTCCCGCAGCACATTCGCCCGCCGCGAAAAGTCCCGGCACGGTCGAGGCTTGCGTGTCGGCATCAACCCGAATGCCGCCCATTATGTAATGCGTCGTCGGTCCGACTTCCATCGGCTGTTCGGTAATGTCCAAATCAGCGAGTTGCTTGAACTGATGATACATACTCGGTAGTTTTTTCTTAATGTGTTCCGGCGCTTTTGAAATTTTTTCTTTTATCCAAGCGATGTCGAGGTAAACTCCGCCGTTCGGAGTTCCGCGTCCGGCTTTGACTTCGCGGACAATACAGCGTGCAACGTGGTCGCGCGTCAGAAGTTCCGGCGGGCGACGCGCGTTTTTGTCGCCTTGCGTATATCGCCAACCTTCTTCGGGCGTGTCGGCGGTTTGGTCTTTGTAATTGTCTGGAATGTCGTCGAACATAAAACGCCGACCTTCACTGTTTTTCAAAATTCCGCCTTCGCCGCGCACGCCTTCAGTTACGAGAATTCCGCGCACGCTCGGCGGATAAACCATTCCGGTCGGGTGGAATTGGATGAATTCCATATCAATTAATTCCGCGCCCGCATCAAAGGCGAGTGAATGTCCGTCGCCCGTTCCTTCCCAACTGTTGCTCGTGATTTTATATGCCCGACCAATTCCGCCTGTCGCTAAAATCACGGCTTTTGCCTTGAAAATTCGAAATCTTCCGTGTTCGCGCTCATATGCAAACGCGCCGACAACGCGGTCGCCGTCTTTGAGAAGAGCAACGACGGTAACATATTTGTGTCCGCCGAAATTTCTTTGCAAAATTCGCCCGTCTTTGGTTCGGTCGAAAACCGCGCCCCAAGCCTCTAATTCACGAACGCGGTCGGGTGCTTCTTTGGCGTGAAGTTCCGCCATTCGCCAATTATTAACATATTGACCGCCGCGCATCGTATCGGAGAAATGAACGCGCCAATTATCGCGGTCGTCAACATTCGCCATTGCCGCCGCCATTCCGCCCTCAGCCATTACCGTGTGTGCTTTGCCGAGCAAAGATTTGCAAACGAGTCCAACGGAAACGCCCGACGCCGACGCTTCAATTGCCGCGCGAAGTCCTGCGCCGCCCGCTCCGATTACGAGAACATCGTGTTCATAAGTTTGATAGTCCGCCATAAAACCTAAGAAAAATTTAATAGGATGAACAGGCTATACAAGATAAAACTACCATTAGAAATTTAGAATTATCCTAAAAATTCTTGTCCATCCTGTTTGAATAATTCTGTGGTAAAAATTCTCTAAAAAATTCTCCAATCGTGCCAAACGCCCATCGAACAAAGCCGCACGTAAATATCTGAAAATCCGACCACGAATAAACTACACCAAGCCCAAACCATATGATTACGATTTAGGCAACTAACACAATTATAAGTTTTTTGGCGAACGGGAAATTTTGAAAGCTGATCGCATTTGCCGCCAACTAGATGACGCAATGAATGACAGCTAAACGTATAGCCGCCGAGAAAGAAAACATTTGCGGCTAACACAATCGTGCCGACTCCGATTCCAAAAGAAGTTACGCCTGTCCTGGTATCAGTGAACCAAAATGCCTTCCAGGCATCGTGAACGAGAAAGATTAAAAATATCAAGGCTAGATAAAGAAAATAACGGTGGACGTTTTGGAGAATAAGCGGGAATTTTCGCTCGCCCCGATAGCTGTGGCGCGGTTCGCCGACGGCGCAGGCTGGCGGGTCAGCCCAAAACGCTTTGTAATATGCGCCACGGTAATAATAGCAAGTAAAACGAAAACCGGCAGGTGCCCAGAGAATAAGAAGCGCAGGCGAAAAAGGAAGCCAATCAGGAATCCAAGAAGGTTTTGAGCCGTAAAAACTTTCAGTTCCTCCCAAAAGTTCAGGCGAATAAAATGGCGACAAATAATTACCGAAACGATAATGCTCGCCCTGGAATGCCGCCCAAGTCGAATAAACGACAAAAGCGAACAGCACTAAAAAAACGAGCAAAGGATAAGCCCACCACGCACCCTTTCGCATTGTTTGTCCAAACGAACGTTTTATAGGAAGACTTGCGGAAGACATAATTTTCTACTTCAAACCTCCAAACACGCGGGAAATAAATTATGGCAATTGAATTTTATTTAGTTACTTAAATCTAAAAGATTATGAATCCAGATATGAAATATGTCAATTTTCTTTACAGATCAGCTTAAACATAAATCTACTTTTTTTAATCGGCAAAGGCGTTGTTACGGTTGTGGTATCGAAATGGAAAAATGAATTTAACCCGGGACGAGCGGCGCTAGCTTTAAACGGTGCGATTGACGTTGAAGATACAAAAATTCTGTTAAGCGAAATCAAAGTTACGGACGCGAATTTTACAGACAAAAAAGCGATTTGAGTTAAAATGCTTTTGGAGGCGAAAATGGCAACAGATGTAATTATCGTCGGCGCGGGTCCGACCGGACTTTCGCTGGCATGTCAGTTAATTCGCTACGGCATTGATTTTGTCATTCTCGATAAAAAGGAAATGACTACGCCCTATTCAAAGGCAATCGGGGTGCAGGCGCGAACGCTTGAGATTTACGAGCAAATAGGTTTGGCGGACAAATTGATTGAGCAAGGCGCGATTGCCGCAAAAGCGCGAATGGTCGCAGGCGGCAAAGTGCGTGGCGAGGTCGAATTCGGCGAATTCGGCAAAGGTTTGAGTCCGTATCCGTTTGTGCTTATCGTCGAACAGGGCAAGCACGAAAAGATTTTGTATGACTTCATCAAAGCGAACGGCAAAGATGTTTTGTGGAGTACGGAACTCGAAAATTTCACTCAAGACGAAACAGGCGTGAAGACAAATGTTAAAAACGTAAATGGCGAAACCGAAACAATCGAAGCAAAATTTCTTGTGGCTTGCGACGGCGCGAAAAGCCCTGTTCGCGGCGCACTCGGTTTGAAGTTTGAAGGAAGCACATTTGAGCGTTTGTTTTATGTTGCCGACGTACAGATTGATTGGAAGTTTAGCCACGATGCGCTCCACGTTTTTTTATTGAAAAATAATCTTCTCGCGTTTTTCCCGATGGTCGGCGATAAACATCACCGTATCGTCGGCACTTTTCCCGAAGAATTTGCCAAAGACGAAGGCGAGGTTTTATATGAAGAAATCGAAGAGCGTATCAAACAAGACACGGAACTCAACCTCGATATAACGAACGTCAATTGGTTTTCAACCTATAAAGCTCACACGCGCCACGTCAATAAATTTTCCGCCGGCAGATGTTTTCTCGCGGGTGACGCCGCGCATATTCATACGCCTGCCGGAGCGCAGGGAATGAACACAGGAATTCAAGACAGCTACAATCTGGCTTGGAAACTTGCGATGGTTTTGCACGACCAAGCAAAAGAGAAAATCTTAGAAACTTACAACGAGGAACGGCTCGGAAACGCCGAGAACCTGCTGAAAACGACCGACCGTTTGTTCAATCTTGTCGCAAGTCCCGATGTGTTACTCTCTTACTTCCGAACGCACGTTTTTCCGTATATCGCAGGAGCTGCTTTCAGCCTTGACGCGATTAAAAAATTTGTCTTCCCGCGTGTTTCGCAAATTGGTATTAATTATCGCCACAGCTCTCTGAGCGAAAATATCGCCGGTGATTTTAAGGTCAAAGCGGGCGACCGAATGCCGTATTTTACGGTTGACGGAAAAAGTATCTATGACCGATTACACCAGCCGAAGTTTCATCTGCTCGTTTTTTCAAACGATGAAATTGATTTTCAGGATTTAGGAAACGAAATCAGAGAAGATTCGGTTGATTTTAGTTTTGCACTGCTTTCACCTGAAGTTAAAGAAATTTTCGGGACGGAAAAACTGTTTATTATTTTGCTCAGACCCGATAATTATATTGGTTTAATTTCGGCGGAGATTTCGCTTGTAAAAGTGAAAAATTATTTGGAACAGCTTTAAAACAGTTGAAGTATGTCGGATGTCGCGTTCGGTTTACAAAACCGAGGTAAAATTTGCTTATTCTTCTTCCTCTAAAACAAGCGCGATTATTTTACGGTTTTCGTCTAACTCGAAACGCCACAAAAAGATGCGCTTGGGCGTTTCGACTTTGTAACGATAAATTTTATTTTTATCCGGGTTTTCACCGCCGACGTAAATGAAATTTTTAATTGCGCCGTAAGATGCAATTCGTTTTGCATTGAGTTTTGCGCGTTCGGTCGTTAAAGCCGCGCGCGATTTGTTGGTGAATGAATTAGCGTCAAGTCGGTCTTCTAAATACGAGCGCAAGGCGTTTTGAAAAAGATTGGTTAATTTAACATCCGCACGGGATTCTGCTTTCATCACGCGCAGGGAAATATTGGACAGATAAATTTTTGCAATGCCGCGGGCTATCATGCCGCCAAGTCCGATATCGCCCAAATTTGTTAAAACGATAACGGTCAAATCGTCATCCACGTAGCGCGAGATGTTCGCGGCAAAACCCGCCGTTTGCCCGCCGTGAGAAACGAGTTTATGCCCGCGAAATTCGGTTACGTTCCACCCGAAACCGTATGGATACAGCTTGCCGTCGTTGAAAACGACGGGCGTCCAGATTTGCGCTTTGCTTTCCTTTTTCAAAAACGTATCGCCGCGCAGAGCCGCGTCCCATTTTGCCAAATCAACAACCGTGGAAACAATCGCGCCGGCTGAAAAAACGTCGGTCAAATCGTAATCGCGCCCGACGAGTTTACCGTTTTCCCATTCGTAACCGTCGGCGCGGTTCGGCACGATAAATTGCGGGTCGCGGTTTGCCGTTTGATTCATTCCGAGCGGTTTGAAAATTCTTTCCTGCAGAAAATCCCAATAAGATTTACCGCTAACCGATTCAATAATAAAACCCAAAAGATTGTAGCCGGAATTGCTGTAAATATAACGCTCGCCGGGCTCAAATTCGAGCGGGTATGCGCCGATTGCCTTTATAAATTCGTCGCGTTTTAATCTTTTCGTTAGTTCAAAACCGGATAAACCCGTATAACTTTTAACGCCCGAAGTATGCGTTAAAAGATGCCGCACGGTAACTTTATTCCACGCTTCCGGCGCACTCGGAAGATACCTGCCGATTTTTTCGTTCGTGTTTATTTTTCCTTCTTCAACCAGAAGCATTACCACTGCTGCAGTAATTTGCTTTGTGATTGAGCCGATTTCAAAAACCGTTTCTTTCGTCGCGGGAACATTCAGTTCCACATTTGCCAAACCGTAACCTTCGGCTTTAACAATTCGCCCGTGCTTTACAACGGCCTTTTGTTCGATTGCTCGAAGATTTGCGTGTCGCAGAATTCGCTTGGTAGCTAAAATATACTTTATAAAATCAAAATCACAAAAGTTTGAGATTACCCGCAAAGAGAAAACTTGTTTGTCGGGTGATTATATTTTTGCGAATAAAATTAAATATTCGCTCGGCTCGATTTTCCAATTGCGAATCTTAATGTTATATTCTCAAACTGATATGAAAATAATAATCCGCTAAATTGCCGCCAAGTTTTATTCTGTTTTCCGTTTCTCAAACGATGCGGAAAATCTCGCTCATTTTTCTTTTTTTCTAAATAAACAAATTTTTATGTTGAATAATTCGGGAAATACTCCTGTGCCGTCGGGAGTCGAATCCGCCGAAAGGCGGCAAAGTTTTTTCTCTGTATTGCGCGAAGCAATCGCAGGCTCGGAGCGTGATTTTACTTCCGGGTCAATTGGTTTGGCGATATTTCTTTTATCGGTTCCGATGATTTTGGAAATGCTGATGGAAAGCGTTTTCGCCATTGTGGATATTTTCTTTGTCGCTAAACTCGGCGCGGATGCGGTGGCGGTCGTCGGTTTGACCGAATCAATGCTGGCGATTGTTTATGCCGTCGGCATCGGTTTAAGCGTCGGCGCGACGGCGACTGTTGCTCGACGAACCGGCGAAAAAGATGCGGAAGGCGCGGCGCGAAGCGCGGCACACGCGATTTATTTGGGCGTGATTGTTTCCGTCGTGATGAGTTTAATCGGTATCATTTTCGCGCCGACTTTTCTTTCATTGCTCGGCGCTGAGCCGCAGGTTATCGAGCAAGGCACGACGTTCACGCGCATAATGCTCGGCGGGAACGCCGTCATCGTTTTTTTGTTTCTCCTGAACGCGATTTTTCGCGGTGCGGGCGACGCGGCAATTGCGATGCGCGTTTTGTTTCTGGCGAATCTTTTGAATATCTTTCTCGCTCCGTGTTTCATTTACGGCGCGGATATTTTCGCGTTTTTCGGCATTAACGCGCCAAACTGGTTACTCGATTATTGGATTTTTCCGAAACTCGGCGTAACGGGTGCAGCTGTAGGAACGACGATTGGACGCGGCGCGGGCGTTTTGTTCGCGGCGTGGTTTTTGTTTCGTAAAAGCAGACGCATTACGATTCGCAAGGAACATTGGACACTCGATTCGGAAATTTTGTTGAATCTAGTTAAAATCGCCGCGCCCGCTGTTTTGCAATTCACGATTGCGACGGCGAGTTGGAGCGCATTGGTTCGCGTCGTCGCCGGTTTCGGCAGCGAAGCGATTGCCGGTTATGTCATCGGTTTGCGCGTGATTATGTTCGCGCTTCTTCCGGCAGTTGGTTTAAGCAACGCGGCAGCAACGCTCGTCGGGCAAAACCTGGGCGCGGGCAAACCCGAAAGAGCCGAAGCGTCGGTTTGGAAAGCGAGTTTTATCAACGCGGCGGTTCTCGGGGCGGTCGGTTTGATATTTCTGTTTTTCTCGAAAGCAATTGTCGGGTTTTTCACCGACGAGCCGCAGGTTTTGGCTTATGGCACAAGTTGTCTGCACATCGTCGCTTACGGTTTTGTGTTCTACGCCTTCGGAATGGTTTTGGAATCGTCGTTCAACGGCGCGGGCGACACCTGGACGCCAACTTATCTGAATCTTTTTATCTTTTGGCTGTTTGAAATTCCACTCGCATACGTTCTGGCTTATCATTTCGGCTTTGGCGCGGACGGCGTTTTCTGGGCGATTACAATTGCGTTTTCGGTGCTGGCAATCGTCAGCGCAATACTTTTCAAACGCGGAAAATGGAAGGAAAAGAAAGTTTAAGGATATAAGTCATGAGAGCGGACATTATTCTGTGAAACCGTGTCAGTAGCGCAACCGTGAGGAAGGGCTTAAAAGTAAAGCGCGCTTCTCGCAAAAATGTTCTCACACTTGTTCCACGCCTTTTTGATTTGAAGCGATAAAAAAACTTGTCGGCGGCTTGCCGAAAGATTTCGGAGCCGAGCTGTTCGTCGTCTGGCATATGTCGCCGGACGTTCGCAGCGTTCTGCCGCAGGTTTTGAATCGTTTGGAAACTCTTTCTGCCGCGCACGCTTGCGACGGCGAAGCAATCGAGCCGAACCGGATTTACGTCGCGCTGCCCGACCGACATTTACTAATTGAAAACGGGCAAGTGCGCGTCACCAAAGGTCCAAAGGAAAATCGTTTTCGTCCCGCTGTTGACCCGCTTTTTCGTTCTGCCGCCTATTCTTACGGCTCAAAGGTAATCGGCGTGATTTTGTCCGGCGCGCTCGATGACGGAACTGCCGGACTCTGGACAATAAAACATCACGGCGGTTTGGCGATTGTTCAAGACCCGGCGGACGCGGAAATTCCTTCGATGCCGGAAAACGCCCTACGCGAAGTAGCGGTCGATTACAGCGTTCCCGTCGCGCAAATGGCTGACCTTCTCGTCCGCTTATCAAAAGAAAAAACAGCGGGAACTTCTGAGGTAAATATGGAAGACGATGAAAAAACTAAAATTGAAATCGGCGTTGCGGCAGAAGATAGCGCGTTTGAGTCGGGCATTATGAAATTCGGCGAGCTGACGCCGTTTACCTGCCCGGATTGTCACGGCGTTTTATTGAAAATCACAGACGGCAAACGCGCCCGTTTTCGGTGTCATACCGGACACGCATATTCCGCCGACAGTTTGCTGGCGACCGTGACGGAAAATATCGAAGACAGTTTATACAGCGCGATGCGCGGCGTCGAAGAAAGCATAATGCTGCTCAATCATATCGGCGACCATTTTGCCGAAGTCAATCAGCCGAAACTTGCCGCGATGTTTTTCAAAAAGGCGAAAGAAGCGCAGAATCGAGCGCAAGCCGTCAGGCAAGTCGTCTTAACGCACGAGCAATTAAGCAGCGACAAATTGCGGCAGCAAGCCGAAGACGCTAAGAGCAATTAAAAGAATCGAATCATTTATAAATTGCCACTAGCTTTAGCAAGGCTCTGCTCACATTTTGCTTTGATAAATTGCCACAGCTTCAGCTAGTGGACTTTGATTGGATATAACAAAAGGCTTTAGCCGAATAGGAGAAAAATGAAATTTCCTCTTGGCTTTAGCCAAAGTTTAGCTAAAGCTAAAAAGGATGATTGATTTTTTTATTACTATTGGGCTAAAGCCGCTTGCTTTGCTGCTAACTAAACCTCCAGCTAAAGCTGGAGGCAATTTATAAAATCAAAAACAATTTATAAAGGCAAAATGTCAACAGAACCCGGTGGACAAAGTGAAAATAGACAGCAGGCTTCAGCCTAAATAAATATGCCGTTCGTCAAAGTCTGGATACATCTTGTTTGGTCGACAAAAAACCGCGAGCCATATCTAACGGATGAAACGAGACAAAAAGTTTTCGTGCATATTCGAGAAAACGCGCGGGCTAAAAATATACATCTCGATTTCATCAACGGTCATAAAGACCACGTTCATTGTTTAATTTCTTTGGGAACAGACCAGACGATTGAGAAAATAATGCAGTTGATAAAAGGCGAGTCTTCATTTTGGACGAACAAAAATCGTTTGTGCAAAACAAAATTTGAATGGCAGGACGAGTATTTTGCTGTTTCCGTAAGCGAATCGACTTTAGAAAGCGTCAGAAAATATATTGCCAATCAAGAAGAACATCACCGAAAGAGAAGTTTTGGTGACGAGTTTGAAGATTTTTTGAGCCGTGCAGGATTTCAGAAATTAAAGGATAAAGAAAATTAGGCTGGTTCTGTTGACATAAGAAATTGTTTTTCAATTGCCACTAGCTTTAGCTAGTGGGACAGTTTGAGTAAAGAGCAGAGGCTTTAGCCAAACTGTGTTTTCTAAATTTCCTGATGGCTTTAGCCTAATTTTAGCTGAAGCAAAAAGGATGATTGATTTTTATTTTAACTTTGGCTAAAGCCGCTTGATTGCTAGCAAGGCTGTCTACTAGCTAAAGCTAGTGGCAATTTATAAAATCTATTGTTATCAGCTTTGTAAAAGCGTTATGAAAAAATCCAAATCTAAAAAAATCGTCACCGAAAAGGCATCTTTACAAAAGGCTGCCGACAAGGATTTTTTAATCGTCGGCATCGGCGCGTCTGCCGGCGGCATACAAGCCCTGAAGGAATTTTTTGAAAATGTCTCCGCCGATTCGGGCGTGGCTTATGTCGTTATTCTGCATCTTTCACCCGACCACGAAAGCCGCCTGGCGGAAGTTTTGCAGACGACGGCACAGATTCCCGTAACTCAGGTGATGAAACGGGTGAAGATCGTGCCGAATCACGTTTACGTCGTGCCGCCGAATCAGCATTTGGAAATGCTTGACGGGTGTATCGTCATCGAGCCGAATGTGAACATCGAGGAACGCCGCGCTCCGATTGATCTTTTCTTTCGCACGCTGGCTGAATCGCATCAAACGCGGGCGATTTCCGTCATTCTTTCGGGGACGGGCGCGGACGGTTCGATGGGACTCAAGCGCGTCAAGGAACGCGGCGGCGTGGTTTTCGTGCAGAACCCGCGCGAAGCCGAGTTTGGCGAGATGCCGCGCAATTCGATTGCGACCAATCTGGTTGACCAGGTTTTGAATGTGCGGGAGATTCCGGCGAAGATTATCGCTTACAAAACGAATCTCACCCAGGTCGAGATTCTGGATTCTCCAGAATCTCGACCTGACAAAGACCAATCGGCGTTGCGCGAGATTTTCGCTCTTTTGCGAGTTCGCACCGGACACGATTTTACCAATTACAAGCATCCGACGGTTTTGCGGCGCATCGCACGGCGCATCATCGTCCACGATCTTCAGACGGTCGCCGACTACGCCGCTTACCTGCGCGATAACCCGGATGAAACCGTTGCGCTTTTGAAGGATTTGCTGATTTCGGTAACGAATTTTTTCCGCGACGAGGAAGCGTTTCGGTTTTTGGAAACCGAAGTCGCGCCGCGCATTTTGCAGGACAAAACAGCCAAAGATGAAATTCGCATTTGGGTCGCCGGCTGCGCGACGGGCGAAGAAGCCTATAGTCTGGCGATGGTGTTTGCCGAGCAGCTTGAAGGAAAAACGGATGCGCCTGCGGTTCTGATTTTTGCTACCGACATTGACGAAGACGCGATTGCTCACGCGCGCGAAGGTTTTTACACGCTCGTTGACGCGGCGGACGTGTCCCGTAAAAGATTGCAGCGATTTTTTATCGAAGACGTGGACGGCTTTCGCATCGGGCGCGAATTGCGCGAGATGATTTTGTTCACCAAACACAATACTTTGACAGACCCGCCGTTTTCGCGTCTCGACCTTATCACGTGCCGCAATCTGCTGATTTATTTTAACGACACGGCGCAGAAACGGGCGATAAAAACTTTTCATTTCGCTTTGAATCCGGGCAAGTTTCTTTTCCTCGGAACATCGGAATCAATTGAAGGCTCGATTAATTTGTTTGCGAGCGTCAGCAAAGAGCAGCACATTTACCAGAGCCGCGAGGCAACGCCGAAAATTCAGTATCCGATGCCGGAGGTGTGGCAGCCGATGCTTTACGCCGAACAGAAATCGGCGGCGATGACCGTGCAGGAACGGGAAAATCGCCTGCTCGAACGCATCACTTTCAGCCAGCTTCATCAGCAGATGCTCGAGCAATACGCGCCGCCTTCGATTGTCGTCAGCGAAAATTACGACATCGCGCATTTGTCGCCGAAAGCCGGACGCTTTCTGCAATTTGCGGGCGGCGAGCCGACGAAAAATCTTCTTCAGTTGATTCATCCGGAACTGCGCGTCGAACTCAGAACCGCGATGTTTCAAGCAGTTCAGCGTCGGGCGAACGTCGGCGCCGCCAATGTGAAAGCGCAGATTGACGGACAAACGGAATTTATCAACATTCATGTTCGTCCGATTTTGCGCGATGACGACACGGCGCGCGGTTTTCTGCTTGTTCTGTTCGAGTCTTCCCAAGCGACAGACGTGGAGAATGAGGCGGAAAAAATCATCTCGTCGGACGAGCCGATTGTGCGGCAACTCGAAGAAGAATTGGAAAGGACGAAAACGGAGCTTCGCTTCTCGGTCGAGCAATACGAAGCGCAGACCGAAGAGATGCGCGCCTCGAACGAGGAATTGAAGGCGATCAACGAAGAGCTGCGCTCGACCGCCGAAGAACTCGAGACGAGCCGCGAGGAATTGCAGTCGGTCAACGAAGAATTGCTGACGGTCAATGACGAATTGAAATTCAAAATCGAAGAGCTGTCCCAATCGAACAGCGATTTCCAGAATCTATTGACTTCGTCCGACATCGGCACGATTTTTCTCGACCGCACCTTGCGCGTCAAAATGTTCACGCCGGTCGCGCGCGCGGTTTTTAATTTAATTGACTCGGATTTAAATCGCCCGCTCGCCGACATCGCGACGAAAATGAATTTCGTCGATCTGCAAAAGGATGCCGAACTGGTTCTTAAAACTCTGCAAACCGTCGAGCGCGAATTTGAAAACGTTAAAGGCAAATGGCTGCTGATGCGCGTTTACCCGTATCGCACGGCGACAGACCAAATCATCGGCACGGTCATAACTTTTATAGACATCACAAAGCGCATCGAGATTGAACAGGCTTTGAACAAGGTTGCTCAAAGCCGCGAGCGGCAAGCCAAAGTTTTCGACACCGCGCTCTCGTCAATCGCCGATTTCGCCTACACCTTCGACAAGGAAGGGCGTTTCACCTACGCCAACAAACCGCTGCTCGATTTGCTCGGCATCACGATTGAAAAAATCACGGGCAAAACTTTCCGCGAGCTGCCGTATACGAAGGAATTGGCGGACAAACTGCACGCGCAGATTCTCGAAGTCGTCGAAACAGGGGAAATCGTCAGGGACGAAACGCCTTACACGAATCCGGCGGGCAAGGAAGGCTTTTACGAATATATTTTCACGCCCGTCACCGGCGAAGACGGAACGGTCGAAGTCGTCGCCGGTTCGACGCGCGTTATCACCGAGCGCAGGCGCGCGGAAGAATCCATCCGCTTTCAGGCTAATCTGCTCAACACGGTCGAGCAATCCGTGATCGCTACGGATATGGACGGTAAGATTATTTTCTGGAATCGGTTTGCCGAAAAACTCTACGGCTGGACGGCTGACGAAGTGCAGGGTCGAAATGTTCGTGAAATAACGACGCCGGAGATAATGGCTGAACAAGCCGAAGAGATTATGTCGCTGCTGAATCAGGGAAAAAGCTGGTCGGGCGAGTTTCAGGTGAAACGGCGCGACGGCGCGACATTTCCGGCACAGGTTTTTAATTCGCCGATCAACGACGGTCAGGGAAAAATGATTGGCATTGTCGGAGTTTCCGTTGACATCACCGAACGCAAAAAGTCGGAACAAGCCTTGTTGAAATCAGAAGAACGTCTGCGCTTGTTGCTTGAAAGCGCAAGCGATTACGCTATTTTTACAGTTACCAAAGACAATCTGGTCGATTCGTGGAACACGGGCGCGGAAAAAACTTTCGGCTGGAAGGAAAAAGCAATCATCGGTAAAAGCGGCGCGATTTTGTTCACGCCCGAAGACCAGGCGCGGGGCGTTCCCGCAATGGAAATAGAGTGCGCCGCCGAGACCGGATTAGCCGAAGACGAGCGCTGGCACATTCGCAAAGACGGCTCGCGTTTTTACGCTTCCGGCGTGATGCAGCCGCTTCGCAACGGCGGAATTCACGGTTTTGTCAAAATCTGCCGCGACCAGACCGAAAAAATCGAAGCCGAACAAGCCGTGCAGGATAAGGAAATACTGCAAAGACTCATCAGCGCGCAGGAAGATGAACGAAAACGCATCGCCCGCGATTTACACGACGAACTCGGTCAACAATTAACCGCTTTAAGATTAAAGCTCGAAGCCGCGAGAAAAATATGCGAGGAAGAAGAGGTTTGCGGCAAAATTGACGAAATACAGATTATCGCCAGACAAATTGACGCGGACGTTGATTTTCTCGCCTGGGAATTGCGCCCCGCCGCGCTCGACGATTTGGGTTTGGTTGCTTCACTCGAAAATTACGCGCGCGAGTGGTCGCATCACGCGGGCGTGACGGTGGAGTTTCACGCTTCAAAATTAAAAAAAATGCGACTCGCGCCCGAAGTCGAAATAAATCTCTACCGCATCACGCAGGAAGCGCTCAATAACACGCACAAACACGCCCAAGCCAAAAGCGTGAGCGTGGTGCTTGAGAGGCGCGACGATTTGATTGTTCTAATCATCGAAGACGACGGCAAAGGCTTTAAACCGAATGATAAGAAGAATCGAAGCAAAGGTCTCGGTTTGATGGGAATGGAGGAACGCGCCGCGCTCGTCGGCGGAACATTTGAAATTGAGTCTGCGCCGAAACAGGGAACGACCGTTTTCGTTCGCGTTCCGGCTTCGTTTGTTAAAAGGGAGAAAAAAAATGTCTGAGATTCGCGTCCTGATTGCCGAAGACCACGAATCCGTGCGCGAAGGTTTGCGCTTGATAGTCGACGCGCAGGACGATATGCAGGTTTGCGGCGAGGCGGGCAACGGGCGCGAAGCCGTTCGCCTGGCGCAGGAACTCGCGCCGGACGTATTGCTGATGGATATTTCAATGCCCGAACTAAACGGTCTGACGGCGGCGGCAAAACTCAAAAGAGTCGCGCCCGAAATAAAAATTTTAACCTTAACGCGCCACACCGACGATGCCTACCTGCAGGAACTGCTGCAAGCCGGAGTTTCCGGCTACGTCTTAAAACAAAGCGCGGCAAGCGAGATGCTTCGCGCCATTCGCACGGTAGCAGGCGGCGGCAATTACCTCGACCCGGCAATGACCGGAAAAGTTTTCGGCAACTACGTCGGAAAAAGCACAAAAAAGCCGCGCGGCGAAACACGCGGCGCACAATTAAGCGAGCGCGAATCCGTGTCCTTGCGCTACATCGCGCTCGGTTACAGCAACAATGAAATCGCCGAAAAAATGGACATCTCCGTTAAAACCGTCGAAGCGCACAAAGCCAACGCGCTACGCAAACTCAATATGCGCAGTCGCATAGACATCGTCCGCTACGCCATTCTGCGAGGCTGGATGCAAGACAATTAATTCAATTACGAATTTCAAATTACGAATTGTGGAATTGTTTTATTTATTCGTAATTGCCAAAGGATTTTTCCACAACTGTCAAAGGGTTTTTCCCTATTAACATTTACCACTTTCCCGATTCTCAAATGTTTTCCTTCATGAGATAAATAGGTTTGTACAATTACATAAAGTTTGAAGCTTTGTTTTTCTGCTTGAAAAAAGCTGAAGAGCTTTTTTCAAATAAAGGTATATGTTAATGAACTACTTGGCTAATTGGGCAGGTCGTAAAACCGAACCCGTTTCATTATTGGGAAGAATCGCGCAGGGCGATAAAACGGCAGTCGAAGATTGTATTGACACTCACGGTAATTTAGTTTGGTCGCTGGCGAAGAATCGCGCCAAATCATATGAAGAGGCAGAATTTCTGGCGCAGGAAATTTTTATTGATATTTGGAAATATGCCGGACGCTTTGATTCGACTAAATTTGATGAATGCGCTTTTATTGCGTTAATTGCTCATCGAAGATTTATCATACGCCTGCAGCAAATCAACTATCGTTTCTAAAGCAAGAGGTTTTGATTGTCAAAATCGTTTGCTGCAAGCATATGTCAAACTAGGGATTTTCCCTACTGATTTTTCTCAACCTCCCGATACTCAAAAAACTTCATTCATGAGATAAATAAATTAATAAGCAGAATCATAAAAGAAGAATTTACTTTTAGAAGGATTAAATTCGTTTTGCTTATTGGCTGACATAGGCAAAATCAGCTTTTCGACGAGCAAGGGGCAGGTAAGGGGAAATTCGGATACTTCCGGTTTCCCCTACAATTTTAGTAAAACTGCCGTGAAGAGCTTGTCGGTCAGTTTAATGGGCTAAGTCTTAACAAAAAAATGCGTTTTAACGATTTGATTAAAAGAAATTGCGAATCACGTTTATGGATACCGTATCAAACCTCACCCCTCATAATTTGTTTGGCGTATTTGAACTCGATTCGGCTGGAACGGTGATGTATTACGGAAAGAGGAATGACGGCAATCTGCTCGAATCAAAACCAAACTTGATAGGACGGAATTTTTTCGAAGAAGCGGCAACTTTTGAAAATGTTCTGGATTTTCAGCGTCGCTTTAAACGATTTGTCAGTGATTCTTTTTCAACCGACAATTTTAATTTTAGCTTTCGCTCGCGGGAAGACGTTACGGAAGCAAAAGTTATGCTGCTGCACGTGCGTGAAAGGGATTTTGACAAAAGCATAAACTTGGTAATTGTTGATATTAGAAAAGCCTGAATTTCGGGTTTGAAAGAACGGACAAGTTTAATTTTAAGAAGCTATTTATAAAATAATGTATAACTATCTTACTAACACCGGGCTCAAACGAAGTACTGAAAAACCTTTCGTAAGCCGCGCGGAAAATCAGCAATTTTCTTCAACGGGAGTTTTGCATTTTAGAGAAGAATCAACAAATAAGATTCTTGACGCTCTGCCCACTAATGAATTAGCGCGCCTTTTACCGTTTGTGGAAAACATAAATTTTTCCGGCGGCGAAGTTGTGTATCAACCTGACGATGCAGTCAGATATGTTTATTTTCCCGGAACGTCCGTGTTTTCTCAATCCCAGATTTTAGAAGACGGAAGAATGTGTGAGATTGCTATGACCGGCAGGGAAGGATTAATCGGACTTCCGGAGCTTTTAAGCTGTCAGCCGACAAATTATTGGACGGAAGTTTCCATCGGTGGAAGCGCCATAAGAATTGAAGGTTATATTCTTGAGCGTGAGTTTAAGGCAAACGGATTGCTGCAAACGAAAATAATCGAGTTTGTAAGTCGTTATATCGGGCAAATCTCGCAAAGAGTCATCTGTAATTGTCATCATCAAATAAAAGAACGTTTTTGCAGCTGGTTGTTAATGCTTGAAGACCGCCACGGAAGCAATCAGTTTTCATTAACGCAAGAACGAATCGCCCGTTTTCTCGGCGTTCACCGTCCAAGTTTAAGCTGTATTGCCAGAGAATTTCAAGAAAGCGATGTTATTTCTTACTCGCGCGGGCAATTTGTTATTGTAAATCGGCGCGAATTAAAGCGCTTGGCTTGTTCTTGTTACATGGAAAGTCAAGTTATTTTTTGACCGTTTTGCTGAAAGTTAAATTCAGGCTGATGGCTGAATAAGTCAATTTCGGAATTTATTATGCAGCAATTTCCCGCGAGAAATTGCTGCATAATAAATTCTTTTTTTTATTTACTCGTCGGCGTTTTGTTTTACTACTTCAAATTCAAAATGAAGCTCTTTGCCCCGAAAAATATAGCTTAAATAATGTTCCCAGAATTTACGCATAAAACGAAATTTCTCGGATTTTTGGTCGAGATTCACTAAAAACTCAATTCCCAAGCCGCGCCATAAATTCGCTAGCGAAACATAGGTACGAATCGGCTTTAGTTTAACGTCCGTGTAAAAATCAAAAACCTGCCGCTCCGGTATAAAAGTATTAAAAGAATAAGAATTAAAATGATTGCGATGCGTTAAGTCGGTTGCCCAATCGGGATTGGTATAGTGCGGCGTAACGAGTTTGATTCGACCGCCGTTTTTCGTGATACGGTAAAGTTCCGTTATAAAAGCCATCACATCGGGAATGTGTTCGACAGCATGGCGCGAAATTATAAAGTCAAACTCGTTGTCTTGAAACGGGTACGGAACAACTCCGAGGTCATGAATCACGTCTGCCGCCGTACGCGGATTATTGTCTAAGCCGATCGCGCCTTCGTACTTATTGCTGCCGCAGCCGACATCGAGAATTTTCATTGTTCAAGATTTTAACCATAGAGTATACAGAGAACAAGAAGAGATTTCAGCAAAATAAAATTTCTTTGTGCGAATTCCGTGTTCTCTATGCTTAAAATCTAAAATTTATCGGCGAGTTCCGTGATGCCACAGCGCGGACACATCAAAGTTCGCTGGGCTTTATCCATCCATTTTGCCAGAGCAATGTTTGAGAGTTTCAATTGTTTGCTTTCGGCTTCGCCTTCGCGCATCAAGCGAGAGTGTTTTCGATTTGAAAAATTATCCGCTTCTTTTAATTCACGCTCGCAATGCTTGCAAATCCAGCCGAAACCTTTGTTGTAAAAATCGTTTAACTCAAGTTTTTCCATAAAAGAAAACACAGATTAACACGGATTTTACGGTGAACGGTAAGCGGTAAATGAAAAATGATGAATACATATTGATTCGTATTCATCATTTTTCATTTACCGCCAAAGCGTGAGCGTCGCTGCCTTGGATTATCAAATTAACGCAGACGATTTTGTGATGTCGTAGGTAAAGGCAAGAGTTTAACCGGAACCATCAATGTTCGATTATTGCGGAAAATTTCAACCTGAACTGTATCGCCGATTTGTTTTTTATCCAGAAAACGATACAAATCGTCTAAATCACTCAGCTTTTCGCCATCAATCGACGTAATAACATCGCCTAAAGCCATTTCACCACTGGGAGACTGCGAAATTCCGCGAATGCCAGCGCGATCTGCCGAACCACCGGCTAAAGCGCTTCGAACAAGCAAGCCTTTTCCAACCGGAAATTTTAAGCCTTGTTCGCTTAATTGTTCGACGCTGTAAAGATTTGCGCCGAGCTTTGGACGGCGAACTTCGCCGAATTGAATCAATTGCGGAACGACGCGCTTAGCGATATTAACCGGAATTGCAAATCCGACGCCGACCGAACCGCCGGTGCGCGAGTAAATCTGCGCGTTAATGCCAATCATTTTGCCGTATTTGTCGAGCAGCGGTCCGCCGGAATTACCCGGATTGATTGACGCATCTGTTTGAATCGCGCCTTCAATCGGGCGATTGTTGACGCCGCGAATCGGGCGTTGTAAACCGGAAATTACGCCGGTCGTCAAAGTTCTGTCCAGACCGAACGGATTTCCGATAGCTAAAACTTTTTGTCCGACGACAAGTTTATCCGAATCGCTGAATTGAATAACGGTTAAACCCGTCGGAGGCGGGTCAATTTTGATAACGGCTAAATCCGTGTCCGGGTCGCCGCCGATGCGTTTTGCCGGATAAACTTTATCGCCGCCGAAACTCACCGTAAGTTTTGATGTGCCTTCGACAACGTGATAATTCGTTAAGATATGTCCTTGCGAATCAATGACCGAACCCGAACCGTTGCCTCGTTCGCGTTCAAATTCTTCACCGTAAAAATTTTCTACCCGCGCGCTCGTTGTAATATAGGCTACGCCCGGCGAAAGCGCCCGATAAACTTCGATGCTGTTTTGCTCGTCGCTCACTTCAGAAGGCTCGGAGATTCCTTGTGGAGCATTTTCCGCTGAAGCGACATTAGCCGTTTCTCGCGCTTGCCAGGCGTTGCCGAAATTGCTCAAACAAGCCATCGTTCCGACAGCGATTAGAGCCGATGCCAAAGCCAAAAACAAAATTTGACGCGCCGATAATTGATAGATTGCTCTTTTTGACATAAATGGTTACTTCCTATTACATAAAAATTATGAATGATAAGATGCCGAAACTTTGAAAGTTCGTTGCGTCTTCAATGACAAGAAATACGAAAAAAATTGTTCCTTGTTTCAAGCATTTTGTTTCGACAAAAAGCCGGATGTGGAAGGTTCTGTTAGCAATACTCCTGAATCTAAAGTTTAAGACAACGGTTGAAAACCGCATAGCGTCTTAAAAACGGTTAATGCAAAAGAGTTTTGAACTTTTTTAACAACAAATAAAGGACGAGGTGAGAAATGAAAAATTCACTTAATTTCAAATTTTTAACAGCGATTTTGGCGATGGTTTTTGTGTTTAGCGCAACTGATGTTTTTGCACAGAGACGACCCGTAAAACGCAAGCCCGTAATTCGCAAAACAACCGTCAAAAGAACGATTGTAACACGACCTACGGTTCGATTATATACGGTTGAAGACGGTCAGACCTTGCGCGTCCGTATGAACGATACAATCAGTTCAAAAACGGCGCGTTCGGGCGACAGATTTACGGCGACCGTAACCGAGCCGGTTTATTCAAACACCGGCGTGATTGTAATTCCGACCGGAAGCACCGTGACGGGGCGTGTTGATTCGGCGAGAGCCGCGAAAAAAGGCGGCGACCCCGGCACGATTGACGTGAGTTTTGTTGAAGTGAGACTTCCAAACGGAACGCGCCGCGCTATCAACGGTTCTTTAACCGACCTGCAAACTAAAGATGCGAAAAGTGACCCGGAAGGCACGGCTTCGGGCGATAAAATGAAAAATCGCAAAATCATCTTTATCGGGGGTGGTGCTGGCGGCGGCGCTATCTTAGGCGGATTAATCGGCGGCGGAAAAGGCGCTTTGATTGGCGGAATCCTCGGCGGTCTCGGCGGTCTTGCCGGTGAAAGATTCACTAAAGGCGAGGATGCCGAAGTAAAATCCGGCACAGAGTTCGGCGTTATCCTAAACCAATCAATTTCGATGCCGAAATTTGAAGAAGTTAATCCGTAAAGCGGTCGCAGCAAGCAAATAAAATTGAGCGCCGGCAAATGTAAATAAATTTTCAATACATTTGCCGGCGCTCAATTTTATTTTACTCAATCAAACTGCTTAATTCTCAGTGCCTATTGCTTTCAGGCGATTAACAATTTTGTCAATCAACCAATTCGGTGTCGAAGCGCCAGCGGTAACGCCGACCTTTTCGACGCCGCGCAAATCTTCGGCATTAATTTCGTCTTCGGTTTCAATCAAAAAACTTTTTTCGCATTCTTCTTTGCATACGGCGAGAAGTTTCCGGCTATTGGAAGAATGACGACCGCCGATAATATAAAACGCATCAACCACTGTTGACAACGCCCGTGCCGCGTCCTGCCGGTCGCGCGTCGCCGAGCAAATCGTATTAACGACCTGCACTTCGTCATCGGTTTTTCCTTTGACGGCTTCGGCGACTTCGAGAAAATTTTTTAATTTAATAGTTGTTTGCGAAACTACCAGAGGACTTTTTAGTTTTGGTAAATTAGCGACTTCCGAAGCGTCATTGATGACAAAAGCGTGTTCCGGCGCGTAACCGAAAACGCCGATCATTTCCGGGTGTTCGGGATTTCCGACAACGACGACGTGCCGGTCTTGCGCGGCAGCGCGTGAGGCGAGTTTTTGCACTTTCGTTACGAAAGGACAAGTCGCGTCAACAACTTTCGATGCTTTTTCCCTTAATTCCGCTTCGACCTGCGGCGTTACGCCGTGAGCGCGAATAACGGCTGTTTCGCCGCGCTGAATTTGCACAGGTTCGCTAATCGTCGCGACGCCGTGTGTCGCCAACCGTGACATTTCCTGGTCGTTGTGGATTAACGGACCAAGAGTGCGAACCGTATCGCCTTCTTCGAGTGATTCTTCGACCATCTCGACGGCGCGTTCGACACCGAAACAAAACCCGTATTCGTCTGCCAATAAAACTTCCATAATTTTATAAACCGTTTCCGGTTATTTTTATTCTATCAAATCTCAAAACTTTTATCCCGAATTCGAGCGATTTAAATTCGATTCAGCCTTATAATATTTTGATAATATTTTGCCTTTTAATTGCTCAAACTTTTTAGTTCCAATGCTTTAATTCCGACCACAATACGGG
>JAIVJJ010000129.1 GCA_020200095.1 Acidobacteriota bacterium | reverse complement strand
GTTTTTATCAACGCCGCATTTTGAAAACATTTCAAGCGCGACATCAATCAATGCGACGAAGTGACCGCTCGCTGTAACCGCCGAAGCGTGATAAAGAGTTTTATATTTCGTTTCAATGGAAAAAAAATTTCCCTCCAAATCGTCAATTATTTTTTTGGCAATTTCGACAGCTTTTTGCTCGCCTTCAACACAAAAAAACGCGCCCCTAAAACGCTCAGCGCCTAAAAACGCTTCACTAATGGATACAAGCGGATGAATCGAACCGACAACACAGCCGATTTGTTTTAATTTGTAAAGAATTTCAGAAGAAAGCGAACCGCTCGTGTGAAAAACAAACAGTTTATTACTTGATTTTTTAGCTAAAGCCTCCGCCGCGTTTTCAATCTCATAATCCTGCGTAGTTATGAAAATTATTTCAGAAGAAGCGGGTGAAAAATCCCTCAAAGACACAATTTTTGGCTTCGGTTTGATAAATTCGGCAATTTTTTTGGCAGATTCTTTTTTACGAACGACAAGACATTCGATTTGGTAGCCTTTTTTCGCCAGTGAAATCGCTAACGCTCCGCCGAGCCTGCCAACGCCGACAATGGAAATTTTCTGCATCATAAAGAAATATAGGATAAAAGGCGAAAGGCGTAAAATTTGAAAAAGTTAAAAAGTTAAAAAGTTAAAACGCAGAAAAGGCTTTTTTTACTGATTTATCAAAAAACTTGAATTTATAAATTTTTCTGGTAATTTTCGTCGAAACTCTCACAACTCAAATTAATTATCTGGCATCATAAGATTCGTTGCTTTACAAATTAGGATAATAAATAAAACATTAGAACTCTATTTTACTCGCCAAAAGAGTGTAAGGATATTAGGAGGCAAGAATGCGTAAAGGTTCGATTCATAAATTTGGTGTATTTTCTTTAATTTTAGCCGTTTGGTTTAGTGCTGTGGCTTTTTATCCGGCAAGCGTTATGGCGCAAGCCAAGCAGGACAATCCACAAAACGACGCTAAAAAGAATAAGAAGGATAAAAAAGACAAGAAGGCTGAAAAGGAAAGCGCCGGCACACCAACTCAAACAACAAATAATAAAACGTTGACACCAAAAGAAGATCCGACATTCATCGGCAAGCGCAATATCAATAGCGGTTCGGACAAATTTTTTGGCTGGCTTGGCGGTTCGAAGGAAAAGGAAGTTGCCATCGGCAGACAACTGGCAAATGAAGTAGAGCAGCAAGCGAAGCTAGTTGAAGACCCGTTGATTACTGAATATGTTAATCGTGTCGGGCAAAACGTCGTTCTCCACTCTGACGCGAAAATTCCTTTTACAATAAAAGTTATTGACAGCGACGAGGTAAATGCTTTTGCGCTTCCCGGCGGCTTTTTCTACGTTAATAAAGGACTGATTTTGGCAGCCGATAACGAAGCGGAGTTAGCGGGCGTGATGGCTCACGAGATTGCCCACGTTGCGGCGCGGCACGCGATGGAAAACCAGGGAAAAGCAAGTGCAATGAATTATGGAATGCTGGCAGGAATTATTTTTGGTGGCGGCATTGCCAGCACGGTTTTGCAGAATGCGGGCGGCATTTTCGGCGCGCTGGGGATGTTGAAATTCAGTCGCGGCGCTGAAGTAGAAGCCGATAAACTCGGCGTGCAATATCTTTACGCGGCTGGTTACGATCCGACGGCAATGTCAACAATGTTTGAAAAACTTGCTTCCAAGAATAAGAAGAAACCCGGAACATTGTCAAAACTTTTCTCTACGCATCCGCAATCAATTGAGCGTCGAGACGCTAGTCTCTCGCTTGTATCACGCTTTCCTGAACAGGAAGAATATGTTATTAGTACTTCCGAGTTTCAGAGCGTAAAGGGTCATTTATTGAGGACTTCGAATGCGAAAGCGGCAATTGTCGGCGATTTTGATGAAGGCGAAGCAGGTAAGCCAACTTTAAAACGGCGTCAACCCGAAGTTGATTCGACTAATCCAAGCGATTCGAGTAGTGATTCAAGTTCGGACAAAAAAGACACGCCACCGCAATTGAAAAAGCGCGGAAGCGAACCCGAACCGAAGCCGACACCGAATCCTGAAAATTAAAAATTAAAAATTGAAAGTTAAAAGGGCAAAAGTATGGAAATTTATCCAACTTTTGCCTTTTTTCTCTTTTCTGAAAATTGCTATTTTGTGCTTATCTGTTCAATCACGCTTTGTTTAATTTTGCATTTTTAATTTACAAAAGCGTTCCATAAATCCCGATTGGTAAACTATAAACCGTGTCATTAGTAGCGACTATTATCTCGCCTTTTCTGGTAAAGCAAAGCCCGACAATATTCATTCCAGCGACAAAAACTTCCGCATTTTTTCCATCCGGCGTAATCTTCACAATCCCGCGGCTGCCCTGGAAACTTGCCGCTACGTAAATATTTTCCTGATTGTCAAAGGCTATGCCTTGCGGTCTGCCTAAACCGCGATAGAAAATTTTATCGTAACCATTTTTGTCTATAGCATAAATTGCATCGAAACTAGAGAGTCCAGGCGCTGTTACATATAACCTCCCGTCGTTACCGAATGCCATATGGTAAGCCGAAACCGATGGCTCAAGCACCGCAAACGAATCTGCGTTTCCGAAACTTTCGACGCGATAAATCGTACCGCTTCGATCGCCGACAAACATCACGCCATTTTTATCGAATGCTAAACCCGTCGCAATACCAAGTTCGGAAGCGTAAGGAATGGCTTCTTCATCCATATTGATAGAGCAAACTTCGGCGTCAGCTCGCGCCGTGACAAAAAGCTGACCTGTTTTATCAAACGCAACTGCCGTCGGATTCATAATATCAACGGGCATTTCGTTTAAAAATCCATCTTTTTCCAATCGTAAAAGTGTAATGGGAAGCTGTTGACCGCGCGAGCCGGAACGAGTCAAAATTATCGAATCATCTTTCGGGTCAACTGCCGGATTAGCAACCATATGTAAATTATCCGCCAGCTTTTTTCCGACCATTATTGTTTTTGATGCGCTTTTATCACCGGCGTTTTGGAGATAAACCTCAACTTCGGTTGTATCTGAGTTATCCGGTACAATCGCTAAGATTCTGTTATCTGACGCCCCGACAAGTCGCGCTTTTTGACCGTTGAAAAAACAGCCGTATTCATCATCTCCGTTTATCTTAAAGTTCTGACAAACGATTAAAACCTCGCTGCCGGGAATCGCATAAGGTGGATTTATCGAAATGATTTTGCCTGCTTTGTTCATTTTTCTACTCCAATCTAAAACTTAAATTCTACGACGCAAAACCTTAACTGTCTAATATAATTGGTTAATAAACTACCCCGCAGCAAGCTGACGGGGTATTAAAAGAGTTTGAGTTGACCGTTAGACTCAATCTTGCCTTGTTGCTGAACATAGTTCTTTATCATTTGTT
>JAIVJJ010000370.1 GCA_020200095.1 Acidobacteriota bacterium | reverse complement strand
GCCAAATACACCAAATAATGAACAGCAAGCGCAGGCAAATTATGGCAATTCCGCGCAACAGTATGATTTTTCAAATCAACAGGGAAATTATTCCAATCAACAACAAGGACGCGAAGCCTTTCATTTAGATACGGACGGGCGCGGACAAGGTCGCGGATATACTTGGGAAATAGAGCATCAAGGCGCATTTGCGCTTGCAGTCGTTAATTTGCACCCCGGACAATCAATTTCCGCCGAAGCCGGGGCTATGGTTTCGATGTCGGCAAATGTCGATCTTCATTCTGAATTGAAAGGCGGAGTTTTCGGCGCGCTAAAACGAGCGGTCGGCGGTGAATCGGCATTTGTTTCAACTTTTACGGCTCAAGGAAATGCGGGTGAAGTAACGCTGGCGCCCGGTTCGCCCGGAGATGTCGTCGGTATTGAAATGAACAACCAAGTTTTTATGGTGCAGTCGAGTTCTTATTTGGCGGGTGATACGAGTTTGCAGGTAGATACAAAATTCGGAGGCGCAAAATCTTGGATAGGCGGCGAAGGCTTGTTTCTTTTGCAGGTTAACGGAACAGGACTATTACTTGTTTCATCGTTCGGCGCGATTCACCGGAAATCGTTGCACCCGGGCGAGCAATACGTTATTGACACCGGGCATCTGGTCGCTTGGGAAGGACAAATGCAATACAGTTTGCGTAAAGCGGCTAAAAGCGGGTTTTTCCGAAGTTTTTTGAGCGGAGAAGGCTTGGTCGCTGAATTTATGGGACCGGGCGAAATTTTGATTCAAACCAGAAATCTAAGAGCATTCGCCGGACTTTTAAGACCTTTCTTTCCATCACAGGGAAGCGGCGGCGGAATTAATATGGATTTCGGAAGTTAAGACCTTTTTTTGAAGTTAGCTTTAACAGTAGAAAATACGAAAAAAGTCGCTAATGTTTTAGTTTAAAGACAATGATTGTTTTAGGCGAAACTAATCAAATCTCACAAACAGGAAAAAAAAACGGTGAAATAAAACTTAGCGGACGTGCGGTATCGAGGGGCATTTCCATCGGCAAGGTTGTTTGCCTGCACGGTCGCAAAAGGCAGTTTTACCGCACTGAGTTGAAAAAATCACAAATTGAACAGGAATTGCGCCGATTTCGCGTCTCCGTTCGTCTGGCAAAATTACAATTAAAAAAAATCGGCGGACTAAAGTCCGAAAACAGCGACGCCGCCAAAGTGAATATATTCGACGCTCACCGATTAATTCTTGAAGACAATTCGCTTCTCACCAAAATAGAAACATTCATTCAGGAAAATAAAGTTAATGCGGAATGGGCAGTAAAAATGATTACTGATGCCTATATAGCAAAATATAAAACCATTGCCGATGATTATCTCAGAGAACGATATGTTGATTTGGAGGACGTTGCCGAAAGACTTCTGACCGCATTAGGCGGAGATGGAAGGCAAAATATTCGCTTGGAAAAAGACTCGATTATTGTGGCGCGCGAGATAAAGCCTTCGACATTGATTGAACTCACTGAATGCCAGCCAAAGGCAATCATAACGGAAAGAGGTGGTTGGACATCGCATTCGTTTATTTTGGCTAGGGAAATTAATCTTCCTGCCGTGACGGGAGTAAAAGGAGTTCTACGACACGTTAAAACGGGCGATGAAGTTATCGTTGACGGATTTAACGGACAGGTTATTTTTAATCCTTCGAAAGAAACAACGGAAAAATTTAAACTCGTTGCTGAGGAAATTCAACAGTTAAATTTTGAAAATTCCGAAAATTTTGAGGCAGAAGACGAAAAACTCCAAACTCTCGACGGGCGTGAAATTATTCTTCGCGCCAACATTGACTTACCAACAGTATTGGCAAAGGCAAATAATTTTAGGACAAAAGGAATCGGGTTATATCGTTCAGAATTTTTATTTAATCAAAATAAAGGTTTTCCATCTGAACAACAACAAATCGAAGCCTACCGCAACATTGCTGAACTAGCGGGCGAGGAAGGCGTAAAAATACGCACTTTTGATTCGAGTTTCGAGCAATTTGCCGATGAAAGCGCCGAAAGGGAACAAAATCCCGCCCTCGGACTGCGTGGAATTCGCCTGGGCTTATCTAACAAAGAACAATTTCGCATTCAGCTTCGCGCTCTTTTGCAGGCTTCCGCCGCAAATAACATTGATATTATTCTACCGATGGTTTCCGAAGTTTCGGAAATTTTATTAACCAGAGAGATTTTGGAAAATGAAAAATCGAGGTTAAAGAAAAGAAAAGTTAAATACGGCAATCCTCGCATCGGCGCAATGATTGAAATTCCGGCAACTGTTTTTATAATTGAAGAATTGGCGCGTGAAGCTGATTTTTTAAGTCTCGGAACAAATGATTTGGTGCAGTATCTTTTAGCGGTTGACCGCGACAACGAATCGGTTGCTGAATGGTTTAGGACGCTTCATCCTGCGGTTATTCGTGCAGTAAAAAAGGTGATTCAGGCGGCAGAAAACAATAATACTCCGCTAATCGTTTGCGGCGAAATGGCAGGTTCGCCTGTTTATGCGGCAATTCTAATCGGTCTCGGAGCGACAGAGTTGAGTATGAATTTAAATTCAATTGCGCGTATCAGAAAAACCGTATCGGGAATTGCTTTCGAGGAGGCGCGGGAGATTTCCAAACAGCTTGAAAATTGTAAAACCACGAACGAAGTTGAAAATTTAGTAAACAGTTTTTTTCTCAAAAAATGGTCACACCTTTTTTCTCCTGAGAGTTTACCACTGCGAAAGAATCAAAAATAAATTTCCTAAAGAATAACTGTCCTTGTTAGACAAAATTTGTTAAAATATTTCAGCCGGGCAAAAGGACAAGTTGAGCAATCGCTTTTTTTGTAAAAGATAAAAGAGGAAAGTCCGAACACCGAAGGGCGGCGAGCCGGATAACGTCCGGGCGTTTGTTTTTCAGTAAACAAACGACGACAAGTGCAACAGAGAACAGACCAGCCATTACAAATGCGGAATGCGAATTTCGGATTGCGGAATTAGTTGTGGTGATGGGTGAAACGGTGCGGTAAGAGCGCACCAGCGCGTTTGGTAACAGGCGCGGCTAGGCAAACTCCTCGCGGTGCAAGACCAAATAGGGAAACGTAAATTTAAGCTGCCCACTAAATCTTCTAAAGAAATTTGGAAGGCGTTTCCGGGTAGGTCGCTTGAGCGGTTTGGCAACAAATCGCCTAGATGAATGATTGCTGACTGTTTTTATAACAGATACAAAATTCGGCTTACAGATTTGTCCTCGAATGCCCGGCACTTTTTAGTTTATTTATTTTTGGGTCATGACTAGCGAAAAAGTAAAATATAATAATTAAAGCTAGTTATGACAGATAGTTGCAAACTTTATATACGCGCTCAAATTTCACGCGCTAAATTTCGTCAAATCTTACGACTT